>JASLTU010000019.1:0-21230 GCA_030742755.1 Acidimicrobiales bacterium | reverse complement strand
GCAGATGATGCTTCTGATGCAGAGACCGAGGAAGTTGAAAGCTCGGAGGCAGATGATGCTTCTGATGCAGAGACCGATGAAAAGGAGGCCTAATGGCTACTAAAGAAGAAATTTTGGACGCTATCGGTGAGATGAGTGTTCTTGAACTTAGTGAACTATTAAAAGAGTTCGAAGAGAAGTTTGATGTTACTGCAGCGGCTCCAGTTGCAGCAGTAGCAGCAGCACCAGCAGCAGCAGGTGATGGTGCTGGGGAAGCTGAAGAGAAAGACAGCTTTGACATACACCTAGCCGACGCAGGAGATAAGAAAATCCAAGTAATTAAAGAGGTTAGAACTCTTACAAACTTGGGTCTTAAAGATGCTAAAGACCTTGTTGATGGTGCACCAAGCACAATCTTGGAAGGTGCATCGAAGGAAGATGCTGAAAAGGCAAAAGAAGCTCTTGAAGCTGCTGGTGCCACAATTGAATTAAAGTAACTTAATTTATTCCTAATAAAGCGCTGTTTTTGGATTTTATGGCCACGGGAGCAAGAAAAGTTGCTTTCAAATTACTTTAAAATTCATTAAAAGAATGGCCTCTTGGGTTGTCCATAGGGGTCTGCTTCTATTAGGATTTCACTTCGCTGTGTTACGTCAAAATTTCTCCATGATTTATGGGGTGATTTCGTCTTAGTGCAGTTTGTCCGCATTTATCAGCTTCTGCCGGGAGTTTATTGTTGTCTGCTCGACCATTACTTCGAGATCGATACTCGTTTGGAAACCTTGAAAAGGTTTTAGAATTACCAGATTTAATTTCTGTTCAACATGAGTCATTTAACTGGCTCATGGAATCAGGATTAAAGGGTATCTTCTCAGATATAAGTCCTATAACCGATGTTAGTGAAACACTTTCACTTGAATTGGAGTTTGATCCTAAAGATGAAGATCTTAGGCCACCTCCAAAGTTCACAGTAGATGAGTGTAGAGAAAAGGATATGACCTATTCAGGTCCAATATTCGTTCGCGCTCGTTTCAAAAATGCTCATACTGGTGAGATAAAGGAACAAACTGTTTTCTTAGGTGATTTCCCTCTCATGACAGAAAAAGGCACTTTCATTATTAATGGAACTGAGAGAGTAGTTGTTTCTCAGCTAGTCAGATCGCCGGGTGTTATTTTTCAACCTGGTGAGCGTTATAGATTAAGAAATCTTGCAAAAAATCAGCTTGTAACAGCGACAGTCCACCCTTATAGAGGAGAATGGATTGAATTCGATGTAGAACAGAAGCCAGGTAAAGATGTTACTGCTGGTTGTCGAGTTGCTAGAAAACGTCGATTGTCTATGTTTACTCTTCTTAGAGCTTTAGGTTTTGATGACGAGAATTATCCTGGTTTTCTTGATCGTCTTGTTTATCATTTTAATTACCTTGAAGGCCAGTGGGAAAATGATCGCGAGTCAAACACCACAGAAGAAGAAGCTCTTTTAGAAATTTATCGAAGAGTTCATCCAGGTGAACCGCCTTCAGTAGAAGCTGCAAGAGCCTACTTGCGCAATGCTTTTTTTGAATCACGAAGGTATGACTTATCTAGAGTTGGTCGTTATAAGTTAAATCGCAAACTTGGTCCAGAAATTGAATGGATTGAAAAAAATCTTGGTGTTGAGTTAGAAAGACCTACCCGTGATCAGACTGTTTTGTCTAAAGCAGAAGTTCTGGCAACATGTACTTATCTTTTACATTTAGCGGCTGGTGAACCGGGATACCGACTAGACGATCAAGACCATTTTGCAAATCGAAGGATTCGTTGTGTAGGGGAACTTATTCAGAATCAAGTAAGAATCGGTTTGTCAAGACTTGAACGTGTGGTTCGTGAACGAATGACAACGCAGGATGTAGAAGCTATAACTCCACAGTCGCTAATCAATATTCGACCTGTTGTTGCTTCTATTAAAGAATTTTTTGGAACGAGCCAACTTTCTCAATTCATGGATCAAGTGAACCCACTCTCAGGGTTGACTCATAGGCGCCGCTTGTCTGCTTTAGGACCTGGAGGCCTATCACGTGAAAGAGCTGGTTTCGAAGTTAGAGATGTCCATTTCTCTCACTATGGAAGAATGTGTCCTATCGAGACCCCTGAAGGACCTAATATTGGTTTGATCGGTGGACTCGCGACTTATGGCCGTGTAAATGATTTTGGTTTTATCGAATCTCCTTACAGAAAAGTAGTTAAGGGAAAAGTTACTAACGAAATTGTTCATTTAGATGCAGCAGAAGAGGAAGAGTACGTTGTTGCTCAGGCCAATGCGCCATTAAACCCAGACGGTTCTTTTAGAAATGAACGTGTGTTAGTTCGTCGTTCTCCACAATCAGCTTCGCTTCAAGATCATAAACAACAGTTAGAACAAGATGTTTTCTTCGGTGCTACTACAGAAATTTCGTATGTGCCACCCGCTGAAGTACAACTTATGGATGTTTCAGCTCAGCAAATCGTTTCGGTTGCTACTGCTTTAATCCCATTCGTGGAACACGATGATGCAAACCGTGCTCTTATGGGAGCAAACATGCAACGTCAAGCAGTTCCACTAATACGTGCTGAAGCTCCTTTTATTGGCACTGGAATGGAAGCTCCTGCAGCACATGATGCAGCTGACATGCTTCTTGCCGAAGAAGCTGGGACTGTTCTTGAAGTTGATGCCAAGTCTGTTGTTGTTGAATACCGTAAATCAGGAATAACTACTCATGAATTGGTCAAGTTCGAAAGGTCCAATCAAGACACTTGCGTTAACCAACAAGCCAGAGTTGTACCAGGTCAAAAATTTAAGGCCAGTGAACTTCTAGCAGATGGATCTTCAACTGACAGTGGAGAGCTTGCTTTAGGTAAAAACCTTCTGGTCGCCTACATGTCCTGGGAAGGTTTCAATTATGAAGATGCAATTATCGTTTCGGAACGTTTGGTAAAGGACGATGTCTTAACATCTATACATATTCATGAACATGAAATAGATGCGCGTGACACAAAACTTGGTGCTGAAGAGATCACTAGAGATATACCTAATCTTTCTGATGAGATACTTTCTGATCTAGATGATCGAGGAATCATCAGAATTGGTGCGGAAGTTTCACCTGGTGATGTTCTCGTTGGAAAAGTTACTCCGAAAGGTGAAACAGAGTTGACTCCTGAAGAGAGACTTTTGAGAGCTATTTTCGGTGAGAAAGCCCGTGAAGTGCGTGACACCTCACTTAAATTACCTCATGGAGAATCAGGAAAAGTTATAGATGTCAAAGTCTTTGATAGGGAAGCCGGAGACGAGTTACCACCAGGTGTAAATCAGTTGGTAAGAGTTCATGTCGCACAAAAACGAAAGATTAGTGTTGGCGATAAGTTAGCTGGTCGCCATGGCAATAAAGGCGTCATTTCAAAGATCCTTCCAATTGAAGATATGCCATACATGAAAGATGGAACTCCGGTGGACATTATTCTTAATCCATTAGGTGTTCCTTCCAGAATGAATGTAGGACAGGTTCTTGAAACTCATCTGGGATATTGCGCTAGGTGGGGATGGGAAATCAATGGCGAAGGTGTTGGGAATCCTGTAGATCGACAGGAAGAGGCAAAGAAAACAAGAACGAGTACAAAACCTTCTGTTCATGTAGCTACACCAGTTTTTGATGGTGCTAGTTGGGATGAAGAAGATCCGCAGAGTGATCATCCAAGTATAAGTAATATTCTTGCGAATCTCCGTCCTGATTCAGCTGAAGGAGAACGACTTGTCAGAGATGATGGTAAAGCAGTTCTCTACAACGGTCGTACTGGTGAAGCTTATGATGAGCCAATTGGTATTGGGTACGTTTATATTTTGAAGCTTGCTCATTTAGTGGATGACAAAATTCATGCTAGATCTACTGGACCATATTCTATGATTACCCAGCAACCGTTAGGTGGAAAGGCCCAGTTCGGTGGGCAGAGATTTGGAGAGATGGAAGTTTGGGCTCTAGAGGCTTATGGTGCGTCATATTGCCTTCAAGAACTTTTAACTATTAAGTCTGATGACGTACTAGGACGAGTAAGAGTTTATGAGGCAATTGTTAAGGGTGATAATATCCCTGAACCTGGTATACCTGAAAGTTTCAAAGTTCTGATTAAAGAGATGCAGTCTTTGTGTCTGAATGTCGAAGTTCTAGATCATGACGGTAAAGAGGTTGAGATCAGAGAGATGGATGAAGATGTCTATAGGACTACTGAAGCTCTTGGAATTGATCTTTCCCGTCCAGAACGAGGGTCTGATGAAGAAGATGCAGCTCGTGAAGCTGCACGTGCGGTTAGAGCGTTTTCGTAATAACAGAAAAAGGCAATAGGAAAATAAGGAAATAAAGAGTGATAGACGTCAACGAGTTTTCAAATATTCGAATTGGTTTAGCTACTGCCGATGACATTCGTATGTGGTCAAATGGTGAAGTTAAAAAACCTGAGACTATTAACTATCGAACGCTTAAACCTGAAAAAGATGGTCTTTTTTGTGAGAAGATTTTCGGTCCTACCAAAGACTGGGAATGCTATTGCGGAAAATATAAAAGAGTCAGATTTAAGGGAATTATTTGTGAACGCTGCGGCGTAGAAGTAACCAGATCTAAGGTTCGTCGCGAACGTATGGGACACATCGAGTTGGCAGCACCAGCAGTCCATATCTGGTATTTACGTGGAACACGGTCATGGTTGGCTTACCTATTAACAGGTAATGAACCTAAAGAGGAATTAAAAGCAAAGCAACTAGAAAAGGTAATTTATTTCGCAGCTAATTTGGTTGTAACTGTTGATGCGGAAGGAAGGCACGATGCCCTTCCAGAATTAGAAAAAGAACTTTCAGAAGAAAGAAATGCGATTGAAGAAGAGCGAGATAGAGAACTTGACCGTCGCAAAGAGGATCTTGAGGCCGAATTAGCTGAAATGGAAAATGAAGGTCTCAAAGATGCTGATTTAAAAGCCCGTCAGAAAGCTGCAGAAAAAGATATGCAGTTTATACGTGAACAGTACGAGCAGGAGTTAGATGTTTTAGACAGGGCTTGGGAAGAATTTAAGGGTCTTTTCCCACGTCAGATAATTGAAGACGAACTTCTTTGGCGGGAGTTAGAAGATCGTTGGGGTGAATATTTTGAAGGTGGCATGGGTGCAGATGCATTGTCTCAACTTATTGATCGCATTGATTTTGACGAAGAAGAAATCACTTTAAGAGGAATGATTGATCCACCTAAAGATCAAAAACCTTTATCAACTCAACGTCGGCAGAAGGCAATCAAGAGATTAAAAATTGTTGCTTCTTTTAACCGTCGAGATGAGCATGGCCGTCGTGTGAATGAACCGGGAGCGATGATTCTTGATGCTGTTCCAGTTATACCTCCTGACCTTCGACCAATGGTTCAATTAGATGGTGGACGTTTTGCGACTTCTGACTTAAACGATTTGTACAGGCGTGTAATAAATAGAAATAACCGCTTAAAGAGATTATTAGATTTAGGAGCGCCTCGAATTATTGTTAATAATGAGAAACGCATGCTGCAAGAGGCTGTGGATGCATTGTTTGATAATGGCAGGCGAGGTCGACCTGTTACCGGACCAGGTAATCGTCCTCTTAAATCTCTGTCTGACATGTTAAAAGGAAAACAGGGAAGATTCAGACAAAATCTTCTTGGTAAGCGAGTTGACTATTCTGGAAGATCAGTAATTGTGGCTGGCCCTACTCTTAAGTTTCATCAATGCGGGCTTCCTAAATTAATGGCTCTTGAATTGTTCAAACCTTTTGTAATGAAGCGTTTAGTGGATGGAGAACTTGCTCAGAATATTAAATCTGCTAAAAGAATGGTTGAAAGGCGAAAGCCACAAGTTTGGGATGTTTTGGAAGAAGTCATTCAGGAGCATCCCGTTATGTTGAACAGAGCTCCCACTCTCCACAGATTAGGTATTCAAGCTTTTGAGCCTGTTTTGGTTGAAGGTAAAGCTATTCGAATTCATCCTTTAGTTTGTACTGCTTTTAATGCAGATTTTGATGGAGACCAGATGGCAGTTCATTTGCCTTTGTCTGCTGAAGCTCAGGCAGAAGCTAGAGTCTTAATGCTTTCGGCAAATAACGTACTGAGCCCAGCTCACGGTAGACCGTTGGTTACTCCGACTCAGGATATGATCATTGGCGGCTTTTATTTAACTAGTGAAGTGGAAGGATCCACAGGAGAGGGAAGAACATTCCGGCGAATACATGAAATTGAGCAAGCTTTAGATAGTGGTTCGTTGCATTTGCATGCGTTGATTGAATTCCGATCAGATAGTTATCCAGATCTAGCACTTGAGTCAGAAAACGGGGACGGTCTTGTTTGGGAGAAGACTACTGCTGGACGAGTATTATTTAATGAAGCCCTTCCGGCAGGTTTTGGTTATGTAAATTACCAAGTTGACAAAAAAGCTATGGGATCGATTGTCGATGATTTAGCACGTCATTATCCGAAGAAAGTTGTATCAACTAGTCTTGACAGCCTTAAGGATAAATGTTTCCGTTTTGCATCGCAGTCGGGAATTACTGTCTCTATCGAAGACGTGAAGACACCATCTGATAAACAGGCAATTTTGGATAAACATGAGAAAGATGCTGAAAAAGTAGAGAATCAGTTCCGACGCGGAATAATTACAGACGGTGAAAGAAGGCAGAAAGAAATTGAGATTTGGAATGCTGCAACTGCCGAGATTACCGAAAGAATGGCCGAAGTTCTAGAAGAAGACCCATTTAACCCTATTGACATGATGATGAAATCTGGTGCAAGGGGAAACATGATGCAAGTGAGACAAATTGCTGGTATGCGAGGTCTCGTAGCTAACCCTCGAGGAGACTTGATACCCCGACCGATTAAATCCAACTTCCGAGAAGGATTGGCTATGTTGGAGTACTTTATTGCTACTCCTGGAGCTCGAAAAGGTCTTGTCGATACTGCATTAAGAACAGCTGACTCGGGTTATTTGACAAGAAGATTGGTTGATGTTTGTCAAGAATTAATAATTAATGATGAAGATGTTTTCGCCTCAGGAAAGCCAGTACGTTCAGTTTGGGTAGAAAACATACGAGAGGACGAACCGGGTTTTCGCTCACATATAGAGACAAAACTATTTAGCAGAACTCTCGCTGAAGACGTTGAACTTTCTGATGGAAGTGTTTACGAAAAAGGAACAATCGTCGGCGAGGATGAGATGCTTGTACTTCGAGATGACCCATCAATTGAGCGGGTTAGAGTTCTTTCGCCGTTAACTGATGATTCAAATCAAGGAGTTTCAGGAGCTTGTTATGGAATGTCTTTAGCAACTGGGAAACCTATAGAAATCGGTGAAGCAGTTGGGGTAATAGCTGCACAGTCAATTGGAGAACCAGGCACACAGTTAACTATGAGAACCTTCCATACAGGTGGTGTAGCTGCTGCAGGCAGAGATATTGCTGCAGGTTTACCTCGAGTAGTCGAATTGTTCGAAGCGCGAACACCTAAAGGTAAGGCAACTTTGTCAAGAATCTCAGGTGTTATCAGAATTGGAGAAGATGAAGGAAGAGGCCGAGAAGTCACAGTTGTAGCTGATGACGGCACGGAAGAGGTTCATCTTATTCCAGGTATTTCTCGTCTCGAGTTCAAAGATGGAGATGAAATTTCTGCTGGTGATGCAATTGTCGAAGGTCCGAGGGATCCAAAGGAACTTCTTGAGATTAAAGGGGTTAGAGAGACCCAACAGTATTTGGTTGATGAAGTTCAGAAGGTTTACCGAGATCAAGGTGTGTCAATTCATGACAAGCATATTGAATTAGTTGTAAGACAGATGACTCGAAGGGTAAGGATTAGTGACCCTGGCGATTCAGAGTTTCTTCCAGGAGAGCAGGTAGATCAGCCTATTTTTACAACAACGAATAGAAACTTGGTTGAGGAAGGAAAGAGACCTGCTGAAGGTCGCCCTGAGTTAATGGGGATTACAAAAGCTTCACTTGCCACTGATTCTTGGTTATCGGCTGCGTCTTTCCAAGAAACGACTCGAGTCCTAACAGAAGCTGCAATTGAAAGCAGACAGGACAATTTGGTAGGTCTAAAAGAAAATATTATTATTGGAAAATTGATTCCTGCTGGAACTGGTCGTCAAGAGTACAGACGTGTAGGAACTCATGCTCCTGACTATAAGCCTATGGATTTTTACTCTTCAGCTGATGAAGAGCAAGATCTGGCTGAATGGTTAGCAACTCAGGCAGACAGCGGTAATGAGAGTGAAGATAGTTTTGCTGGTGCTTATGAAGCTGATGTGATCAATTTAGCCAATGGTGCTATTGAAGAAGCCATTGAAGAAATTGATTGAGATACTTAGATTTCTTATTGCGACCTGAAGATGCCGACCGTAGACTCAATACTTCGTGTCTTAGTTAGTTTTAGACCGCTTTTCAATTTCAATAGGCAAGGTTTGAGGTAAGTCGTGCCCACAATTCAACAACTGGTTCGTAAGGGCCGTCAATCAAAGCGTAGAAAAGAGACTACTCCTGCTTTGAAGGGAGCCCCTCAGAGACGCGGTGTTTGCACAAGAGTTTTTACGACTACACCAAAAAAACCGAATTCTGCTCTTCGTAAGGTAGCAAGGGTGCGTTTAACTAGTGGGATGGAAGTAACAGCTTATATACCTGGCGAGGGACATAATTTACAAGAGCACTCAATTGTTTTATTACGAGGTGGTCGTGTAAAAGATTTACCGGGTGTTCGTTACAAGATTGTTAGAGGAACACTTGACACTTCTGGTGTTTCTGAAAGAAGCCAGTCTCGAAGTCGATATGGCGCAAAGAAGGGTAATTAATCATGCCTAGGAAGGGACCTGCTGTTAGAAGGAGTCTTACTCCGGACCCTGTATACCGTTCTAGTGCGGTTACTCAGTTGGTAAACAAAGTATTGAGGCATGGAAAGCGATCCACTGCAGAGCAGATTGTGTATGGAGCTTTAAAGGTAGTTGAAACGAAAACAGGTAGTGAACCTGTTGGAGTTCTAAAGGATGCTTTGGAAAGTATACGACCACAGCTTGAAGTACGAAGCCGGCGTGTCGGGGGTGCTACTTATCAGGTGCCTGTTGAGGTCAAGCCTCGCCGAGCTAACACGTTAGCTGTTCGTTGGCTTGTTGATTATGCACGAGAAAGAAGAGAAAGATCCATGTCTGAACGCTTAGCTAATGAGATAATGGATGCAGCCAATGGGGTTGGTTCATCTGTTAAGCGCCGTGAGGATTTGCATAAAATGGCTGAAGCTAACAAAGCATTCGCTCATTATCGTTGGTAAAAAATTCAGGTAACAGGTAACAGGTATGGCTAATCGACACCCTCTTGAGAAAACTCGCAATATCGGAATTATGGCTCATATTGATGCGGGTAAAACTACCACTACGGAAAGAATCCTGTATTACACAGGTGTGAATTATAAAATCGGTGAAGTTCATGAAGGTACCGCGACAATGGACTGGATGGAACAAGAGCAAGAGCGTGGGATTACGATCACTTCTGCTGCTACTAGTTGTTTCTGGAATGACCATAGGATCAACATTATTGACACTCCTGGGCACGTTGATTTCACAGTTGAAGTGGAACGCTCTTTAAGAGTTTTAGATGGTGCAATCGCAGTTTTTGATGGGGTCGCAGGTGTGGAGCCGCAAACTGAAACAGTTTGGCGCCAAGCTGATCGTCATAATGTTCCAAGGATGTGCTTTATCAACAAAATGGATAGAACCGGAGCTGATTTTTTCTTCGTTTTAGGAACTATCAAAGAGCGTCTCGGTTGCAAAGCTGCTGTGCTTCAATTACCCATAGGAGCGGAAGCTGATTTTGCCGGCATTATCGATTTGGTAACCATGAAGGCTTTGGTTTGGGAAAGTGAAGATCTAGGAGCTTCATGGAATGAGGTAGAGATTCCAGATGATTTGAAAACCCAAGCGGATGAGTACCGGGCAGAACTTGTCGATCTTCTTGCCGAATTCGATGAAAATATCCTCGAGAAGTTTGTTGGTGAGGAAGAAATTACAATTGAAGATTTGAAAAGCGCAATCCGCAAAGGAACTCTTTCAGGAGATTGTGTACCAATTTTAACTGGTACAGCTTTTAAGAATAAAGGCGTTCAGCCTCTCCTTGATTCTGTTGTTGAGTATTTACCTTCACCACTTGACCTTCCACCAGTTGAAGGTATTGAACCACGAAGTGAAGAAGTCACCAAGCGTGCTGTGAGTGACGATGAGCCTTTTTCTGCCCTTGCTTTCAAAATTATGACCGATCCTCATGTTGGCAAATTAACTTACTTCCGTGTTTACAGCGGCACCTTGGAAAAAGGTGCAACCGTTTTAAATACTCGATCGAGTTCAAAAGAACGGATTGGACGAATTTTAGAGATGCATGCCAACGATCGAGAAGATCTCGATATTGTTCGAACTGGTGACATAGTTGCAGGTGTAGGTATAAAAGATACAAAAACAGGTGACACTCTTTGCGCACCTGATCATCCTCTTATGCTTGAACAGCTTGATTTCCCTGATCCTGTAATACATGTTGCTGTTGAGCCTCGATCGAAAGCTGATCAGGACAAAATGGGTAAGGCTTTAGGAGCTCTTTCTGATGAAGACCCTACGTTTACGGTTAGAAGCGATGAAGAAACGGGTCAGACAATTATTGGTGGTATGGGAGAGTTGCACCTTGAAGTTTTAGTTGATCGAATGTTGCGTGAGTTTCGTGTCGATGCAAACGTAGGTAAACCCCAGGTTGCATACCGAGAAACAATTACAAAAGCTGTTGAAAATTATCGTTATACCCATAAGAAACAATCTGGTGGATCAGGCCAATTCGCTGAAATAGTAGCGACGGTGGAACCTTTGACAGAAGGTGAAGAAACCTATGGCTTTGAAGACAAAGTTACGGGAGGTCGTATTCCGAAAGAATATATTCCAGCTGTTGATGCGGGAATACAATCTGCCATGACTTCTGGTGTTCTTGCAGGTTTTCAAGTTTTGGGTATGAAAGTAACCCTTAATGACGGGAAGCATCATGATGTTGATTCATCTGAGATGGCATTTAAAATCGCTGCACAGGCTTGGTTCAGAGAGGTTATAAAACAGGCTAAACCAGTTCTTTTAGAGCCAATTTTTGCTGTAGAAGTTGTAACGCCAGAGGACTATATGGGTGATGTAGTAGGCGACTTAAATTCTAGAAGAGGTAAAGTCGGACAAATGGAAGCAAGAGGAAATAATCAAGTTGTTACCGCACAGGTACCGCTATCCGAGATGTTCGGCTATGCTACAGATTTGCGTTCGCGTACTCAAGGGCGCGCGACGTATACAATGCAGTTCGATTCGTATCAAAAAACACCTTCATCAGTTCAGGAAGAGATTGTCACCAGAATTCGTGGTGAATAGGCTTAACCTGTTGAGACGGTAAGATAAAATAATAGAAATAATAGAGAAACTCGAGGGAGAGTCATGGCTAAGGCCCAGTTCGAAAGAAATAAGCCCCACGTAAATGTGGGAACGATGGGACACATCGATCACGGTAAGACAACTCTTACTGCTGCAATAACTAAGGCATTGTCGGATTCAGATCCTGATAATACAGCATTTACAGCATTTGAGAATATTGATAATGCTCCGGAGGAACGTGAACGTGGTATCACTATTAATGTTTCACACGTTGAGTATGAGACAGCTAATAGGCACTATGCCCACGTGGATATGCCTGGACACGCTGACTACATCAAAAATATGATCACTGGTGCTGCTCAGGTTGACGGAGCTATTTTGGTGGTTTCTGCAGCTGATGGACCAATGCCTCAAACACGCGAGCATGTTTTGCTTGCACGTCAAGTTGGGGTTCCAAAGATTATTGTTGCATTGAACAAGTGTGATGTTGTCGACGATGAAGAACTTCTTGAACTCGTAGAAATGGAAGTAAGAGATCTTCTAAATGAATACGAGTTTCCTGGCGACGATACTCCGATTGTTAGAGTTTCTGCTCTCAAGGCCTTGGAAGGTGATGGAGATGCCGCAGCTCAGATTATTGATTTGATGGCTCAGGTAGATGATTACATCCCTCAGCCAGAGCGTGATGTTGATAAACCATTCCTTATGCCAATTGAGGATGTTTTTTCAATTACAGGACGTGGAACTGTTGTAACCGGCCGTGTCGAACAGGGCAAGGTTAATACTGGTGACACAATAGAGATTGTTGGTATTAAAGACACAACAGAAACAACTTGTACCGGTGTTGAGATGTTTAGAAAACTTCTTGATGAGGGATTAGCAGGAGATAATATTGGTGCACTACTTCGCGGTGTTGACAAAGAAGATGTTCAGCGCGGTCAGGTTTTGGCAGCACCTGGTTCAATAACTCCTCATACCCATTTTGAAGCTGAGGTTTATGTTCTTACTAAGGAAGAGGGGGGACGTCATAAGCCGTTCTTTTCTAATTACCGGCCACAGTTTTATTTCAGGACAACTGATGTGACTGGAAGCATTGCTTTGCCAGAAGGAACTGAAATGTGCATACCTGGTGATAATACAACTATGACGGTTGAACTAATCGCCCCGATTGCTATGGATGAAGGACTTCGCTTTGCTATTCGTGAAGGTGGCAGGACTGTAGGTGCTGGTGCTGTAACGAAGGTAATTAAGTAGTACGGATTTAACTTATGGCAGCAAGTCAAAAAATAAGAATCAGGCTTAAAGCCTACGATCACGAAGTGATTGACCAATCAGCAAAAAAAATTGTTGAGACAGTTCGTAGAACTCAAGCAGACCTTCGTGGACCAGTACCTCTACCTACAGAGAAGCATCGTTACACAGTTATTCGTGGGCCTTTCAAAGATAAGGATTCTCGTGAACACTTTGAGATGAGGATTCATAAGAGGCTTCTAGACATTCTTAACCCTTCACCTAAGACTGTTGATTCATTACAAAGGCTTGACTTGCCAGCTGGCATAGATATTGAAATAAAAATTCAACAAAATTAATCGTTTTCTTTTTGTTCCTTACTTGTAGCTTCGGGTTTTTTCCTATTTAGAGAACCTTCTCTTTGAGTTTTTGTGTTAAGTAATTCCTCGGAAACTTCGTGTCTGCGCGCAACCGAACTTATTACTGATTGAATGGTTGCTGCTGCAGGAAGCGCTAGTAGAGCACCCACTACTCCTAGTATTGCGGAGCCAGCTATCACTGAACCAAATGCTACAGCAGCGTGTATTTGCATTGTGTGAGAAGTGATCCTGGGAGAGATTAAATAATTTTCTATTTGTTGATAAACCGCAATTGTAACTAGCACCCATAGGCCATCAACAGGTTGACCTAGCAGTCCTACAAGGAGGGGCAATACGCCTGCTATGTAAGTTCCTACAACGGGTACAAATTGAGAAATAACGCCTACCCATAGAGCAAGAGCTAGAGCAGATGGAAGTCCTATTATTTCGAAAATTAACCAATGGATTGCGCCGGAAAGTACAGCTAGAACACTTCGTGAAAGTATGTATCCGCCAGTTTTTGATACAGCAAGATCCCAAACTTCTAAAATTTGTCCTTGCCGACGAGGGGCGAGGAAAGAACATACAAGCTTTCTTACTTTTGGTCCCTCAGCTACTAGGTAGAAAGAGAAAAGAGCAATTGTAAAAAGTTGGAAGAGTACATTGGCCACGGTTGTTCCGAAACGTGCAAGATCGTCAGCTAAATCACCGAGCCATTGAGCCAAAGCTCCTGAGTCGTATTTTTCTTGCAAATCTGAGGTGGCGTTTTCGATTCCAAAATTCTCATCAAGAAATTCATCAATATCTGCAAGGTAGGTGGGGATATTATTATTAAATTCTGTTACTTGATCGGCTAGAAGCGACCCGACTTGAAAACCAAAACCACCTAGAGCGGCAAAACAGAATAGGAAAGTTAATGCTGTTCCTAACCCTCTCTTTAATCCTAATTTTTCAAGCCTGTTCACTGCCGGTTCCAGAGCGAAGGATAGGAATAGAGAAACTAATAGAATTATCAATAGAGGTCTTAGCGCAGAAATAATTCCACGGGAGTACCAAAGAATTGCAAATCCGCCTAAGAGAGCTGCAATTGATTTAATTACCCATTTTGGTAATTTTTCGCTGTCTTTTAGCTGATTTTCCAAGGATTTTACCTACAGGTATTTTTTATATTTAGAACTAGAAGAAACGGTACTTCTAAAACAGTCACTGAAATGGGATATTCAGGTCAAAGTTCTCATTATTAAAGGGATTTTCGGTTGCGCCATGTGATTATGCGCCGTATCGTTATCAGTCGGTGTTTGTTGTTTTAACACCTATAGCTGACGTCCATTGAGGCCTATCAAATAGATGGGAACCGAATGGCACAACCGAAATCAGCGCTCCGCCGGGGTTACCCGAGCGGAGCGTTTGCATGGAATTACATAAATACAAATTAACGAGCATTCGTTTGGTGTGCGTAGGAAAAAAAATGGCTAGTAAAGCAATAGTGGGAGAAAAGGTCGGAATGACCCAAGTTTGGGATGAAGATAATTCCGTGATCCCTGTAACAGTTCTACGTATAAGGCCTAATCGTGTAGTAAGGGTTAAAACTACAGAACGTGATGGATACAGTGCACTCCAAGTCACCTTCGGAGATAAGGATGACCAAAAATTAACAAAACCAGAAGCAGGCCATTTTGCTGCTAATGGGGTTGATGCAGGAGTCAAGCTGGTGGAGCTCCGTTTGGATGACGTTGATGGATATGAAGTAGGACAGGAACTAACCGTTGAAACGCTTTCTGAAAATTTAAGAGTTGATGTTACTTCAGTAAGTAAAGGTAAAGGTTTTGCAGGAGCTATGAAAAGGCACGGCTTCAAAGGACAAAGGGCTTCTCATGGTGCCCATAAGGTCCATCGCAAACCTGGCGCAGTAGGTCAATGTGCAACACCATCAAGAATTTTCAAAGGTAAAAAACTTCCAGGAAGAATGGGCAATCAAAAGACTACTATTTTAAATCTTCAAGTTGTACAAGCAGATACTGAAAAAGAACTATTACTAATTAAGGGCTCAGTACCTGGTCCGAACGGTTCCACTGTATTAATTAGAGATGCAGTAAAAGGAGCGGTTTGATGCTTGCTGTTGATGTAAGAGATTTAACTGGCTCTAAAACTGGCACAATTGATTTAGATCCTAGAACTTTTGGTCTAGATCCTAACGTTGCAGTTATGCACCAAGTAGTTACCGCTCAACTAGCCGCTAGACGTAGTGGGACTCAGAGCACAAAGACACGCGCAGAAGTCAGAGGTGGAGGTGCAAAGCCTTGGCGTCAAAAGGGCACTGGCCGTGCCAGGCATGGTTCAATTCGTTCTCCACAGTGGCGTGGTGGTGGAGTTGCATTAGGACCTAAGCCACGTGATTATTCACAGAAAACTCCAAAAAAAATGGTTCGTCTAGCATTAAAGTCAGCTCTTTCTGATCGAGCAGCATCAGAACGTGTTGTAGTCGTTGATGAATGGAATTTTGAATTACCAAAAACAAAAGCAGCAGTAGCGGCTCTTAACGCTTTGGACGTAGAAGGTAGAGTCTTGATTGTTGTGAATCAAAATGATTCAAACACTTGGAAAAGTTTCGCAAATCTAGATCGAGTTCATGTCATATCACCGGGTGAGCTAAATGCTTATGATGTTTTAGTAAATGATTGGGTTGTGTTCACAAAGAGCACCTTGCCAGATACCACTTCCTCTGAGAGTTCAGAAGGCAAGACAGATGAAAGTTCGCAATCATGAAAGACCTTAGAGATGTGATTATTAGACCGATAGTTTCGGAGAAATCGTTTGCTCTTCTAGAGCAAAATGTTTTTGCTTTCGAAGTTCATAAGTCTGCTTCTAAGCCAGAAATTAGAGATGCTGTTGAAAAGATTTTTGATGTGAATGTTTTGAAAGTTAACACTTTGAATCGTAAGGGAAAATTAAAAAGAAATCGGCGTAAACCAACTATGTCTAAACGTCCTGATGTAAAAAGAGCCTATGTGACACTTGCAGAAGGCGACTCTATTGAATTGTTTGAGGTCTGATCTATGCCCCAGCGACAACGTAAACCAACTAGCCCCGGAAGGCGATTCCAGACAGTTGCAGATTTTTCTGAAATAACTAAAACCACTCCTGAGAAAACCCTAGTTGAGAAGAAAGTTTCAACCGGAGGTCGTAATAACTATGGTCGTAAAACCTCACGTCATCGTGGAGGCGGCCACAAACAGAAGTATAGGGTAATTGATTTTAGGCGTAATAAAGACGGTGTTCCAGCAACTGTTGCTGCTGTTGAATACGATCCAAATCGAAGCTGCAGAATTTTATTGTTGCATTATCACGATGGGGAGAAGCGTTATATTTTGGCTCCGCGTGGTGTTGAAGTAGGAGATGTACTTAGATCAGGACAAGGAAGTGAAATACGTTCTGGGAATGCGTTACCTCTTCGTTATATACCTGTTGGAACAGTTATCCATAATGTCGAATTGCATCCAGAGGGTGGAGGCCAATTGGCGCGTAGCGCTGGTTCTAGTATCCAATTAGTTGCTAAAGAGGGAGATTTTGCAACTTTACGTCTCCCAAGTAGCGAGATGCGTAGAGTTAGGATCGATTGCCGTGCGACAATAGGAGAAGTCGGCAACCAAGAGCATGAATTAATAAGTATTGGAAAAGCCGGACGTAACAGGTGGAAAGGTGTAAGACCACAATCCCGCGGTGTTGCTATGAATCCGGTAGACCATCCATTAGGTGGTGGTGAAGGGAAGTCATCTGGTGGTCGTCATCCTGTTTCACCTTGGGGTAAACCAGAAGGACGTACTCGAAAAAGAGGAAAACATTCCGACAAGATGATTGTTAGACGTCGTCGCGGAAGAGGACGGAGGTAGAGAGTTATGCCACGGAGTTTGAAAAAGGGCCCTTTTGTTGATGAGCATCTCTTGAAAAAGGTAGATGGCATGAATAGTTCAGGAGATAAGAAGGTTATTCAAACCTGGTCACGACGGTCAACAATTGTGCCAGACATGCTTGGTCACACGATTGCAGTTCACGATGGCAGGAAACATATTCCTGTATTTATAACAGAGTCAATGGTTGGTCATAAATTAGGAGAATTTGCGCCTACAAGAACATTCCGCTCACACAGTGGTCAGGAAAGGTCTACAAGCTAATGGTTTCCTTAGATAGTTCTTTATCCAATGTTGAAAACCGTGAAAGCACGCGATCTGTTGTTCGTTATGCTCGCGTTTCCGCTCATAAAGCTCGACCTGTGTTAAATCAGATTCGCAATAAGTCTGTTGGGAGAGCAGATGAAATTTTAGCTTTTAGTGAAAGATCAGTCTCAGAAGTTATTTCTGGGTGTTTACGATCTGCTGTTGCGAACGCTGGCAATAATGATGGAATACCTGAAGAAGAGCTTTTTGTTTCAGAGTGCTTCGCTGATGAAGGACCTACCTTAAAACGGTTTAGGCCTAGAGCCCGTGGGCGTGCAACCTCAATTTTTAAAAGAACTTGTCATCTAACAGTTGTTGTTTCACGGTACTCAGTTGAAGAGTTGGAGGCTTTTCAAACTCGTGCTGAATTAAGAGATGAAAGAAAAAATCTTGCTTTAGAGACAGATTCGGATGAAGAATCAGGATCAAAAAATAAGAAAACTCGAGCCACGAAAGAAGATGTGGTTGAAGAAGATGTGGTTGAAGAAGATGTGGTTGAAGAAGATGTGGTTGAAGAAGATGTGGTTGAAGAAGATGTGGTTGAAGAAGATGTGGTTGAAGAAGATGTGGTTGAAGAAGATGTGGTTGAAGAAGATGACGAACAAAATGAAAAAGAGGCCAACTAATGGGTCAAAAAGTTAATCCTTATGGATTTCGACTTGGTGTAACAACGGATTGGAAGTCTAGATGGTTTGCAACACGGCAAGAATATGCTGACAATCTGTTGGAAGACTGGAAGATTCGTGATTTCTTGATGACTGAGTTGCCTCATGCAGCAATAAGTCGTGTCGAAGTTGAACGAACTCGTGACCGTTTAAGGGTTGATGTGCATACTGCCCGCCCTGGAATAGTTATTGGTAGAAAAGGTGCAGAGGCAGATCGTTTAAGAAAAGGTTTAGGTCAGATCTCAGGAAATCTTCAAGTTCAGTTAAATATCCAAGAAATAAAGGAACCAGAGTTAGACGCTGCTTTGATTGCTCAAGGGGTTGCGGATCAGCTAGCAGGCAGAGTTGCTTTTCGACGAGCTATGAAGAGAGCTGTTCAGAATGCACAAAAAGCTGGTGCTTTAGGAATAAGGGTGCAATGTTCCGGTCGTTTAGGCGGAGCTGAAATGTCTAGGACAGAATGG
The DNA here is from genome assembly GCA_030742755.1 of Acidimicrobiales bacterium. Lineage (GTDB taxonomy): Bacteria > Actinomycetota > Acidimicrobiia > Acidimicrobiales > MedAcidi-G1 > MedAcidi-G1. Next base: position 2,886 of record JASLTU010000019.1, on the reverse strand, counting down.
TATAGAGAAGGAAGAGTCCCGCTTCATACTTTGAGAGCAGATATTGATTATGGTTTCCGTGAAGCTGATACCACATACGGACTTATTGGGGTAAAAGTGTGGATTTATAAGGGTGACATTCTCCCTTATAAGTCTCGTCTCGAAGACAAAATTACTCGTGAGGCAGCTATGGCTGCAGGAGAGACATCTGGTCAGAGTAAGTCTCGAGGTGGAGTTATTTCTTCCGCTGCCGGCAGGAAGAGGAGTGCTGATTCTGTAACTGAAGTTGACTCTAATGAGGTCGCTGATGAAGAGGTAGCAGACGAAATGGCACCTCTTGTTAAAGAAGGCGATGCGGAGTTCGAACGTTTATTAGCTGAGGAAGAGGCTATTGAGGCTTCAACACGAGAGCATACAGAAACACCTCATTTCCGCTCAGGGGATGGTGATTAGAAATGCTTATGCCAAAAAAAGTTCGACATCGTAAACAGCAACGTGGAAGAAGCCGAGGGATGTCTAAGGGTCATACTTGGGTGAATTTTGGAGAGTATGGTTTACAGGCTCTGGAGCCTGGATGGATTACCTCTCGCCAGATAGAAGCTGCTCGAATTGCGATGACTCGTCACATTAAACGTGGTGGAAAAGTATGGATAAATGTTTTTCCAGATAAACCTGTAACTGAAAAACCTGCTGAAACTCGAATGGGCTCCGGTAAAGGAAACCCTGAAAAGTGGGTTGCTGTAGTAAAACCAGGAAGAATTCTTTTTGAACTGTCTTATAGCGACACTCAGGTCGCGCGTGAGGCTATTGAAAGAGCTATACAAAAACTTCCAATAAAAGCTCGTTTTGTTCAGCGAGAGGAGGGTTTCTAAATGGCTAAGAAAAAGAGTTTAAGAGACCTTGGTGATACCGATTTGCTTGAGCGTTTAAATGAATCAAAAGAAGAATTATTTAATCTTAGATTTCAACTAGCAACGGGTCAGTTGGAAAATCATGCCCGAGTGACTCAAGTAAAGCGCGAAGTAGCGAGAACTTTAACTGAGTTAAGGGAAAGAGAAATTTCTGCTGCTGAAGATTTTTCTCTCGATAATGGTGAGGAGTTGGCTGATGACTGACGATCAAGTAATTGACGACCAAGCGACTAGTGATGAAGTTGTTTCGACAAGAACCAACAGGCGTAAAGTGCGTGAAGGTTTGGTTGTTTCTGTAGTACAAGATAAAACTGCTGTCGTAGAGACTGTTGACAGGGTTCGTCATCGCAGATATGGAAAAACAGTTCAACGTACTAAAAAACTTCAAGCACATGATGAAGACAATCAATTAAATATTGGTGACCGTGTGCGAATTCAAGAAACTCGACCTTTGTCGAAAACAAAGCGTTGGAGGCTTGTTGAAGTTCTAGAGAGGGCGAAGTAATGATTCAGCAGGAAACCAGATTAAAGGTAGCTGACAATTCAGGAGCTCGTGAAGTCTTGTGTATCAAGGTTTTAGGTGGGACAAGGCGCAGGTATGCCTCTGTTGGGGATGTTTTTACAGCGACTGTTAAAGATGCAAATCCCGGAGCTGCAGTGAAAAAAGGTGAAGTTGTCAAGTGTGTAGTGGTGCGTACTGCAAAGGAGTCCAGACGCTTGGATGGTTCTTATATACGTTTTGATGAGAATGCCGCCGTATTGATAGATGATCAAAATCAGCCAAGAGGAACGCGTATTTTTGGCCCTGTAGGCAGGGAACTGAGAGAGAAGAAATTTATGAGAATAGTTTCTTTAGCGCCAGAGGTGATTTAGATGAAAATAAAAAAAGGTGATCAGGTAAGAGTTTTGGCTGGAAAAGATAAGGGTCGTGAAGGTGAAATCAGTCGCGTTATCCCTCAACGAAATGCAGTGATTATTGAAGGCGTGAATCAAGTTAAGCGCCATCAGAAAGCTACATCCGAGACAATGCAGGGTGGCATTATTGACAAAACCATGCCTATTGATGTTTCAAATGTGGCACTTTTAAGTCCATCTGATGGGAAGCCGACACGAGTTGGTTATCGGCTTAGCGAATCTGGAGAAAAAGTACGAGTATGTAAACGAACAGGAGTTGATTTAGATGGTTGAGACTAAAACTCCTGTCGGCCTCCGACAAAGGTATGAAACTGAGTTGCGTGGAGTTCTGCAATCGGAACTTGGATTATCAAATACGATGCAAGTTCCTAAATTGGTCAAAGTAGTTGTAAACATGGGTGTTGGTGAAGCAGCCCAACAGTCAAAGGTTCTCGACGGGGCCTTGGCGGACTTGGAATTAATTACAGGTCAAAAACCTATAATCACAAAAGCTAAGACTTCAATTTCAAATTTCCGTCTTCGTGAAGGCCAAGCGATTGGGGCCAAGGCGACGCTTAGAGGCAATAGAATGTATGAATTTTTAGATCGACTTATGAATCTAGCTATACCCAGAGTTCGCGACTTTAGAGGTTGCAGTGTTAAGGCCTTTGATGGCAATGGAAATTACACACTGGGTGTTACTGAGCAACTTATTTTTCCAGAAATTGATTATGACAAAATTGACCGTGTGCGAGGTATGGATATAACTATCGTTACTTCAGCATCTGATGATATGGGTGGCAGGGCTTTACTTACAGCTCTTGGTTTCCCATTCCGAGTGGAGGCTTCCTAGTGGCTAAAAAAGCTTTAGTGAACAAGCAAAAGAAAACTCCGAAATTTAAAGTTCGGGCGTATACGAGATGTGGACGGTGCGGTAGAAATCGTTCTGTTTACAGAGACTTTGGGCTTTGTCGTATATGTCTACGTGAAATGGCTTTATCAGGTGAAATACCTGGTTTGACCAAATCGAGTTGGTGAGAGGAGGGCAATATGACAATGACAGATCCAGTAGCAGACATGCTTACTCGTATACGTAATGCGA
>JASLTU010000018.1:0-21242 GCA_030742755.1 Acidimicrobiales bacterium | reverse complement strand
ATGAAGGTGGAAAATATTTCTGACGTATCACCATCGAAATTTTCGAAGCCGAAAGTCTGCAACTCATCTTTTGGGGTTTTTATGTTGACTATCGATATTGATTTTTCAGTTATTCCTCGACCAGTAGCTTGTGGGCCGAGTCCTATTTGGAGTTCTTCACCTACACGTATTTTTTGTCCGACAAAAATCAAATTGGGATCATCAATTTGATTTATCTCTAGTATTTCTGAAAGTGTAAGATCATTTTTAGATGCTATTTTTGCTAGAGAGTCACCTTTTTTAACTTCAACAGTTGCTGGAACAAGTTCTTCCTTAACAGGTAAGTAAGGCGTGCAAAATGAATCCAGAGTTTGAAATGGGTGGTTTCGATCGATTGAAGAAACTTCGTTAGAGAAACTCGACGAGAAGTTTTTGAAATAACTGACGCTTTCAGTAGGTTCAGCCGATTCCTCTTCAATATTTGACGATTGATCATAAGAGGAGTCATCAGTTGTTTTAACGACTGTGGTAATAGTTTTCTTGTTTATTTCACTGTCAGTCGTTTTATCAAAGGGTTCTGTTTCTCCTGTTTGATCAACAGACCCTGAGCAGGCAGACACCACTAAAGAGATCAGAAGAATTGCTTTTATACTTCCGATTCTCATGGTTTAATCTCCTGAAATACTTAAAATGTCGACCGTCGGACGAGACTAATGCCTAGTATTGCGATTGAAGTGTCAAGTTAAGAATTGTAGATAAAAACTTTTAAGTGACTCACTTCAGGAGTGTCTATTGCATAGCATCTTGATGAGGCATCAGAGGACTATATGGGTGATACGGATAGCGAAAACGAACTAAACGAAGATAGTTCAGAGCAAGACGTAAACGAACTGACTAAAGAGCCAGACGAAGAAACAGGAGCGTCTGAAGAGGAAACGCGTGCTAGGAGACAAACTTTTTTCCGCGCAAGAAAATTTTCAAAGTCACCAGTAGCTTCATATCAGATTTCACCAGGGTCTAAATGGTCCCCTGAGGAAGCTGATGAGGAAATAAAGAAGTTTTTGACACGTCTTGCCGGTGACCGTGACCTTGTTGAAGCTAGGGATCCAGTCAAGTTTGCTCAGGAAAATGACCTTCTATTACTTTTTGGACCTGACGAGGAGGAAGAATTTGCTCGGCTAGCTTTACGATTCCCTGAAGAGACTGTAAAGAACTGGGCGACTTTATTGAGTGGTGGCAGTAGATCAGAAGCTTTCGGACCAAGATCTAGAGCTGAAAGGCGTAGTGAAGCGGCTGTGGCATCAGAGCTCCAGAGTGCTGTATTTCGACGCTTGATAGCAGCAGGAATAGGAGTAGGTGTAATTCTTGTAATTTTCTTTGGACTTAAGTCTTTAACAGGAAACACCGAAGAAAAAGTTGGTTTAGGTCTGCGTTTCTCAGAAGTTTCGAGCGTTGAAAGTGTCGAATCCGACAACAGCAGTCACCTGAACTTATTCAATCCAATAACAGAGCCAGCTCTAGTGGCTGTTGCTGATCGAATCGTGGCAGTTCAACAAGGTGAAGGGCAATTGATGGAACGTATTAAGGTCGATGTTCCTTATGAATCTCTCCCAATTCAACCAGGTGTTTTGAGTGCGACTGTTTTTCAATATAGGGAAGGGCAGATCGCTCTTGTGGGACCGGAAGATTGGGTTTCAGGATCGTGCATAATGGTTTCTGTAACAACAAGCAATCTGAGACCGCTGGATGTTCTTCATTATGCTGGTTCCGAGACTTATTGCCCTTCACGGATTAAAGGAATCGAAGTCACCCCGACGTGTTTAGGTAGTTCTGCTCTTATTCTTCCAATAGCCATTCCTCAGAGAAGCGACCCGCAAAAACTTCCTGAAGGCGGTGTTGGTTGGGCTGAAAAGGTCAGATTCACTATCGAAAGTCCCACAGCTGAGTCAGATGGGTGGGAGGTACTTTCCGTTAGGGGGACAATTGAGGTTCCGGAAGGTGTCGAAAATGTAGTTATACCTAAATTTGGTGGTGCGCCAGGAGATCAACTTGAAATAGATTTAGGTATGGGTTCTGAAGGTCCAATTACAGGGTCGTGCATAATTGAATAGGAAAAAGTTCCTTTTTGATGAAGATGGCGCATTTGGAGTTAAAAGTTTTGAGCGTACCAGTGAACAGGTTACGACTACCATGGTCGGTCTTCGTAGAAAAGCAGACATCACCTTTTTGCGATGGCAAGCGCATTTTGATTCTCCAATAGCCGATCGCATTATTCCTTGGTTCGGTGCTTTTCTTCTTAGTTTGTCACTCGCCCTTCTTTCTTTATCAAGATTCAGAGACCTGAGTGTAGGGGAGCAAATTGGCTACTATATGCAGGCATCACATCTGATGGAAATAGGAGAGTCACCTGAGATCACACAAATTGGCTTGAATATCTTTGCGATTCAAGCAGCATGGTTATTTTGGCCGATATCGCTAGTCGCGCGACTTTTTCCAACGGGAGAGTTTCTGTTGACAATTCAAGCTCTCTCATTGGGAGTTGCTGTTGTGCCTATATGGAGAATCGCTAGAGGTCCCGCAAATTTAAGAACTGGAGGAGCAGTCGTACTAGCTGTTGCGTACTCTCTTCATCCATCCATTCATAATTTAAATCTTGCTGGCTTCCACCCTGAGGCAATAGCGATTCCTGCTCTGCTAGCTGCCTATTTGGCGGGTCATTATGAAAAGTGGTTAACGAGTTCGGGTTTATTGTTTCTTGTTTTACTATCGCGAGCAGATTTAGGGCTGGCAGTAGTGGCAATAGGGGTAATTTTCATCCTAGAAAACAAAAAAGCCGCCGGACGGATCATTTCCTTTGTTGGTTTGCTTTGGTTTTTGTTAATGGCTTTCTGGGTGCAGCCTTCAATTGGCACAGGTTCTTATCCTCATCTTGATGCTTTCCGACATTTCGGAGAGGGATCTTTAGACGTGATCTTCGGTATGTTGTCTGATCCTTTTGGTCTACTTAAGGATTTATTAGTGCGGAGTAACTTCGAACAAATAATCCTGATTATTGCTCCAGTGTTATTTTTGCCACTTATACATTTACGCTATGTTTTGCCGGCAGTCCCTCTACTTATTTTTTACCTAATAGCTGATGTTCCTGTCGGACTAATGGGTAACCCTCAGCAAGATATCGCTGTTCTGTCGGTTGTTTTTATTGCTGCAACTTATGCACTGATGAAAATGGGTTCAACAGGCGTTAGTCGGATTCTTGTTGGCCGAAGGATATTGATCATCCTGTTGTTAACAGCCACTGTTTTCTTCATTCGTGATTCGGCGTCATCTCCATTCGAAAAACCTTGGGAATGGGGTAGAAGGGACGATACTGACATAGCGAGAGTTACCTCGGTCTTTTGGTTGGGGCCAGATGCGAGCGTCGCTGCTCCGGCAAACTTGTATCCAGAAATTGCAGAGCGTAAAAATTCTTTTGTTTTAAAGATAGACGTTCCTTTTGTGCCGAATGGCGAAGAACTAAAACATTTAGACGCGATAATCTTCGATAGGAATATTGCGTCTTGGACTAATGCAGAACTGGTCAAGTTTGAAGAAAAAATGAAAGAGCTAAGGTTTGACAGACGTTACGATTCAGAAGGTATTCAAACTTGGATTCGTAAACCTGGCTCAGATTGATTATTGATCAACCAATGTAAGAAAATTTTTGAGATGTTTTAAATCTGCTAAAAGTTCATCGTTTGAAACATCAGGATTGGCATTCGCGAAATCTAGATGACTCATATCGTCAATCGGTATTACATGTAAATGAACATGAGGAACTTCGAATCCAGCAATCATTAGCCCAATACGTTTTGGTTTGAAAGCCTCCATTTGAGCCTCTCCGATAGATTTTGCAATCTTCATGCAGTGAGAAGTTGTCTCTTCGGGCAAGTCAGTCCACATGTCGATTTCCTCAATGGGTACAACCAGAGTGTGGCCACGGTTTATTGGTCTTATATCGAGGAAAGCGAAACATTTTGAGTCTTCCCAAAGGATGTGCCCAGGTATTTCCCTTGAATGGATTTTGGTAAAAATAGTTGACATGGAGCCTAGCTTTCCAAGTATTAGTAATTCGGTCAAACGCGGCCATGTGGCCATGTGGATATTCTGTATTTTAATATAGGTAGATTGAAATTATGAATGACAGGATTTTCACTGTTCCCAATTTGATTAGTGTTCTGCGTCTGCTTTGCATACCTCTTTTTGTGTGGATTCTTTTCGGCGCGGAAAACAGGTCAGCTGCAGCAATTCTTTTAGCAGTACTCGGCGCCACAGACTGGGTTGATGGATGGATAGCTAGAAGGTTTAATCAAACTTCAGAACTAGGAAAAATCCTTGACCCTACAGCTGACAGGCTTTTGCTTATAGTCTCCATTCCTTCATTGATTATTGACGGCTCAATTCCTCTTTGGTTCGCTCTTCTTGCTCTTATCAGAGAGCTGCTTGTTGGCGGAGCCACTGTTTCTTTAGCTCTGATTGGAGCCAGAAGAATCGATGTTTTGTGGTGGGGTAAAACGGGAACTTTTGCGATGCTATTTGCTGTACCTTCCTTTTTAGCAGGAGAATCATCAATTTCTATAAATGAATTTTTTGCAATTTTTGCTTATGTTTCTGGGATTCCGGGACTGATCATTTCATGGCTAGCTGCATTTATGTACATACCTCTTGCATCTGAAGCTTTAAAGGAAAGTCGTATAAAAAAACCTGAAACCCATTAATTTATTGACTCCATTATAAAAAATGCTGCTTTTGGCGCTAGTTTCAAATTTATGAATATCCCGGATGATCTCATGTATTCCGAGGACCATCAATGGGTCCGGATGGAGGATGATGGCCTTATTCGTGTAGGGATAACTGATTATGCACAGGATGCTCTTGGGGAAGTTGTTTTTGTTGACCTTCCAGAAATTGATCTATTAGTAGAAAAAGGCGGAGCTTTAGGGGAAGTTGAATCAAGTAAATCAGTTTCTGAAATATCTGCTCCTTTGCCTGGAAGAGTTTCCGAGGTGAATGATGATCTCGAATCAAACCCTGGGAAGATAAATGACGATCCGTATGGAGAGGGGTGGCTCTGTTTGATTAGTGGGGATCAACCAGATCCGATTAGCGAACTTCTAGATCCTGACTCATACCGCTCCCTCTTAGAGGGTTAACGAGAGCAATAGGGGGATTCAAATTATTAATGATGATGAAGTGACAGATGCGATTGAAATTGAACCTGAAATTCCGCATCGTTTAGATAGAGAAATTTTTGAAGCAGATACAGGAATACTAGTTATTGAATCTGGACCCAGATCTGGTTCCAGGTATGCACTGGATTCCGAGTCAATCTCAATAGGGCGAGAAAAAGATGTCGATATTTTCCTGGACGATGTGACTGTCTCAAGGCAGCATGCGGTGATTGAAAGGGAAAATACTATTTACAGAGTGTCTGATGTCGGATCTTTAAATGGCACTTATTTGAATGCTGAACTTATACGTTCTGAAGAATTAACAGACGGCGATGTTCTTCAAATTGGACGATTTAAACTTGTTTTTTTTCATGGAATCGCCCAGAACTAATGGAATGCTGATTTGTCAGAGCAAGAACTATTCAATATAAGTCAAGTCTGTGAAAGTCTCATTGGGGAATTTCCTGATCTAACCGTTTCTAAAATCCGTTATCTCGAATCCCAAGGACTGCTCAATCCAGTCAGAACAGAAGCAGGGTACCGGAAGTTCTCGACTGCTGATTTGGAGCAATTGGTTTGGATACTTAGACAACAGAGAGATTATTTTGTCCCACTTGGAACCTTAAAAGAACGACTGGAGCGTAATGCTATAGACCTAAAGTCAACTACTGAAAGCAATAGTGAGGACACAAAAGCAGCAGACAGTAAAGCTCCCTTGGTTACAGGAATCAGTTTGGATATCGACGGACTGTCTAGAGCTTCAGGTCTCCCAACAGAGAAAATTCAAGAGTTGATCGAATTGGGAATTATCAAAGGCAGGCAAGTGGGAAGTAAGGAAATCTTCGAAGGGGATTCTCTACTGACTATAAAGTCGGCAAAACGCCTTTTTGAACTAGGAATGGAGACTAGACATTTACGAATGTATCTAGTAGCGGCTCAAAGAGAAGCAGGAGTGATAGAGCAATTATTTTCAGCTAAAACTAAAAGTGGAGATGCAGAGTCGAGGATCGAAGCTAGGAAAGAATTGGGTGAAGTTGTCATTTTGGGTAGAGAAATTCACAAGTGTCTACTAAAACTCTCTCTAGATGGACTAGAAACTTGGTGAGATGGATCTTCCAAAATTATTACAAAACCAACACGAAATTGATGCCAGAGTAAGGGAACTAGCCGTTGAAATTGATGACTACCTGAGCGAAGGTGATGTTGTCGTGGGTGTGCTAAAAGGGTGCTTGCCTTTTCTAGCTGACTTAGTTAGAAAGCTAAATCATGAAATAGAAACAGACTTCCTAGCTTTGACGTCTTTTCAGGAGAACACCGGAAGAGTCCGACTTACAAGAGATTTAGGAATCGATGTTTCAGGTCGCAATGTATTACTAGTTGAAGACGTAGTAGATACAGGTTTTAGACTAGATTTTCTCAGACGCCACTTGGAGACTCACGAACCAGCAGAAGTCAGGGTCTGCACGCTTTTCGATCGTTCGGATCGTCGAATACTTCCTGTAAAAGTTGAGTACTCTGGTTTTGTTCTGCAAGAGGGTTTCATCGTTGGATACGGTATCGACCACTTGGGTATGTTCAGAAATCTCCCTTCAGTAGTTACAGCCAATCAGGCACTTCTCGACGAAGAGTTCGCAAGAGGTGAATCGAAATTGGCAGACGAGATAGTTAAAATTGCACGCGGTAAAGAACAGTTGAATGCCAGTTGAAAGTTTTGGAGGTAGTAAATGAATGAAATGGTAGTAGTTGGAGTTCAGCAGGTCTTACCTTCTAATACGCCTGTGATACTCCTACGTGAAAAAGAAGGAGAAAGGCTTTTGCCGATATTCATAGGCTTACCTGAAGCAACTGCTATTGGTTTGACTCTTGCTGGTCAAGAACCACCTAGGCCCATGACTCACGATCTTTTCGTAACAGTTATGGAGACTTTTTCTGCGACTCTTGAACGAGTGGTGATAACACAATTACGTGACAGGACTTTTTACTCCGACATATACCTCAGGGGACCTGCAGGAGTTGATGCCCTTTCAGCAAGACCCTCTGATGCTATAGCACTTGCAGTTCGTATGGGGGCTGATGTTTTTGTTGAGGAAGAAGTGTTGGAAGAAGCTGGGTATATCGCACCTCCAGATCAGGATGAGCCAATCACTGACGTTCAAGTAGAGGAATTTCGTGAATTTCTCGACAACGTCAATCCTGACGATTTCGCTGGTTAAAGCAACCTTCTTGCAGTAGAAAAGGGTCGTTTTTGATGTCGGGTAGTTGACCGAGGGTTTGTGACGATCTAACCTGTAGAATAACATCAATGTAGTTCTCTGAGCGAAATATGAGCATACAGCCTGTTTTTCGCGCGGGAGAGGGAAGAACATGGTTAAAGAACAAGGTTATAGCGGTGACGAAGCCAGAAAGATTGTCGGTATCACTTACAGACAATTGGACTACTGGGCAAGGACGGAGCTTATAAGGCCGTCTCTCGCGGATGCCAGTGGTAGTGGCACAAGACGTAGGTACACCTACAGGGATTTGCTCAAATTAAAAGCCATTAAGGCTTTAATAGATGCTGGAATCCGTCTTGCTTTGATTAGAAAAGTATTTGACTTCCTTGAAGAGAAACTCGATGAAGATGTAGTGCAGGTAAATTTGGTTATTCAGGGAGCTTCCGTCATGGTTGAACGTGGCGAAGACGAGATAATTGATCTACTCCATAACGGACAAGGTGTGTTAAATATTTTGCCTATGGCAGGAGTAAAAGAAGACCTTGATGCAAAAATAGTCGAACTTTTCCCTGGGGATGAAAGATCCAGTATAGAAATTGATCACAAGGCGGTTGGTCAATAGTGTCTTTATGGGTAAGGACAAGTTGCTCTTATGAGTGAAATCCGAGAGTTTCCTGACCGTAATACTTCAGCCCCATTTGCTCATGAATCTGAAGAACGAATTGCTGGGTTGCTAGATTTCTATGGCATTGAATGGGAGTATGAGCCAACAACATTTGTTTTGGAAAGAGATTCTCAAGGTCAACCTAGATCTGCGTTTACACCAGATTTTTTCTTACCTGAACACAATCTTTATCTAGAGATCACGACCCTTAAACAGTCTCTGGTAACAAGAAAGAATCGAAAAGTTAGAAGACTGCAGGCCCAAAGACCTGACCTGAGTATAAGAATTCTTTATAGAAGTGATATAGAAAGACTCTTTCTTTCAGATGCTGCTTGATATATCAGTCAAGTAGATCAGGTTCATCAATCAATATCTTGTCAAACAAAGGTTGAGCACTAAACCAACCTGAAAAAGCATTCCCTACCTGGTTATTGGTGTGGGTTGCTGTTTCATCATCTATGGGTTGAGTGATCCCAGCAGCTTCTGCTAACAACTGCGCTTGGCAAGTTCTTTCCATAGTTACAAAAAGCCAAAGTGCTTCATCGACAGTTTCTCCCAAGGTCAGTAGGCCGTGATTTTTAAGAATCGCTGCCTTGCAATTGCCGAGAGCTGCAGCGATTCTCTTACCTTCAAGTGGGTCTAGGACCACTCCGGTGTAATCATCAAACAAAACATGGTTGTTGTAAAAGATGCAACTATCTTGCGTTAACGGATCTAGGAGTTTTCCAAGGGATGAAAATGCCTTCCCGAAAATCGAATGGGAATGAGCTGCAGCTACAACTTCAGGTCTTTCCATGTGGATACCGGCATGAATAGCGAATGCCGCTTGATTTACGGCGTAATCTCCCTCAATTACGTCACCATTATGGCTGACTAAAAGGAGGTCAGAAACTGATATGTGGCTGAAATTCATTCCAAACGGATTAACCCAAAAACACTCGGTTTCTTCCGGGTCCCTTGCAGTGATATGTCCAGCTACACCTTCGCTGAAACCATAACGTCCAAAAATTCTAAAAGCTGCAGCTAAGCGTTCTTTTCTGTGCTGTCTTTCGTCTTCGATATTGTCGAAAGTTGGCATTTCATACATTAGAGGCAGATCAGTTTGAAATCTCTGGGAAGCCTCTACGTCTTTTTTGTCGTCCATCTCACACCCCCTCTTTCAGCTTAACTGAGGTTGAAAAGAATCTCATTAGTTGGTAATCCGTGAGGTTTGATTCCTGAGCCAGTGGTCAGCAAGAACAAGAAGGGTCATGGCTTCGACCATGGGTACAGCGCGTGGTAAAACACAAGGATCATGTCTGCCCTTAGCTTCAAGAGTTACTGAATTGTTGCTCTTATCGACTGTTTCTTGTGGGGATGAAATCGTTGCAGTAGGTTTGAAGGCTACGCGAAATAGGATTTCAGAACCATTTGTAATTCCACCCTGAACACCTCCTGAATGGTTAGAAGTGGTGACTGGTGAGGAGTCGCCAGGTGTAAACGCGTCGTTATGCTCGCTTCCTTTCATCTCCACTGAGGAGAATCCGCTACCTATGTCAAAACCTTTTGAGGCAGGCAATGAAAGCATTGCTTTTGCGAGATCTGCTTCGAGTCGATCGAAAACAGGAACTCCAAGACCTGCTGGTACACGCCTTACCAAGCAAGTGATGACACCTCCGAGGGAGTCGCCGTTTTTTCTCGCCTCTGTTATCGCAGCAACCATTGCGTCGGAAGCCTCACGGTCCGGGCAACGGGTTATTTCTGACTCGATCTCATCGAAATTAACGTTTTCATTTTGCACTTCTGCTTTTATGTTATGGATTTGTGAAACCCACGCAAGCACTTCCATATCAGTAGATTCTCTTAAAAGTGATCTAGCTACGGCACCTGCGGCAACTCTTCCTATTGTCTCACGAGCACTAGATCGACCACCACCTTGCCAGTTTCTTGTGCCGTATTTGGCATCGTAAGTGAAATCTGCATGTGATGGTCTGTAAACATCTTTTAAATGATCGTATGCGGCAGGCATTGCATCTTCATTTCTAACCAATATCGCAATAGGCGTTCCAATGGTTTTACCTTCGAACACACCAGAAAGTATTTCTGCAGTGTCTGCTTCATCACGTTGGGTTGTAATTTTGCTCTGCCCTGGACGTCTTCTATCTAGATCACGTTGGATGTCAGCTTCTTTCAAAGGAAGCAGGGAAGGACAACCGTCGATAACTACACCGACACCTCCTCCATGGCTTTCACCCCAAGTGGATATTTTAAATAAAGAACCGAAAGTATTACCCATTACATAGATCATAGAGGGCTTTGGAGCAACGCTAGGTCTCATTAAATGACTGCGATAACCTCAAAGCGTGTCTGGAACCTATGTAAATCTAAATATTGCTACTGCATGGGAAGCTATAAGTGACCAAATAGGTGATCTAACAGCGATTTCTACGAGTCAAGGTTCAGAATCTTGGGAAGAATTTGAAAAACGATCAGCATCTTTAGCGCAAACTTTTTCGCAAAATGGTCTGAAGCGTGACTCTAAAATAGCTTTTTACTGCTATAACGGATCGGAATATCTTGAAGGTCAATTTGCTGCTTTTAAAATTAGGGCGATCCCAGCAAACGTTAATTACCGTTATTTGGATGAAGAGTTGGCTTATGTTCTGAACAATTCAGATGCTGAAGCGATCTTATTTGATTCAAGTTTGACTGAACGAGTTGATTCTGTGCGCTCAAAGTGCCCTAAATTAAAACTCTTTATAAGGATTGGCACTGCTTCCTCTGAAGGTTGGATCACAAACTATGAAGATGCGATAAATAACGATCCTCTTCCTCGTATTGAAAGGTCAGGAGATGATCTATGGTTTCTTTATACGGGTGGCACAACTGGTAGTCCGAAAGCTGTCATGTGGTCACATTCTGGACTTTTGGGAGGAATGGCGGAAACTTTCCGCTCCCTCGGGGAGAAAATTCCAGAAAACTCGAAAGAGGCTGGCAATATTGCCGAAAGAGTTACAAAAGAAGGAAAAGAGGTGAGACAACTTTGTGCTGCGCCTCTGATGCATGGGACATCGAGCCTCACTGCTTTAGCTACTCACAGTCATGGGGGTTTAGTCGCGACTCTCTCTTCGAAAACATTCGACCCGCGAGAAGTTTGGGAAATGGTAGAAAAGCGAAAAATAACGATGCTTACTATCGTCGGTGATGCGTTTGCTCGACCCATGATCGCCGAACTTGAAAACTCAATAGCTGGCGGCAAGGCTTGGGATATATCTTCTCTGAGGTTAGTTATGTCCTCAGGTGTAATGTTTAGCGCTCCTCTGAAAGAACGTCTCCTTGATCTTCATAGTTGCACCATTTTGGATGCTTTGGGTTCCAGTGAAGGGACTGGAATGGGCAAACAGGTGACATCACGAAGAAAAAAAGATACTGGAACAGCCAGATTTTTTCTCGGAGAACATACAAGAGTTCTGACAGAAAATGGTGAGGAAGTTACACCTGGTTCAAATGAGACAGGAAAACTTGCGCTCGGTTACCCGCTGCCACTTGGATATTACAAAGATCCAGAAAAAACAGAGACGACCTTTCCAACTATTAATGGTCGAAGATGGTCGATACCAGGCGATTGGGCCTCAGTCGAAAAGGATGGCTCTATCACGCTTCTGGGAAGAGGCTCTGAGTGCATAAATACAGGCGGTGAGAAAGTTTTCCCTGAAGAAGTGGAGGAAGCTTTGAAAATTAATCCACTAGTTGTGGACTGTAATGTAGTGGGTGTTTCAGATGAACGTTGGGGACAGGCAGTGGTGGCAGTCGTGGAAATAAAAACAGATGGAGTACTTAAAGAGGAAGATTTGCTAAAGGATGTAAAAGAGCGTTTAGCCGGTTACAAAGTTCCCAAAAGTGTGGTATTTGTTAAGAAGTTAAAACGTGGACCTAATGGAAAATCTGATTATAGATGGGCACGTGACGTGGTCGATTCCCAAAGATCATAGATCTATCAGAGGTGGTGCAGGCCATGGCAGCTCTTCACCATTCACTATTGAAGAATGTCTCGATTTCATTCCATTTAAATGTTGATCGTCAGTGAAAATCCAAAACCTGTTACCTGTAATTGCTTGATATACAAGTTCTGCCACTTCGGAAGGATCCTTAGCATTACTGTTCATCCATTCCATGAAAGCTTCTCTTTGTAGGAGTTCTTCTTCAGAGAAATCATCTGAAGATTTATTGAGAAGGGTTTCCGGACGGTTTCTTTCAGAAGTCCAAATATTTGTTGAAACGAATCCTGGGCAAAGACAACTCACACCCACTTCGGAATTTTCCGATAGTAATTCCTGTCGTAAAGTCTCGGCAATTGAAACAGCCGCAAACTTTGTTGCACTGTAGGGACCAAGATTTGGAACAGAGATATGGCCAGCGATTGATGCAGTTATAAGAATATGTCCTTCATTCATTTCTCTTAAAGCTGGTAGAAACGTATGCATGCCGTTAATAACTCCCCATAGATTCACTCCTATGACCCATTCCCAGTCGCTTATTGTTGCTTCTGACATGGGAGCACCAAATCCGATGCCAGCATTGAGGCAAATTATTTTAGGAGTGCCGAAGGTCTCTTCAACTTGATTTTTCATCTCTTCGACAGAGTTCATGTCACTTACATCACAATGAACGGCCATCACTTCAAGACCTAGTTCTTTTAGTTCGGTTGTTGCTTCTTCAAGAACCGGTACTTCAATATCAGCCAGAGCTACTTTCATTCCCGCTTCAGCTAGACGTTTCCCTATAGATAAACCTATTCCTGAAGCACCACCTGTAATAAGTGCGATTTCTTGGTTGAGATCCTTCATTTTCTTCCTGTTCTGTTTATTCTTCAAACCCTAGTAAGGCCTGCTCAACGACTTCGGTCAGAGCCGGATGCACATAAAGTTGGTTATGTGCTAATTCGTCAACCGTTATTGATGCGCTCATAGCGGTAACTAATTGTTGAATGAGAGTAGATGCCTGATAGCCAATGATGTGAGCGCCTAACAGTAGTCGAGTGGTTGGATCAATCAACAACTTCACGAAACTCTCTTCATCTTCCATAGCCCAACCAAATGCGGTATCGGAATAATCTCTAATGGACTTCGAGTAGGGGACTTTGTCTTTTAACAGTTCATCTTCAGTGAAACCTACAGTAGCTATCTGTGGATTTCCAAAGACTGCTTTAGGTATAACAGAGCGATCAATTTTTATCAATTCATTAGGGTTCAGCAAGTTATGGGAAATAATTCTCGCTTCGGCATTGGCAGTGTGTTTTAGTTGAAGAGGATTTGTAACGTCACCCAACGCCCATACCCCAGGGGTGGAAGTGCGTAGGTATTCGTCTGTTATGACGTAACCTGCTTCGTTGCAATTAACGCCGCCTTTTTCAGGTTCTAAAAAAGTGGTGTTGGGGTTTCGACCAGTTGCTAATAAAAGCTCATCAGCTTCAAGATTTGTTCCGCTTTTTAAATCAACAACAAATGTTTTATCGTATGAAACATTTTCAATTTCATCGGAAATATAAACAGTAAATCTGTTTTTGTATATTTTTGTAATTCGTTCGCGTATAGATGAGTCAGCTTCACTTAGGAGTTCCTCACCTCGTAAAATTATTGTCACTTCAGAACCGAAGGATCCGAAAATGTGTGCCATCTCTATTGCGATGAATCCGCCACCTACGATGACAATATGATCAGGTAGTGAATTTATTCTCATTATTGAGTCAGAAGTGTGGAAGGGTGTTTCATCTAACCCCGGTAATTGAGGAACAAAAGGATGAGCTCCCGACGCTATTACGATCTGATCGGCTGAAACAATATCTTCTCCGACAGTGAGAGTATTTTCGGAAATAAACGAAGCTTTGTCTCTATAAACAGTCACATTTTCGAGACTTTCGCGATAACTCAGACCGGCGTCAGCGATCGGATCTATCCGTCCAAAAATTCGTTTTTGAATTTCTTTCCAGTTGACACCGGAGAAGGAAGAGTTAACGCCTAGTTTTATTGCTGTTTGAGCGTTAAGTGACATGTCTGCCGCGTAAACAAGCATTTTTGAAGGTATGCATCCACGGTTCATGCATGTTCCCCCAAATTCGGCAGGCTCTGCTATTGCTATATCAAGATGGTCGTGTTCAGGCCCGATAATGGTATTACCTGAACCTGCTCCAATTATTAATAGGTCGTGATGTGACATGCTGCTAATTTGAAGCCAGAAGGGAACCCAGGGATCGCAATGTCTGAGTTCCTGCACCTAGCGAAGTCGTAATGTGCTTGTTCCAGAGCGTGTAGCGATAGAGAGGGTAATCCTTTGAGACTCCCATGCCACCATGGCAATGTTGTGTGGCATGAGCGATTTCTGTTGCACGTTCCGAGGCCCACCATTTAGCGATCAGGGTGTCCTCGAGTGCATCAAGATTCGCAGAAAGGCGCCATGCAGCTGAAAATGTTGTCAGTCTGATGCCTCTTACATTTATGAACTGGTCAGCTAAGCGTTGAGTTACAGCTTGAAAAGTAGCAAGCGGTCGTCCGAATTGCTCTCTTTCGCTTGTATAGGAGGCGGTCATTTTAAGTGCTGTTTCAGTCACTCCTAACTGGGTTGCACAAAGACTCACGAGTAAAATCTGAAATAGCCAAGAAACGCTTTCCTCGCCACCGAGTTTTTCACAAGGCGTTGAGTTGAAGGATAAGTCCCATAGCGGCTCTCCTCGAGTTGAGTCGTTTGGTTCCATGGTGATGGTCGGGTCTTTAAGATCCACTACAAAAGTCGCAGGTTCATGACCGTCCATTGCAGTTACCAGAACTGAGTTTGCAAGGTTCGCATATTCGACCACAATCTTCTTTCCTGTTAAAACTCCATTTTCATGAGATGTAGTCGGTTCCATGAATTTGTCATTCAATAATTCCTGTACTGCAAAGGTCATCAACTGTGAGCCGGTCGCAACTCCGGGCAAGAAAGAGTTCCTCTGCGTATCAGTGCCGAATTTGTCTACTGTCATGGAGGAAACCAAAGTTGGCAGGAGGGGGATGGGGGCTACGTGTTGTCCATGAGAGCGAAGTAAACACACGAGTGCAATAATGTCCAAGCCTGCACCTCCGACATCCTCTTTAAGCGTTGCCCCAGTTAACCCTGATGAAGCAAACTTTTCCCAGAGTTCTCTATCGAACCACTCTTGGGATTCTTCGACAGTATTTAAAACTTCTATGTCTATATGGTCATCAAGAATGCGTGTAGCTAGCTCTGTAATTTCGTTGTGTTCTTCTGTGAGATCAAAGTTCATTGTTTAAACCTCATCTCCGTCTTTTCTCTCTTGGTAAACCAAGTCCAGCCATTCCAATTATGTCTCTTTGTATTTCGTTAGTTCCTCCACCGAAAGTCAAAACCCAAACAGATCGGTACCCATTTTCTATTTGTGACGCGAGGTCTGATCCGGAGTCACCTTCTATTAAATGACCTGTAGAGCCGATAACTTCAGTTAGTTGTGTATAAATTCGGTGCATTGATTCTGAACCGTGAACCTTTATAGCTGATGCGTCAGCGGGGCTCATTTTCCCATTGGTGTTTGCATACGCAACTTCCCAGTTTAAGAGGTCGAGGTATCTTACAAGAGAGCGGCATTCGGCGAGTTTTACTTGAACCCATTCTTGGTCAATGACCCTTCTTCCATCTGGTAGCAAATTTTCACTGGCCCAGTCGATTGCATCCCGCACAAGCCGCACCATTCGACCAGCTGCAAAAAGTGAAACTCTTTCATGGTTAAGCTGACTGGTAATCAGATTCCATCCACCATTTATTTCTCCAATCCGCATGCTGTCAGGAACTCTGACATCGTCGTAGAAGGTTGCTGTTGTGTCTGTAGCGCCGAAAGTTTCAAAAGGTTGTATTGAGAAACCGGGATCTTTTGTATCAACCAGAAAAAGAGTGATTCCTTTATGACCTGGTGCTTCAGTGTCGGTTCGGGCAGCAAGCCAAATGTAGTCTGCATTGTACGCAAGGCTTGTATAGAGTTTCTGGCCGTTAATCACCCAGTCATCTCCATCTCTAATAGCGCGTGTTTTGAGTGAAGCGAGGTCCGTTCCGGCTTCTGGTTCGGAGTAGCCAATTGAAAAATGCACTTCGCCTGCTAGAACTTTTTTTAGAAAGAAATCTCTCTGCTCCTGGGTTCCGAATTCTCTAATAGTGGGCCCAACTGTGTTGGTTGTCAGGAAAGGTATCGGACACGAAGCTGCTTGGGATTCGTTAAAAAATATGTATTGCTCAATAGGTGTGAATCCTTTGCCACCGTGTTCGATTGGCCATCCAACGCCAAGCCAACCGTCTTGTCCGATCTTTTTGATTAGGTCTTTGTAGGGCTTATTTTCTGCAAAGTCAGCACTTTTTACTTCAGCTCTAACTTCTGGGGTCATCAAATCACTGAAATAAGATTCCAGTTCCTTGCGAAGTGATTCTTGTTCTTCAGTTAAGTCGATAAACATTCAAACCTTTCAAGTTCAATGCTGTTATGTGTAAACGAAAGTTAATTTCGTGGAACAGAATCCCAGGAAGCTCCCTTGTAAGGATCCGGTTCTTTAGGTAAGGCAAGAACTCTTTCACCAATTATATTCCGTTGAACTTCATCTGTCCCACCTGCGATACTCACACCAGATGCTGCCAAACATCCAATGGCCCATTTTTCAGCTTCGTTATCTTCGACTTCCCATGCCTGTCCACTGGTGCCGACTATTTCCATCGAGGCATCGCGGAAAAGGCGAGCCAATAATGATCCATTGAGTTTCGCTATTGATCCTTCAGGGCCGGGCACACGGCCGGCAGCTACAGAGTCACGCACCCGTTGTCCTATAAAGCGGCGAATTTTCTCCCGAATCCAGAGGTCGGAAAGTATTTGCCTGATGTGTGGGTCAGTGTTCTTATTTAAAGTTTTTGCTAACTCTATTAATGTGGGACTGCGATCTGCTGTTAAAGAACCACCACCAGCTCCTATGGAGACACGTTCAAACATGAGCATTGAAACTGCCAGATTCCAACCCTGATTAAGTTCGCCAAGTAGTCGATTTGAAGGGATTCTAGTTTCGTTGAAGAATACTTCGTTGAAACCACTTCCGCCTGAGATTTGTTTTAATGGTTTAACTTCCACGCTTGGATCATCAAAATCAATTATGAACATTGAAAGACCTTTGTGTTTAGGGAGTGATGGGTCTGTTCTGGCAACGACCATTCCTAAATCGGCGTAGTGCGCTCCTGAAGTCCAAACTTTCTGTCCTGAAATAATCCACTCATCACCATCTCTATTTGCACGAGTTGACAGGCTTGCAACATCTGAGCCAGCACCAGGTTCGGAAAATAGTTGGCACCATATTTTCTCTCCTGAAATGCATTCCTTCATAAAAGTATTCTTTTGTTCATCTGTTCCATATTGATCCAGCATTGGTAGACACATGCCGTGTGAAATATAGAGAGGGCCATTTGGTAGACGCCAATCCCTTGCTATTTCGTCAAAAATTTCCTGATGTTTCTTAGTGAGTCCACCTCCTCCATACTCCTTGGGGTATGAGAGAGCTGCCAATCCTGATTTAAATAGTTCTTTTTGAAAATTCCTGCATTCTTTTACGCGTTCAGGGTCGTCTTCCAAGCTTGATTCGAATTCGTTGACGCGTTGACAGTTGACTTCCAGAAAATCTTTTACTGTACCGCGGAAAGATTCTTCGTCTTGGATGAGAGAATCGAGAGTTTGTTCATTTTCTTGCATTGAATGAAAGTAGTTGTACTTGCTCGATAACTGCAATTGCTACGAAAAAATTTATGAATTTTGATTTGAGATTAAGAAAAGATGATAATTGCCAAAAAGAGTATCAGGGAGCTAAAGAACCTCTGTCTTCTAAGCCCATGGGGGAGAATGGGCCAAAGAAACCGTGTTCATAGAGTCCGTAACCGACGTTCCCATTGTAAGAAAATCGTCCTACATGGTCCACGATTCCGTACTGAGCTAGAGATTTTATTTCATCGACGTCGAGGACTAAGCCTTGAACTACGTTCTGACCCTGATGCATCCCGTGTCTCCAATCAGAATCGATTCCGTAACCAGTACCAATTGAAACCCAATTGGGTAGGAGTGATTCACATTCGACCTCAAAAGGAGATCCAGGTGCTTCATTGAAAGATATTGTTGATCTTTCAAGTAGTCGTGTTCCAGAGATCATTTCATGGTTCCACTCTGGTCGTCCCAACCATTCGGAGTTGCTGCCATCATTCCAAATTCTTACCGCTTCTTCCAGAAGTCTGGTTCCGTTTTCTTGTTCATGACACATGTAGAGGATTGAATGATCCTCGAATTGCATTGGAAAGTAATTCCACATCCCACTCATTACGTTGGTTCCTTGACGAATCCCATCACCTTCAGGCTCGCCTACAGGTCGAATGCCCCAAGAACGGTCTCGGGCTCCCCACCAGCTTTCTGGAGAAACTTCATAAGTTTGACCATCAACGCTAATTTCACCTGACCATCTTCCATTTTGCGCAAAACGTTGAGTGTCAAATACAACTCGTCCTTTATTTCTTATGTACTGATGTGGTTCTGCATGAGCAGCCATGGACGCTTCCCATGTTACGTCCATGCTCACTGTGTGTTCAGTGGGTTCGCATACAACACGTAGTTTTCTGAGAGGCTCTATAACCTCGATTGATATAGGTCCGACCTTTACTTCGGAGCGGTCAACTAGCTCTGTGGAAGATCTAACGATGTGCTGTTTATCTTTGTGTCTGACATCTATGAATGCATCCGTTACACCGAGATTGGGATATTGACCTAGCCCAAAAATAGCGAATAGCTCGTCAGAGCAAGAGTGA
This sequence comes from Acidimicrobiales bacterium, assembly GCA_030742755.1. GTDB lineage: Bacteria > Actinomycetota > Acidimicrobiia > Acidimicrobiales > MedAcidi-G1 > MedAcidi-G1. The sequence goes on along the minus strand of JASLTU010000018.1, from coordinate 2,337 downwards.
AGATTGAAGTAGTAACGATCATAGAAATTTCTATCGCTCGTAGCGGGGTGAATAATGAATTGAGATGATTGATGGACTGGGTAGTCATCCCAGGAAGAGACTGTCATAAATCCTCCATTTAATGTTAAAGCTAAAGCAGATAAAGATGTTAATTATTATCAATTCGGCATTTTACATATTTCAATGGAAAAATAAGGTAAGAAGCTAGGAATGTTTAATAAGAAAGGAAGCTATGGGTTTACTCGCTGGAAAAATTGCCTTAGTGACCGGAGCGGCTAGTGGGATTGGCCGTTCAACGGCAGAGGCTTTTGCAAAAGAGGGTGTTTCACACATTGCCTTAATAGATGTAGATGAACAGGGGCTCATGTCGACTTCTGAAACCGTCAGGAATGCAGGAACTCAGTTTTCTATGCATTGTGTCGATGTAAGTGACGAGGAATTAGTTTCATCGACATTAAATGAAATCGTCGCTGAACAAGGTCGTTTGGATGTTGCTTTCAACAACGCAGGTATTAATCACCCCAGTACTAAGTTCCACGAACTTGAGATAGAGCAATGGTCAGAGATGATCGAAACAAACTTGACTTCAGTTTTTATCTGTATGAAACATGAAATAGTTCACATGCTTGAATCCGGTTCTGGTGGAGTGATAGTGAATACTTCTTCCGGAGCTGGGATAGTTCCTGCTCCGGGTCAAGCCCATTACACGGCTGCTAAACACGGGGTCGTGGGGTTAACTAAATCAGTTGCAGCTGAATATGGAAATTTGGGAATTAGATGTAACGCAATTCTTCCAGGTTTAGTCGACACTCCGATGATCAGAGATGCGAAAGGAGAGCTTACGAATCGCGCTAAGAGGACTCTTGAAAGGATTTCCCCAACAGGTGAACTTATAAAACCTGAACAGATAGCTGAAACTGTGACATGGCTTTCCTCTGAGAGTGCAGCGAAAATAAATGGACAATCACTTGTAATTGATGGTGGTGGAATAATGCGATGAATTTCGCATCTACAATGATTTACAACAAAGACACTTGAGGGGTAATGAGAGAAGAGAATGATTTTGACGTCATAGTCGTTGGGGCGGGAATCTCTGGTATTGGATCCGCTTACCGTCTTCAGAAGGAATGCCCTGATTTGTCCTTTGCTGTGCTTGAAGGAAGACCGAATCTTGGTGGAACCTGGGATTTATTTAGGTATCCGGGAATTCGTTCTGATAGTGATATGCATACTTTGGGTTTCAGTTTCAAACCATGGAAAGCTGCGAAATCTATTGCTGATGGACCAGCTATTCTTGATTACCTTGAAGAAACAGTTGATGAATTTGGAATCAAGGAAAAAATTAAATTCAACCATCATGTATCTGCCGCAGAGTGGTCGAGTCATGAGGACCGATGGACTCTTAAAGCGTCTAACAACTCGACTGGAGAGGCTATTGAGTACACATGCAACTTTTTGTTGATGTGCTCCGGTTATTACAGTTACAAATCTGGATACACGCCTTCTTTTGAGGGATTGGAATCATATTCCGGACAAGTAGTGCACCCGCAAGAATGGCCAGAAGACATTGACTATGCCGACAAGAGGGTTGTTGTCATAGGTTCTGGTGCTACAGCGGTAACACTTGTTCCCGCAATGGCTGAGACCGCTGAACATGTCGTAATGCTGCAAAGGTCACCCACTTATGTTGTGGCACGTCCCGACCATGATGCTTTTGCAGCTTTTTTGCGGAAAATATTGCCTGAGAAAGTTGCCTACTATTTAACTCGCAAGAAAAATATTTTCGGCCAGAACTACATTTACAAATTGACCAGAAAGGACCCTGAAAAGGTTAAAGAGAAGCTCCTTTCAGGTGTTCGAATGGCTTTAGGTCGTGAATATGATGTCGAACGTCATTTCACTCCGTCTTATGACCCTTGGGACGAAAGACTGTGTTTAGTTCCTAATGGGGATCTGTTTAAAACAATTCGCAAAGGGAAAGTCTCAGTGCTGACTGAAACAATTGATCGCTTTACTTCCGATGGGATTTTGTTGAAAACTGGCGAAGAATTACGTGCTGATATTGTCGTAACTGCGACAGGTCTAAATCTTGTCACTCTAGGTGAAGTGGATTTCCAAATAGATGGGGATCAGGTCGATTTCTCAGAGACTTGGATATATAAAGGTCTTGCATATTCAGATGTGCCTAATTTAATTTCCACTTTTGGTTATATAAATGCGTCTTGGACTTTAAGAGCAGACATAAACAGTTCTTACGCATGTCGCATTTTGAATCATATGAAAAAAACTGGAGCTAAAAGAGCGACTCCGCGTCTCAGGGACAGTGATATGGATATG
>JASLTU010000017.1:0-21579 GCA_030742755.1 Acidimicrobiales bacterium | reverse complement strand
CGACCGAATTCATTGAGATTTATATCAGCAATTTTATAATCGTTTTCGTAAGACATATGTAGTTAACGATATCGGGTGACACCTAATAGGAGTAGGGTTCTCCCCTAACTAGAAAAACGCTTCCCTCAGTATCAATTGTGTAATTCAAATCTTCCTCTTGGATCAAGAAGGCCTCTCCTGGTTTTAATTGTGTTTCTTCTCCATATTCGACTTTAGACATTCCATTTGTAGCCAAGATTAAATCAACACTCCTCGAGTCATTTACCTCTATTTTTGTATCTTCTATTCTTCTGACTATCAGATCGTCAACTGGTCCTGTGTATTGGTGATCTGTTGCATCAGCATGTTGAACTTGAGGTATTTCGGCGTTGACGTCCAGAATGGAAAGGAACTCTTTTTTGTCTATATGTTTTTTTGTTAAACCAGACCTGACCACATTGTCTCCCGGTTCCATAACTTCAACTGCCATACCTTGAACATAAATGTGAGCAACCCCGGGTTCAATATGTATGGCATCTCCAGGATCCAATTCGTAATAATTCATCAAAGGCAAAACCATTATGGATGAATCTGTTTTGTGTATTTTTGAAATCTTGACAATTTCTTCAGCTGTTTTCCCCCAACTCTCCCCCAAGTCGGTGTTGCAAAGATTAATCAAACTTTCAATTTCTTGATTCAATTCTTTGGACAAGAGATCAGAGATAACTTTCCTCCAACCCTTTTCACCATCTGTTAATAGGGGAGAAAAAATTTCTCTAGGTAGGTCAAATACTTCTATTGCTTCAATTGCGGAATCTATTTTACGCAACCCGCAAAATGCTTTGAATGGAGTTAGTGCACAAACCAACTCCGACTTGGCCTTTTTGTCGCGGTATAGCCGCCTGGGGTCATCTTGTTTTACCCCTCTCGCTTCTTCAATTTCAAATCCCTTGACCGCCTGTTCGGGATTTGGATGCAGCTGGAGAGATAAGGGTTTTTGTATAGCGAGGATTTTCACCAGCCAAGGTAAATTGTTTTCAGATCCAAACCAAAGCTCTGCTTCTGGTTCTCCGCTAGGGGGAATTCCCCTTAATTCTGCAATCGATGTTTTAGATCCCCAGTCATAATGTTTAAGGGTTCCTTCTAAAAGAGGCATCGTATTTAATTAGATTTCAAAAGTAAATGAGATTCCATCTGACTCGACTTTTTCAATGATCCTTTTGTGCTCATTGTCGTCAACTTCGTCTGCTTCGTCTATAAGCATGATAGGAATGTCGTCTTCTATTCGGTAAACCCTTCTTAATCTTGGATTATAAAGAGAGTTCTCATCTCCTAAATAAAATAGCGGACCCTTGTCTTCAGGGCAGGCCAAAATCTCTAACAACATGGGGTCGAGGGGCATACTTTCTCCTAACTACTTGTGTTAAGGCTATTGGGACAAGAGGGTTCTAACCTCTTCTATTGCTTGTTCACATATTTTATTATCATTTGCTTCAATATTTAGTCTAAGAAGAGGCTCGGTATTCGACGGTCTCAGATTGAACCACCAGTCGCCTAGATCGACCGTAAGTCCATCTAACCAGTCGACTATAGAAGTCTTGTAATGTTCTGCGATTTGATTTATAGAGGCGTCTACATCAGAAACTGAAAAATTCAATTCACCAGAACTTTCATACTTGCTGAATGGTTCTAACAATTCGCTCAACTTTCCTTGATGCTGAGATAAAGCTTTCAATACCACTAAAGCTGCTATCACTCCCGAATCGGCTCTGTAATTCTCTCGGAAGTAGTAGTGACCTGAATGTTCTCCAGCAAATATGGCATTGTTTTTTTCCATTAGTTGCTTAATAAATGAATGACCGACACGACTTCGTATACCTTTACCGTCATGCGCACTAATTACTTCTGGCACAACTTTCGAACAAATAAGATTATAAATAACTGACTCGCCTGGTTTTTCATTAAGAATCTGATCAGCGATAAGTGCTGTAGTAAGAGATCCTGAGACAGGGTTTCCTTTCTCGTCGAGTAAAAAAACTCGATCGGCATCACCATCAAAAGCAAGACCTATGTCGGCTTTCACCTCAATTACTCTTTTTCGTAAATACTCTTGATTTTCTTGTTGCAGAGGGTCAGCTGGATGATTCGGGAAACTTCCATCCAGTTCAGGAAAGAGAATCTCTAGCTCAAAAGGCAGTTTGTTAAAAACTGATGGAAGGATTAATCCTCCCATGCCGTTCGCTGTATCAGCTACTACTTTAAGTTCTCTCAAATTCGATGTATCAATGATCGAACAGGCATGAGCGGCGAAATCTTCCAAGATGTCGATTGTTTCAATACTCCCAGTTGCTGCCTGTCTTTGAGGGTTACTGTTGACTATTTGCAATATTTCTTTCAACCCTGAATCCTGCCCAACTGGTCGAGCTTGGTTCATGCAAATTTTCAAACCGTTGTATTCTGATGGATTATGACTAGCGGTCACCATGGCTGCTGGAGAGTCAAAGTGACCAGAAGCGAAATAACACATATCTGTTGAAGCAAGCCCTATATCAACAATGTTCAAACCCTGATCCATCACTCCGGCAGCAAAAGCTTCCGCCAATGCTTCACTACTATTTCTCATGTCCCTTCCGACAATTACTGAAGCGTTTCTATGTGTTTTATTTTTAATGAAAATTGAAAAAGCTCTCCCTATGTTCCTAAAAAGTTCTTCATTCACCTCTTCAGGAAAAATTCCACGTATGTCATAGGCTTTGAAGACAGTCTCTGCTTTTGCCATTGCGTTAACTTCCTTTTCTAATGACTGGAACTCGAAATTTGAGCGATTCCACTTTCTGGATAAGCGCCTCTTCTGGCCCTCTGTCGGATTCTTATTAGATCCAACAGCAAGAATAGTCCATCACGAAATGCGCTCACTGAAGATCTTTGTGAGTTTTCTACTTCAACAGGGACTTCCATTAAGCTCAAGTCCCATCTTTCCGCTAGGTGAAATAATTCGACATCAAAAGAGAAACCATCAAGTGTTCCTGCGGCAAATAATGACTTAGCGACTTGGGACTTAAATGCCTTGAGTCCACACTGGGTGTCTCTGTAATGACCGAGCAGGAGTCCAGTGGTAGCTATGTTTATCAACCTTCCACCTATCTCACGGAATTTTCCTGCCCTTACTAGATTTTTTGTTTCAATATGTTGACGACTCCCTACAACCATGTCAAAGCCTGACTCCACCAGAGTTGCAAGTTTCAAAACTTGACTGGGGTTATATGCAAGATCAGCGTCTGTAAAAGCAATAACTGCACCGTTCGCTTCTTGCACGCCGGCACGAATTGCCGCTCCTTTACCCTTGTTGTATTCGAGTCTTATTACTAAATCCGCTCCTGCATTTCTGGCTGTTTCAGATGTGGCATCCGTGGAGCCGTCATCTACAACAATGACTTCCATGTCATCACTTTTTTGCAACAACGATCTCAAATCTGAATTGATAGTAGATAAAGTTTCGGCAATTCTGTCAGCTTCTTCGAATGTTGGGATAATAAGACTGATACGAGGTGTGCTATAAACCAAATTTTCAGCATTTGGTTTCATCTGTTGGTTTCTAAATTCACGGAAAAGCACAAATCTGTATGAGATGCCTCTTGCTACAGCTGCTCCGAAAACAGCCGTAATCTTTGCCGTAAAACACGCCTTCCAGTTTTCACCTGGGTCTAGTGAAATGAGAATTATCAAATCTATAACTGCAGCTATGAGGACTACAGCAACGAAAACTTTTACGTTTCTAATCCAACGTGCATGAGGATCATTTTTCAGAGTGATCTTTTCATGCAATGTCCTTGCAGCTATTGCCGCAAAAGTTAGAGCAAACACATTTGCTATTACAATTGGTAGCCCGATTCGCATTAGCAGAACCGCTATACCGACATCAATGAAAGTCGCTGTTAAGCCAACAAAAGCGAAGCGTCTTAACCAGATATTCATAATTGGACTTCTTTATGAGTCAGCTCAGAGGTTTCTTTTCGGCTTTCTCCATATTCGTTCTTAGACCATTTGTTTAATGTTTTGTCTATGTCTGGAAGAATCGAGTTTGAGTCAAACCATGAAGAGGAGAAGTCTAAGGAATTTGGTTTACGACCTACGAAAGCTAGAGAAACCAAACCGGTCAAAGTTAAAAGAACCGATATGATTTCGACTGAGCTTCTGCCGTACTCCAAAGCAACTTCTTTCTCCGTTGGGACTACAACCATGAGATTCGGCGTTGCTCTCCAAGGGCCTTCAGCTCCTTTAGCTTTCCAATTGGGGAAATAAGAAGTCTTCACGATTACCGGCACCCCTATTTTGTCTACTTCGAATTCTATGCGGTCAGTTTCAACATTGATTTCAGAGACCTTGACCTTAGACAATTCAATTCTCTCCGGCTCTCTCTCTAGATCCACATGTTGCCAATGCTTCATCCCTCCTATTGTTCTAACAACTGCTTGTGAACCCTCTTGGAAAACTTCAACAGATGGGTTCAACCATTCTGAATGCTCTAAATCATCGAAAATCGCTGGTTCGAAATCCAAGTTGGTTACTAGTTCAGAATTACTTACTTTGAAAATAGTCCAAGGGCCGCTTTTTGCTATTTCAGTTAGGGATGGGTGTTGTTGGGCTTGACCAGTTGAAACTTGCGAAGAGGACGCATAATACTTAACTCCAAATTGTTGAAGGTGATCGATTCCTGCATTGATGTCAAAAGACCTGTATGGAAGGTCTCGTTGTGCTCTTGATGGAGCGGTTGAAAGTTCGGATTGAATAAGAAAGTGGAAAGGTGTAGTTGTGGATGACTCGAAATACAAACCTTCCATAGAACCAACACAACCATCTGTCCAATGTGGTATCAGCATGGGCGCCATGGGTGTTCCATATCTGGTCAATTCACTCGAATATTCCCACATCAAGCGACCGCACCCATGCTCTCTGGCTTGGTCATCCATCGTGATTACAAAATCTACTAATTCTTCCCAGCCTCCACCTGTTGAATCTCCAGTCCGAGCTTCGTAGCCCTCGAAATTCCACAAGGCCCAGGAACGACCTATGTTCAGGTCCTCAGTTTCATAGCCCATCCACTGGTAAGCATTTCCTTGCATCTTCCCTCCTGGTAAAACTCTTAGAGGGACAGCTAAATAGAATATAAAAAGTACTACGACTAAAAATCCAATACTTGCGGAGACTAAATCTCCAATTCTCTCTTTTCCGTCAGCTGCTTTTCTAACCAACAAACCTAAAATGCGTATAATTTCTGCAATTGCCATGGCTGCTAAAAGGTAAACGCTTAAATAATAAGCAGGCAGAAGTCTTCCGTTGTACAAACGACCTTCAGGTAAATAAATAAAAGCTAGAGCTAAAGCTAAAGCTGAGATTGCCAAAACAACTCCGAGGCGGCGTCTGAACATAAGGGAAAGAACTGCTCCTACTCCAGCTAGGACGATTGCCAACTGAAGTGGCGGGTCGTTTGTGAGAAAATCTGCTGCAAGCTGGTCGCGGCTCCAAAGGTAGGAAGTATATGAAGTCAGCTTTTCCCATCCCATGTCATTCAAATAAGACCTATGCCACCAAAAAGGGATTACCCAAAAAGCGGACAGTAAACCTGAGAGTAAACCGACTTCAGTGATCCATCGGATTGAAGCTTTACTCAGACGAGTTGCTACTGCAACAAACGACACTAGCAGTGCGAAGAAAACTACTAATAAATGACATAATCCAGTCAATGCCAAAAATAATGCTGCGAGTGCTCTCTTCTCTCCTGTTTCTACACCTTTAATGAGTAAACCGATGTATATGAGACAACTTGTAATTGCAAGTGTAAAAGCGAACTCACCTGCCATTGTTGACATCAAATTACCGCCCATGATGTTGAAAGAACGGTCAAAGATGAACGCTAAGGTTGAAACTCCTAATAACGCTGGTGCTGGTTCAGGCAAGCTTGCCAACCGTCCCATTTTCCAACCAGCGAAAGGCATGAGTACTAACCCGACCGCTACAACCAATTTGAATGCCAAACCGTAGTGAAAAGGAATGATTAGAAGAAGCAAGCAAATAGCCGAAAAAAGACCGGTTTTCCAATGTTCAGGTTTTTGTGTGATCAACTTGAAAACCGCAAAAGAGATCAAGCCTATTAACAAAATCAAAAAGGGTGTAACCAATCCCGTGTTCAATACAACAATGAACAACATTGGAACAACCATGTAGAAGTGGTAAGCAGGGAACCCTGCATACCAATCAGGAGCCCATCCTGAAAGTCGAAGATTCGGAATTAATTCATCTCTTAGAAAAGCGGGACCCCAGACATGCGCCCCTAAGTCTCCTCCTGTTGGGGTGGAAAGTTTAAATAGAACACCTTCTGGGTTGAGGATCCATAAAACAAAGAAACAAGAGAGAAAAACTGAGAAGGCCGACATCCAAGATAAAAAGTTGACCTCAACCAACTTGCCCAATAATTTGTTTTTAAAATTTGAATTGGAAGAACTGGTTGTTTTGAAAACAGTTCTGAAATCTGTTTTATCCATTTTTATACTTCAACCTTGCAATAGAAGCGCTATTACTGTAGTGGCATTAAAGCCAACGTGTGCCCAAACTGCTCTACCTAAGCGATCATACTTCTTCACTAAATAACCAGCCACGAGGCCAAATAAGAACAAGGCCGGAAATTGTATTAGTTGCAAATGAGCAATTGCGAAAAACAACGACGAGAGCACTAATGCTAAACGACTACTCATTTTTTTCTCAAAAGCCTTTAAAGTCAGCCCCCTGAAAAATAACTCTTCAACTAATGGAGCTCCGACAACAACAACTAAAAACAACAGAAAAACTCCAAAGCCTGTTGCCTTGTCAACTAACTCCCTAGCCGGCTCAGATACATCAAGATCTTCAAAAAGCAGCATCAAAGGCAAATAGATTAAGCCTCCTACTATTTGCGTTCCAAGCCCGATAAGAAGCCCTGAAAGAACGTCATTTTTTTGAAATCGCCAACCGAAACTCTTCCAAGAAACACCTTTAGAAAAGTGCAACCACACGGGGATACCAAGAGTTCCGACCCATAAAGCAGCTTGCAAAATTGCAGTTACATCCAAAGAAGGGTTATCTAAATCAATATCGCTATCTACAGCTTCGATCGCTATAAACACCAATATCACTGAAATCTGTCCGAGCAGCCAACCAAAAATTACATGGCGTACTCCCCAAGGCTGTTCTATAGGGGTTTGAGCAAAATCTTCTTGTCCCATCTTTTGATCTTAATGACCGTCATCGCTGACTTAACCACTTATGTGAAGTAGAACCTGGAAAATAGCCCGTACCATGTAAGTATGAGCAAATCTTCAGAACCAATCTCAAATGAGAGCGATCCTAGCGATGAACCTAAGCGATCAGGATTGTCGCGTTGGTTTCCTTGGCTGGTTTTAGGCGCATTAGCATCTTTTATACTCCTGCCTAATATTTTGCCCGGAAACGAAATTGAAGAGATTCCATACGATCGATTTCTAGCAAAAGTTACGGATGGAGATATTTCTAAAGTTGAAATAGATAACAGAACGGGACAAATTAATTTCGAATCTGAAACTGGATTGGAACAAAAAACAACTGGGCCGATTGAACTGTCTGACGAAGACAGGAGGCTGTTGGCTGAAAGTGATGCGTCTATAAAATTCAGCACCCCTCAGCCAGGCTTCTTTCAAACCTGGCTACCTCTCCTCCTTCCAGTAGGTTTGATAATACTTTTCTTCTGGTGGATCAATAAAAGAGCTCAAGGTCAAATGACAGGAATGATGTCTATCGGACGCTCCAAAGCGAAGCTTTATTCAACTGAAAGACCAGGTACTACCTTTGATGACGTTGCCGGTTACGCAGGCGTTAAACAAGAAATTCGTGAAATAGTTGATTTTTTGACCGAATCAAAAAAATTCGCTGAGATAGGAGCGAAAGTACCCAAAGGTGTTCTTCTAGTAGGTCCTCCAGGAACTGGTAAAACACTGATTGCTCGTGCAGTAGCAGGAGAAGCAGGCGTCCCGTTTCTTTCGGTGACTGGCTCTGATTTTATGGAAATGTTTGTCGGCGTGGGAGCAAGTAGAGTACGTGACCTTTTCCAATCTGCAAGAAAATTGGGGAGTGCAATAATTTTTATTGACGAGGTTGACTCTGTTGGCCGCAAGCGTGGTGCAGGACTCGGAGGCGGTCATGATGAACGCGAACAGACATTAAACCAAATGCTTTCAGAAATGGACGGCTTCGAGGGCAGTGAGGGCATAGTAATGATGGCTGCTACAAATAGACCTGACATCTTAGATCCTGCTTTACTGCGACCGGGAAGATTTGATCGACAGATAGTGGTTCCTCTACCTGAACTAGAAGATCGGAATGAGATTCTCAAAGTTCATGTGAAAGGAAAACAAATTTCTGATGATGTGGATTTAAATGTTGTTGCCCGTGGAACACCCGGTATGAGTGGTGCAGACCTAGCCAATCTAATTAACGAAGCTGCACTCACAGCTGTTAGAGACAACTCTGACTCTGTCAGAGCTGAAGACCTTGAAACAGCAAGAGACCGAATTCTGATGGGTCAAAAACGTGACTCATTAGCACTTACAAGCGATGAGAAAGAAGCAATTGCCTATCACGAAGCAGGTCACGCTCTATGCGCTGCACTACTACCTAACACCGACCCTCTCCACAAAGTCACAATAATTCCCAGCGGAATGGCTCTTGGGGTGACCATGCAGCTACCTGAAGAAGAGAAGCATATTTACAGACAAAACTATATAGAAGATTCCCTGACAGTTCGTATGGGTGGAAGAGTCGCAGAAGAAATAGTTTTCGGAGTTGCTTCCACAGGCGCCAACAACGATCTAGTGGGAGCTACCGAACTAGCTAAGAAAATGGTCCGCGAATGGGGAATGTCAGATGAGGTAGGACCAATGGCATGGGGGAACCAGAGTCAGGTGTTCCTAGGGGATGACTTAATGGCAGGTCGTGAATATAGCGACGAAACAGCTCGAATTATTGACGGAGAAGTTCAAAAAATACTTGTAAAGCAGGAAGATGCATGTCGTAAATTGCTCGACGAGAATAGAAACGCTCTTGACTTGATTGCAAGAGCTTTACTTGAACATGAAACCATCAGTGGAGATGAAGTTACCAGACTCATTCAAGCCGCAAATGGAGACTCAAAGACCGAGAGTATCGAGGATCCAGCCACAGTAGATTAATCAACGATGTCACGACTGCTCGTCTTAATAATACTTTCTTGTGCAGCTTCCCTCATTGCTATTTTATTAAGGAAATTTAACTATAGAAATTTCGTGACAAGCGGTTGGTCAATTCCAGGACACTTAATTAGAGAAGATTTTGGATTTCTTAATGACCCATGGCTTGTAGTGATTTTTTCATCCGAGTCTTGTGAAACATGCAAACCTGTAGTAGCTGAAGGAATGAAACTCGCTTCATTAGGAATTGCTGTTCAAGAGGTAGCCGCAGAAACAAATAAAGGCTTACACGAAAAATATGACATAGACGCTGTTCCGATGCTTTTACTGGTCGACAAATTTGGAGTAGTTAGATCCAGTCACCTCGGACCTATCAACTTTGATGAAGTTAAAAAGTCAATTGAAACCGTTATTTTTGAGACTAAGGAAACTAATTAAGGCACTGGAGTCTCTGAAGTTTTAGAAACAGCTACGGCATTTTCAAAATAAAACCCAGAAGAATTAAGACCTACCACCCCAACTAGTATTGGTGAGGTTGAACCAATATCTAAAGTTTTGATGGAACTATCCGTTATAGGAAACGAAACACTTTCTAAAGCATCTAGTTCGATTCGACCAGGAACTTCCGAAGGTAAAGAAAAATCTTGGTTAGAAAATTCAACAGAAGCTATAGTTTTCGCATTGGGATTGAAAACAGACAAGTAACCACTTTCAAAAGAACTGCTTTCAAATAACAACTTCCAATTTCGTGCAGCTAAATCAACTGCATTTTGAGTAGTTAGCCCAAGATCTGATGACTCTCCATCCGGGCTTTTACCTTTCCATGAAATGAACGATGCTGCTATAGGTTCCCCATCAAAAGATTTAACCTCCACACCATAAGTATCATTGTCACTCTCGAACGCTTCTAATTCCAAAACTTGACGTTGAAGAGCTCTTAACTCTAATTTTTTTGGTTGCAAGTTCTGAATGCCAGTACCAAAGAAACTTATTTCTACTTCCACGAGTTCATTGTTTGGATTTAGAATCGAGATGATTTCAGTTCCTTCTGAACCCTGTTCATAACCATTAAGAAAAACTCTTCCGGCTGCCCTATTTGAACCATAAGCAAAATCTAAACCTTTCCGAGTGTCATCTTCTGCTATCTGCATTCGAGCGACAACAAGTTGACCTACCCTGACATCAACTGTCGCTGAGACAACAGATGAATCGGGTATTCGTGTAGTGATATCAAAAACCACTAGGGAGCGACTTGGAATTACAACACCTTGGGAGTCTAAAGTTTCACGACGCCCAACGTCACCAACGAAATGCAGATCTGCAACTGCAGGCGCTTGAAACGGGTTGTAAAAAAGTAAAGATGCTTCGCTACTTGGTCGTAAAGTCGAAGACCAAGGCAAATACCATTGATCAGATGTGGTAGTTACACAAGGTTCTGAATCTATTCCATTACCGGTTATATCCTGTTTAACGAGAACCTCACCACTGGGAATTTCAATTGTAACAGCAGCCCATTTTGCACCCGGAAGAGACTGTTCAGGTTTGATGTCAAAACTTTGTCCAGATTCTATGAGAATCTCTCTTTCTATGTCATTTCCCAAATCATCTGCAATGGTGACACGACCAAAAGTGTCAGTGTTTGAGAAACTCGTGAGGGTTATTTTCCTTTCACTGATCCCGTCTAGTTCTCCGGTGGGCCCCACACAAAACCAAAGGTCACCTGATTCTCCGACCGTTGAAACCTCTACTGGATAAACAGGCAATGGAATACCTTCAATGCCCTCATCTCTTTCAATTGAAAAAACAAAAACAGAGGCTAAAAGGGCACTCATCAGGAGAAAAGTAGGTAATCGAAAGACTTTCATAGCTCAGCCTTATCTAGCCGCAATCGAGACCAGTTAGTAACCAAAAAAATGATCATCAACAGTGCGATTTGTAACCGATGCCTGGCTTTCGAAGCTGATCCATCCAACTGAAGTAGAGAAGCACTTTCAGAAGCAACTCTTACTGACCTTCTAGTTGGTAGCCCTCCTTCATCTCCTGCTCTCAATATAGGAGTTTCACTACCATTGTTATAAATTCTCCAACTTCCTGCTGGTTCCAACATCCAACGAAATGCACCGTCAGCACCACTAACTACCAAATAGTCGCTCCAATTTATTCTTGATACTTCTGCTGGTACAACTTTTCTATTGCTATCTCTTACAACTGCATGAACAGCCTCATGGGCTGTATTTTCAAAAATTGTCACTGCACTATTTAGCCCTTCAGTGCGCGCAAGGTCTAATTGTCTAGTAAGAGCCGCTTCGTAAAAACTGGGTAAATCAAATCTTCTTTCCTGATATGGGACTGGAGCTACACCTTCCACAAGAACTAAATGTTTTACTCCCCATTTACCTAAGGTCTCTCCAAGACGATTCGTATCCCCTGCTATAGCCTTTGCTATTCCTTTACGGATCTCTAAAGCACCTTTATTCTCGCCAAGTTGATACGGCCATTGATCGGTAATATCTGGAAGTCCGTCAGTAATAGCCAGTCCAACATCTTCTGTGAATACTGATGATGTAGCAGGCAATATAGAAGGCTCTCCTATCCAGACAATCCGATTCTCTCCCCCTCTGCTAGGTTCACCCTTTGCGGGACTCTGATCTACAACAAAGGATAAAACCGAAGAAAGTTCTTTTCGCGGCGCTCCCCAAGAACCATCTAAAGACCCTGAAAGAACAGGTATAGCACTCACCCCTAATGCCAATGCAGCAACACCGATTGAAATTTTACGTAAATAAATTTTTTTCGGTGTCGGATTTGTTAAATCACTACCTATACCCGCTGCTGCTATTGCCGATGCCCAAGCCAATCCAACTGCTAAGGGAACAAAAAGAGTTTCTTCTTCCGGTGTTCTCCCGACCCACCACCCTTGATCGGCGAACCATACGGAACAAAAACCGACAATAATAATGAACCAAGATCGGACACCAAGAAAAAGATGCCTTCCTGTCCCGACCATCAATGCAAATGCTGCAACTATAAAAAGTAGCCAGGTGAACGAACTGTTCGAAAAGCTCCCAGTGTCTAAATTGAAAACTCCTGAAGGTCCTAGTGAACCTTTTTTCCAGGCTTCAAATCCAATTAGTGAACTTGCTGATCGTCCAGTTGAGATATCAATTATTAGCGGAAAGTGCAGTAACGAAGCTACACCTAAGGATAAGCAAAATGACTTTAAGAGCCTACTTATTCCGCTTGTTGTGCCTGACAGGAGGCTGCCGACAAAAAGACCTATGAATATAATAAAAGCTGGTATCAAAAAGACTGGGTCGAAGGCTATTCCTAAAGCAAGAGTCAATCCTGTAAGCAACCCATCTGTTAATTGTGTTCGCTCTTTTACTCCTGGCCCTGGCTGACCCCCAATTGAACCATAAGGAGAAACACCTTGGGAAACAGCCATCCTTTTAGCCAACCATGGCAACAAAGCATATATAGCTAGGGGTGTCAGTCTGCCTTCCTTTAAAGCATCGTATGGCAAAGGAATCGAAAGGTATACAAGAAATGCAACAGCTCGTGACCTGCCACCGCCAATTGGTCTCACTAGCCTCCAGACACCAATTGCACCAATAGGAATAGCGGCAACAACCATCCAAGACCATAAGAGTTGGTCATCTCCGGGAAGTATCGCTAATAGGACGCCCAGCACAGGCAACCCATCCGGCCCTATTGCATCCATGCCGGTAGCTGTTGAACGCCATCCATGCCACCATGATCTGAAAAGGTCTAAAGGGTCAGCTGGCAACAACTGAAATCGACCAATTGCAGGCAAACCCTCAGTAAGCAGATGACGAGACCCGAAACCTAAAACTACTGCTGCAACCAAAAGAGCAATGCCACCTGGTCCTAAAAGTGCCGCCCATAACTGATGGAACCTAATTCGGGTTAATGCCTCAGGACCAGTTCCTGAAGGCGCATGGCCAATTACTGCACGCCTAAAAGAATGCTGTTGAGGTTCCAAGGAACTCGCATCCCTTGCATTAATGGCATAACTACTTCTGGTCCTACCTCTAATAGAATTTAGAGATTTTAAACGTTTAAGATTCCACCATACCGAAGACAAGTGACCCCACGTAAGAGCAAACCTTCCGGTCACCAAGCCGTATACAACTCCCGAAACCATGATGAGGATAGATTCAAAAATGTTACGGATTAGAGAGACACCAAAATTGCTAGCGAGCGCCATTCTCAATCTGTGTCTGGGTCGCAGAACATCAATATTACTCTTTACAAATTTTGGCTGAATTTGGATTCGAGTAGCTACCGAATTAGAAGCTAAAACTACTTTTGCTCCTACCAAATGAGAACGTAAACAGATTTCGACGTTATTATCTGGTGAATTTACTTCTGTGTCATAGCCCTCAATCGCTCTGAACAAATCAGTTCTAATTAACATTGCCGATTCTGGTGCAGCGGAAATATTTTTCCCATCATGCTGCCCTTGGTCATTCTCACCTTTTTCAGATCTCCCGACCGGAGAATAAAAATTGTCCATTACCGAACCCATGTCTTCAAGCTGACTTGGATTTTCTCCATCTAATACTTTTGGCCCTACTATCCCCGCATTACTCCCAACTGCCAATTCGACCATACGTCTCACACAAGTCGCATCAAGAATAAGGTCATCTTTGAGAAACAAAAAAAAGTTGTCTCTAGAATCAGTCAACTCATTTCGCAAAACCAGATTCGCCAATTTTGCGTAATTAACCTTGCCTGTCGTCCTTATGATTTTCGAAGTGGGAAGAACTCTTTTGACCAGATCTTCAATATCTGAAGTTGTTTTTTCATTACCTCTTAGAAGCAGCAAAAATTCTAGTTTCTTATGGTCTTGAGCTGCTAATCCATCAAGAACTTCCGGCAACCAGAGAGTGTTTTCGTCAGCGACAAGGACGGCTTTCACCATTGGTTCTAAAGCACTACCTTGGTTTCCTTTTTCGTTATTTTCCACGTTAAACAAACCATAGTTCTGCCGAAGGGTTGTTACTTGCCTATGTGCCTCTAAGGTTCGATATTAAGGAAGAATGAGGGCAACTTAAACCTATGAAAGTACTAGTTACAGGGTCAGCGGGTTTCGTGGGCCGGCACTTAATTAAACATTTAGAAGATCACGGTGACGAAGTCTCTGGAACAGACATTTCTTCCGGAGGTCCTGATTTACTCGATTCAAAAAGTTTTACAAGCCTGTTTAAACAAATTAAACCAGAAGTTGTATTTCACCTTGCCGGACAAGCAGATGTCGCAGACTCTTGGAAAGACCCGTCCAAAACTTTTAAAAGTAATGTTGAGGGCACTATCAATGTCTTAGCTGCAGCTAGAGAATCAAATGTAGAAAAAATCATCACTATCACAAGCGCTGACGTTTATGGTTCCGTTACCTCCCAAGACCTTCCCATCAGTGAAGAAAAAGATTTAAAACCTGTTTCTCCGTACGCCGCTTCAAAGGCCGCTGCGGAGTTTTTTTCCTTACAAGCACATAATGGATACGGTCAGCATGTGATTAGGGCAAGAGCATTCAATCACATAGGACCAGGACAAAGCAGGGATTTTGTTAGCGCAGCTATAGCTCGTCGTGTCGCAAAAAATGAACTTTCTGGTGAAGAAGTAGTGAAAATCGGAAACTTGGACGCTAAACGTGACTTTACTGACGTCAGAGATGTAGTCGCTGCTTACAGACTACTTTCACTTTCTGGCGAAAGCGGAGAGGCATACAACATATGCTCAGGTTCTTCGATATCCGTACAGGAGATAGCTGAAAGAATTATCGCAATGGCGAAACATGAAATGAAACTTGAAGTAGATGAAGAACTTTTCAGACCTGTGGAGATTCCCGAACTTTTCGGAGATTTCTCAAAACTAGCTGAAATCACTCAATGGGCACCTGTTTACCCTCTTGAAGAGACCCTAAGTGACCTTCTCGAGTATTGGCGGGCGCAAGTTCTTACAGAACCGGAGGCAGAATAGAGCTATGTCTAAACGCGCATTCATCACTGGTATAACAGGTCAGGATGGTTCTTATCTAGCTGAACTGTTATTGGACAAAGGTTATGAAGTAGCTGGAATGGTACGCCGGAGTTCAACAGTTAACTTCGAGCGCATTTCTCATCTGATGGATCAAATCGAATTTATTTCCGGTGACCTTTTGGATCAACTATCGATAATTGAAGCTTTAAAACTTTTTGAACCCTCAGAAGTTTACAACTTGGCTGCTCAGTCATTTGTCCAAACTTCCTTCTCTCAACCTGTTCTTACAGGAGAAACTACTGCATTAGGCGTTACCAGAATGCTTGACGCTGTAAGACTTACCGATCCTTCAATCCGCTTTTATCAGGCAAGCTCATCAGAGATGTTCGGCAAAGTCGCAGAAGTTCCTCAAAAAGAGTCAACTCCCTTCCACCCAAGAAGTCCCTATGGAGTAGCGAAAGTATACGGTCACTGGATAACAGTTAATTACCGTGAAAGTTATGACCTTCACGCCAGTTCAGGAATGTTGTTCAACCATGAAAGCCCTCGGAGAGGCTTAGAGTTCGTCACCAGAAAAATAAGTCATACTGTCGCACAAATTGCTTTGGGCCATGCTGATGAACTTCGTCTTGGAAATCTAGACGCGAAAAGAGATTGGGGTTTTGCAGGTGATTATGTTGAAGCAATGTGGAAAATGCTCCAACAGGACACTGCTGGCGATTACGTAGTTTGCACAGGTGAAACTCATTCTGTTAAGGAATTTTGTGAAGTGGCTTTTTCGCATCTAAATCTCAATTGGGAGAATTACGTAAAAATAGATGACAAACTTATTAGGCCTGCTGAAGTAGACCTACTTGTTGGCGATGCAAGCAAAGCTCATGAGATTCTCGATTGGAAACCAAAAGTAGGTTTTGAAGATCTTGTCAAGATGATGGTTGATGCTGACATGGCTCTTCTAGAAGGTCGCTTAGAGGGTTTACATTGATATGTGTTCTAGCTGGTGGAGTTGGAGCCGCTAAGCTCCTCAATGGCCTAAAAGACGTTCTGCCTTCTGAAGAAATAACTGCGGTAATAAATACCGGTGATGATGCAATAATGCATGGACTTTACATTTGCCCCGATATAGACACTGTTACCTACACATTGGCAGGTGTAAACAATGTTGAAACCGGATGGGGCCTCCAAGGGGAAACTTGGGTGGCAATGGAATCACTTAAGAAACTCGGCGGGGAGACTTGGTTCAACCTCGGAGATAAAGATTTAGCAACTCATCTGTATAGAACTGCCAGACTCTCTGAAGGCGTTGGTTTAAAAGAGATAACCAAAGAAATAGCTTCTGCTATGGGAATTTCTGTGAATCTTCTTCCTATGACTGAAGATCGAGTTGAAACAATGGTCACCTTGCTTGAGAGCGGGGATGAAATTTCATTTCAAGAATACTTCGTGAAACACCGTCATCAAGTTCCTATCTCCTCGGTGCGTTTCAATGGTTCTCAACAAGCACAAGCCACCCATGGTGTTATCGATGCAATAAGGGAAGCAGAGGTTGTGATAATTGCGCCTTCAAACCCACTTGTTTCTATAGCTCCTATCTTTTCTATTCCTGAGATTTCGAATGCTCTGAAAGAAAGGAAAGAAGATGTGGTTGCTGTCTCGCCTATAGTCGCAGGCTCAGCTCTAAAAGGTCCCGCTGATCGCCTGCTTAATGAACTCGGGTATGAAGCATCAGTTGAAGGGGTTGCAAAGTATTACCAAGATTGGATTAACACTTTAATAATCGATAAAGCAGATTTTGACAGTGTAGAAAATATTGAATCGCTAGGAATTAACTGTGTCTCAACTGAAACAGTGATGAGTGATCCCCAAATAGCTGCATCTTTAGGCTCAACTCTTTTAGGATTGAAAAGATGAATTCTTACAGCAACGATGGCATTCACGTCATTCCTGTGAAAGGAATGCCTGAAGTCTCTCCAAAAGATGACTTAGCGAAAATGATAGCTAGTTCTATTGATCTTTTAGATGGAGACGTAATAGTCGTGACTCAAAAGATTGTAAGCAAGGCTGAAAATCGGCTTGTTGATATCGACCCTGAAATTGGACACAAACCTATTGTTGAAGACGAATCTGTGAGAATTGTACGCAGGCGAGGCGATTTGATCATTAGCGAAACTGAACATGGTTTCATTTGTGCGAATGCAGGAATTGACCTATCTAATGTGGAATCTGGTCAAGCGGCCCTCCTGCCAAAGTTCCCAGATAAGTCAGCAAAAAAAATTCATGATTCTCTGCTCCACAAGTATGGAGTGCGAGTCGCTGTGATAATCAGTGACACTTTTGGTCGCCCTTGGAGAAGAGGTGTTACAGATGTTGCTATTGGATGTTTTGGCTTGTCGCCGATCATTGATCTTCGCGGGACTCAAGATGCTTTGGGGCGCGAGTTGCAGGTTACTGAAGTTGCTTTAGTCGATGAGCTAGCTGCAGCTGCTGAACTCGTCATGGGAAAAGCAGAAGCGATACCAGTAGCAGTGATTCGTGGGGTTAACCCAGAGTGGCTCGGTGGTAACGAAGGGGTTGTGAGTGAGATAGTGAGAAGTCCGGAAGAAGATCTTTTTCGCTAGGGGTTTTCCTGCCTTTTCAACTTGAACCATTCCAAAGTGGAGTGAATCCCATCTTTAAGGCTGGTTTCAGGTTTCCACCCTAATATTTTTTCCGCTAGTAGTGGGTTTAGTGATGAGCGTTCTATCTCACCTGGTCGCCCTTCACCTTCTTCAGCTTCGCTGTCAATTCCTAGAGCAAGTGTCATTTCTTTATACAAATGCTGGATCGATGTTTCAGTCCCTGTTCCTATATTCAACAATTTCCCGTCACCATTTTCGATTGAAGCAACAAACGCTGAAGCAACATCTTCTACGTAAACAAAATCTCGGGTCTGCATGCCAGTTCCATAAACAGTGCAAGGTTCCCCGTTAAGAAGTTTTCCTGCAAAAATAGCTACTACTCCAGCTTCGCCATGTGGATCCTGCCTTGGGCCATACACATTTGCCAATGCGAGTGTCGTTCCCTTTAAACCATGAATTGAGTCATATGTGTTTACATATAGCCCTCCGGCAAGTTTGGAGACTCCATATGGCGATAAAGGATTCCAAGGAGTGTCTTCGTTTAAAGGAAGTTCTTTTGTTTCAGGTTCACCATAAATAGTTC
This sequence comes from Acidimicrobiales bacterium, assembly GCA_030742755.1. Taxonomy (GTDB): domain Bacteria; phylum Actinomycetota; class Acidimicrobiia; order Acidimicrobiales; family MedAcidi-G1; genus MedAcidi-G1. The sequence continues at coordinate 3,163 of JASLTU010000017.1, read as the reverse complement.
CACCGGATGAGGCGAAAATTACCTTCCTAGTCTTCGCTTTACGACCGCCTTCTAAAACTCTTATTAGTCCGACAAGGTTTGTCTCTAAGTCTGTTAATGGGTCTTCAACGGAAGCTCGCACATCGACCTGTGCTGCTAAATGAAAAATTATGGAAGGTTGGTAATCGGAAATCAATTTTGTCGTTTCTGAATCCCTAATATCACAATTTTCAACGATGAGATCTTCAGCGGCTGCATTCCTTGCATCTTCTATGTTTTTCTCTGATCCAGTAGAAAAATTGTCGATAACTAATACCTGATCGCCACGCTTGACGAGTTGGTCAACTAGCGCAGAACCGATAAATCCTGCTCCTCCAGTTACTAATACCCTCATCTAGTCAGCCAGTTTAGGAATGCAAACAGACCTGAGTTGAGTTCTTTTTTCAACAATTTCTTCATGATTTACAATCGTTAGTTCTAGAACTTGTGAACTTTCCCCTATTTTTGCCCTTTCGCCCACTATAGACGCTTCTATACGTGCATTCTTTTCGACTTCTGCCCCTTCCATTAGAACAGAGTTTTTTACACTTGCACCATCAGCAATTTTGACCCCTCTTCCTATCATCGATGAATCAACTACGGCATTTGGGCTTATTAAAGCTTCGTTGTGAATCCCCTTTATCGTTTTACTTCTCCTACCATTTAACAGGTCTAGGTTTGCCTGTAGGAAAGTTTCTGGTGTCCCTGCGTCAATCCAATAAGTTTCTGATGAAAGCGCATAAAGGGTTTTCTCTTCAGCCATTTTCGGAAAGATTTCGGTTTCAACTGAAACCGGTCTATCACCTGCAATTCGATCCAGTGTTGAGGGTTCCATTACGTAGTATCCAGCGTTGATCAAATTTGTTTCGAAATCAGGTCCAGGCGGTTTTTCTATAAAACCTTTTACTTGACCATTATTGTCTGTTGGGACGATTCCGTATTGTGACGGATTGTCGGTAGGTGTCAATGAAATTGTTGCTTCCGCACTAGCGTTCCTGTGAAAAGCAATTAGTCCACTTACGTCGATTTCTGTTATTACATCACCGTTACAAACCAGAAAAGTCTGGTCTACGCCGCTCTGAAGAGCAGCAAATCTAATAGCACCCGCAGTGTCTAACGGTTCGGGTTCAACCACATACTTGAGTGGTAGACCTGCACACATTTCATCTGGATAAGCTTCAACAAATGCAGAGGGTTGAAACCCCATCGATAGAACTACTTCAACAATTCCGTGATTTGATAAATTTTCAATTACATTTTCCAACATCGGTCTGTTTCCGACTGTGAGAATTTGTTTAGGTTTTTCGTTCGTTAAAGGTCGTAGCCTCGTTCCGAAACCTCCAACAAGAATAATGGCCCGCACGGCCTACTCTTAACCTGTTGTCTAGTTTTCAGGGAGTTCAAGTACCGGATTATCCGAAAGCAGTGCTCTTGGGTCAACTGTTTCTAGGTAAGTGAACCTCTCTGGTCTAGGAGGGGGCGGCGTGTAGTCTTCGGGAACAAAAGCGATTGTAAAAGCTTCAAGATTCTTCAAGAATTGAACATCTTTCAAGTTTTCGGTATAAATCTGTGGTTCTCTGTCTCGATTCTGAACGTCAAAACGGGCAATTGTAAGAACTGCAGGTTTGCCTTCGCATTCAAAACCTTCTTCTATGATCTCTCCGGTATCAAGTTTGATTGCTGAATCTGTTATGAAACCACCGTATGCCTCTATGAACTGGCCCATTTGAGCATCATTGCCGCTTGCCAAAGAGTTAAACGGATGTATATGTATCAGTCCATCTCCGTGTGTATGAATTCCATTTGGGTCTCTCTCAATGATGAATTTTGATCTCCAGCCACCTCTGTATTCTCGAGACTCAAGCGATGAATCAGATTCGGCGCAGTTGTAAATGTCATAAGCTGAATGCCAATGGTCCCCTACCCTTGGAGCTGATGTAGCTTCCCTGTTGGATCTTGACCACCCAATCAGCAGAACGCCTAGAATTACTACACAAGCCATGGCAATAGGAAAACCCAAACGACGATTTTCAGACGTTGCCCCACTAGCACCTGCCTTTGCGGCGCGGGCTACCTTGTCAGCAGAATTTCCTTTAGCCATGAGAGAACCACGCTATCCGAAGAATGAGCCAGATGTAATGTTTTTCAACTGATACTTAAGGATTTAATTGTCGTATCAGATCTAGATAAGAATCTGCGACTGTTTTGGATGAGTAGCAATTTTCAAGCCAAAACCTAGCTTTGTTACCCATTTCTTCAAGCATTTCAGAATCTTCAATCAACTTTTCCACTGCAAAGGTAAATAATTCGAAATCATCTGGAGGAACGACTATTCCTCCTTCAGATTCAACGACTATCCGCTCTATCTCAGTCCCAGGATCCACGCTTGCGATTACAGGACGCCCAGCTGCAAAAACGCTGTAAATCTTGGATGGAACACTCATACCACCTAAACCAGTTCTGAGAGGTACCAGATGCAAATCCGCAGTTGCTAAAACCTCAGGTAGACGCTCAATTGGCTGATAGCCAATTACTACAAGGTTTCTTAAGTTATTTGCCTGCTGTTTCAAACTGCTGGACATTACACCGCCACCATTAATGACATAAACAATGTCATCTCTGTCTTCATGTTTTTTCGCAGCATCAGTTATCAACTCGAAAGATTGTGAGTTTCCTAGATTGCCTGCGTACATCACTACGAACTTTTCTCCAAGATGATGTTCTTTCCTGTATTCAGTGAGCCGGTCCTGTGGTTTGATTGAAGAGGAAATAAGAAAATTAGGGATGACTGTTATCTGAGGAGGATTTTTTATGCTTTCGATCTTTTTATTCACATTCTTTTCAAGATCTTTTGAAAGTACGGTTATGGAATCAGTTCCGCTATAGGTGAGTTTTTCATATTTTTCCAAGACCTTTATTGAAGATCGGGACTTGATCTTCCCGAGTGTGATTGCAATGTCAGGAAAAATATCTTGAAGGTTTAGGAGTAATTTACACCTATGTCTTACTGCAGCAGCTTTTCCTACAGTTCCCAGAGTCAAAGGTGGCGATATCACTATCACAGCATCAAAGGGGCCTTTCTTTGACACTGAGGCAATTAATGCGAGGAAACTAAAAGCTAGGAAACCCACGAGTCTTCGGAGTA
>JASLTU010000016.1:0-21827 GCA_030742755.1 Acidimicrobiales bacterium | reverse complement strand
ATCGGAAACGCTTTCGCAGGTTTGGCGGGTGCAGCTCTAGTTCTGCAACTTGGAATCTTCCAACCTCATCTCACTCAAGGAATGGGTTTTATAGCCGTAGCTCTCGTTTACTTCGGTGCATGGAAACCTCTGGGTGTAATGGGTGGTGCGCTGCTGTTTGGATTGGTTAATGCGGTTGTTCTTCAATGGAAAGCTCTGGGAATAATTCCTGTGAGTATCTCTGACTTGGCTGGCATGGCACCAGCTGTTGTCACAATAATTGCCTTGGTGCTTTTAGCCAGGAGGGTTAACGCACCAGCGGCTCTGACTAAACCATTTATAAGGAGTTAAAAGTTCTATTAGATCGGGGAGACCCGTAGAGAAAGGAAAAAAATATGAGAAAAAAAATGAGGCTGTTAACTAGCCTCTTGGCTCTACTAGGATCTTTTGTCTTAGTAGCATCCGCTTGCGGGTCGTCTGACGACTCCAGTGATAGTGGCGGCGGTGCTTTAACTATGGCAATTGTTGCACCTAGCGCCTCTGACGATCTGGCTTTCAGCCAGAGCATGGTTGATTCCGTCAATGCACTTGATAGAGAAATCACTCTTTCAATCACTGATGGAACTTTCATCGTTGAAGAAGCGGCAGCCGCTATCCGTGGATATGCAGAAGATGGAATCGATGTTGTTATCGCTCACGGCACCCAATTCGGTGCGTCGTTGGCAGAGATAGCACCTGACTTCCCAGACACCACCTTCATATGGGGTACTGCTACAGACACACAAGGATTAGACAACGTTTTTGCTTACTCACCAGCTTCAGATGAAGGTGGTTACGTAAACGGTGTTGTTGCAGCAGCTGTATCAGCAAATGGGAAGATCGGCGTAGTAGGACCTGTGGAAGCGGGCGATGCCGTGCCATACATAAACGGTTTCACCACTGCTGCTGAAGCTGGAGGCGCTCAAGTGAGCGTAACCTACACAGGCTCATTCGGAGATGTCGCTCTCGCAGCAGAAGCAGCGCAAGCTCATCTTGCAAACGATGCTGACGTTCTAACTGGAACGGCTCAGATGGTTGTAGGAGCCGTAGGTGTAGCAGCGGATGCTGGAGTTCCATGGTTCGGAACCCAGTCGAATCAAACTTCTCTAGCACCAGATTTGGTTATAGCTTCACAGGTTTACCATTGGGAAGTAGTGCTCGAAGAGATGCTAGATCTTCGCGATTCAGGCACCAAAGGTGGCAAGGCTTTTGAAATCAACTTGGCTAACGGTGGTCTAGTAGTTGAATTCAATGACGGTTACGACCTATCAGATGATGTTAGAGCTAGCGCCGATGCAGCAATCGCTGGCATCATAGACGGCTCTATCAATACTGGAGCTTAGAAACTAAACGAGAGAGCTTTACCCCGGGAGAAACAAATGTCTTCTCCCGGGGATCTCTTAACTAAAACAAAGAAATCAAATGGAAGATACAAAGAACAACCTTCTTGCAATGAGAGGTGTCACAAAACGTTTCCCTGGCGTCGTTGCCAACAACAACATTGACCTTGATGTCAAGTACGGCGAAGTTCATACACTGCTTGGAGAAAACGGTGCCGGGAAAAGCACTCTGGTGAAGATACTCTTTGGCCTCTATCAAGCTGATGAAGGTGAGATTCTACTTCGAGGCATTCCGATAGATATCGACTCTCCTTCTGCAGCAATAGATTCACGTGTAGGAATGATTCACCAACATTTCATGCTTGTGCCCACTTTGACTGTTTGTGAAAATGTCGCCTTAGGCATCACCTCAGACCGTCGACCTTTTACCGATCTTGAAAACGTCGCAACTCGTATTTCTGACATCTCAAACGAACACGGACTGGCCGTCGATCCTTGGGTAAAAGTCGAACACTTATCAGTGGGTGAGCGTCAACGAGTGGAAATAATTAAAGCCTTGTACCGAGATGCCGAACTACTTGTTCTTGATGAACCAACCGCTGTTCTCACTCCGAAAGAAGTGGAAGATCTATTTGTGATCTTGCGAAGAATGGCTGACAGCGGAAAAGGACTTATTTTCATTTCGCATAAATTGCGTGAAGTCATGTCTTTAAGCGACCGCATAACAGTTTTGCGTGATGGTGAGGTTGTAGGAGAAACCACCCCATCTGCCACCAGCAGACAAGAACTAGCTCAAATGATGGTAGGTAGGGATGTGCGACTCACTCCTGACTTGCCGGAAAACAAATTAGGTGCGAAACGTTTGACACTATCTGACTTAACAGTCGTTGGAGATAACGAAACTGTCGCTGTAAACAAAGTTTCTTTTGATATTCATGCTGGTGAAATCCTCGGAATTGCTGGAGTGTCAGGCAACGGTCAACGAGAATTGGCTGAAGCAATTGCAGGCCTTCGAGACATAGAACCAGGCAGTTCAATAGAATTAGACAGTTCGGATGTAAGCCTATGCAGCACTCATGAACGTCGTCAAAAAGGTTTAGGTTTCATACCAGAAGAACGCATCCCTGATGGAGCTATACCAGATTTTACCGTTAGCGAAAATCTGATACTCGTAAACCATGGAAATGAGACCTTCACGAAACGCGGGCTTTTCTCTTTCGATTCCATCAGAAGCCACAACGTTGAACTAGTGAACGAATTTGATGTAAAAACACCTAGTATCGAAACTCCCACCTCTAGTCTCTCAGGGGGAAACATACAGAAAGTTATTTTAGCTAGAGAACTTTCAGCAAAACCTACTTTCTTACTTGCCTGCCAACCAACGCGCGGCGTTGATATCGGTGCGGCAGAATACATTCATAACCGTCTCATCGAACAACGTGACATTGGGACAGCAACTCTTCTAATATCTGAAGATCTAGACGAGGTAATCGGTCTTTCCGACCGAATAGCAGTCATGTACGAAGGTGAAATTATTTCAATTGTTTCAGGAGAAGATGCAGAACGGAACAAAATAGGCCTCCTAATGGCAGGCGTAAAAGATTAGTATTTTGTTGTTTTTAGGTGAACAAAACCCACAAACCTTCAACAAGTCGCCATCCGAGATAGATCATTGCGGCGCTCACAAAAACCCAAAAATGCCAAGGAATCTTCTGCGATTTAACTTCTTTGCCGTCACCTTCAACAACTCGGTTACCACAAGAAGAACAGGTCCCTACAACAGAAACAGAATTAGGCGATAGGTATTTATCGCATGAAACACACCAAGGCATTTTTTGCTTTTAATCTTTTCGTATTGCCAGAATAGCTACGTCATCGGCAATGATCCCCTGATTGAAGTCGTTTGCCGAATCCAATAGTTGCTTGCAGAAAACGTCAGGAGAAATCCCAGGATTTCTTCTAATAGCGTCGCCGATTCGATCTTCACCAAATTGTTCATCACCACGTCGTGCTTCAACCAAGCCATCCGTGTACATAACTGCCATGTCATCACGTGATAATGGAATCTCTCTACTGAAAAAATGTCCCTGAGGGTCAAGCATCAGCAAAGGCCCAGTAGATCTCAGTGGGCGAACTTCGCGCTCATGCCAAAGAAACGCAGCAGGGTGACCGGCAGATGCATATCTTAAAGTTTCAGCTTCAGTGTCAAAAACTATTACGACAAGTGAAATGAACTCTTCTGTACGTTCAACAGAGACCATCTGGTGATTAAGCTCTTCAAGCGCTTGAGCAGGATCGCGAAACTGACGTAAAAAGGTTCTCAACAAATACTTTGCTTGAAATGCAGTAATCGAAGACTCGATACCTTGCCCCGACACATCTCCTATTACCGCAGCCAACCGTGTGGGGGAAGCTTGGAAAACATCAAAGAAGTCTCCAGCCATTAAACCTGTACCCGCCTGATACACACGACCAACATCAAAGCCACTGAACTCTGGAAGTTCTTCTGGTGCCAAACGTGCCGCCCATGCCTTAGGCGCTAGCTCTTGTTGATCAAGAGCTTCTTGTGCTCTTCGTTCAATATCAAAACTTTTGCGTGCCATTCGAGCTTCTCGAACTGCATTCCTAGCCCAGTAAGTCGACACTAAAGCTGGTATCGCTACTAAAGCATAAATTACTGCTGAATCAGAAGTATCTCTAAACGCAGTCACAAAAGAAGCTAAGGATAACAATCCATAAAGACTTGCCGAATGAATCTCCTTACGAAAAGTAGTCCATGCCAACGTATGAGAATCAGGTGCTTCGTCACTGTCAACTCTTTGAACCACTCTGTAACGTTGCTGAGCTGACCTTACCCAAGCCAGCGTCGCAGCTAGACAAACAATTCCAAGGACAGTTAGGACTGGGGTCCGCATATCAATCATTATGATACTCCCCGAACAACTACATCAGTTTTTTAAATAATTTCATTAAATTATTACTTAAAGTGTTTTTTTTACTACTCTGAGCGTCTACGTACTCTTAGTTTTATAGCTGTTGCACCTAAATTAAGATCTTCTCGAATTTTTCTCTCCAAATAACGCAACCACGTTTTCGGGACTTCCCTATTCGCAAACAATGTGAAGGTAGGTGGATCAGTAGCTCCTTGAGTGGCGTAGAGAACTCTTACTCCTCCTGGTGCCGGGTGAGCTGCTTGAGCAGCTCTAACAACTTCATTAACTCTCCGAGTCGGGATACGAGTCTGATACTCCATGACACTTTCTGCAAGCGCAGGCCAAAGACGACCAACGTTACGTCCACTCAGCGCGCTGATTCGAATCACCGGTGCTTGTCCAATAAAATGCAGGCGGTCTCCTACTTGTCCAAGAATATCTTCTCGCGCTTCCTCATCACACAAATCCCACTTGTTTAATAAAACCAAAATTGGACAACCAGCTGCATCTACCCTTTCCGCCAATCTCTGATCCTGATGGGTGATCCCCTCAGTTGAATCAATGATCAGCAAAGAAACATCTGCTGTATCTACTGCTTGGAGGGCTCTTACCAGAGAGTAGTACTCCGTACTTTCATCAACACGAGATTTCCTTCTCATACCCGCAGTGTCGATAAACCTCACAGGACCATTTTCAGTTTCCACGACTGTGTCGATGGTATCTCTTGTTGTTCCTGGCATATCATGAACAACAGACCTGTTTTCACCTATGAGCCTGTTGAACAAAGTTGATTTACCTACATTAGGTCTACCCACCAGAGTAACTCCGATAATTTTTTCCTCTTGCTCATCATTTTCTTCAGGTTCCTGTTCTTCGACTGAAGGTAGTTTCTCAACCAGAACCTCCAAAAGGTCGCCCGTGCCTTTCCCATGCAAAGCACTCACTGGGAGAGGTTCACCTAAACCTAATGACAACAAATCCCACACTTCTGATTCCATATTCTTGTTATCAACTTTGTTTGCAACGACCACTACCGTTTCTTGTTTAGAGCGTAAAAGAGAAGCTATTTGAGCGTCATCATCAGTCACTCCGACTGTTGCATCAACAACGAATAAAACTGCATCTGCTTCTTTTATAGCTTTTTCACTCTGGTCGCTGACTTTTTCGTCAAGAACACTCCCTGTGGCCATCCATCCACCTGTGTCAATGAGTGTGAATTCTTTACCCGACCAAGAAGCAACTACTTCCTTACGATCTCTCGTCACGCCAGGACGTTCTTCAACTATCGCTTCTCGTCTCCCTAAAATCCGGTTAAGAAGGGTTGACTTTCCTACATTTGGCCTACCGACTATCGCTACTGTTGGGAGCATGGTCATAACCTATTCGAAATAAGTGCTTCTTTAAGTGAAGCACCATCTGTTGGAATTATTTCAACTTTTCTAGGAAGATCAGAAGGAGTCATACCGTCTAAAAACCGCCCACCGCTCAAGCAGACATCAGGCAACAAATAACGATCCCCTTCCGGTTCTTTTGACAATACTCGAACCAGATCTTCCCCAACCATCAAACCTGTGACCCCAACATTTCCTCCAAAGAAACTATTTTCAACCGGAACTATCCGAACATCTTCCCTGCCTAAACTCTCTATCAAAGGCCTAATCACCTCTGCCCCTAATTCACCCGTTAAAACACCCACCGGAATGTCGGAAACTTGAGCAGAACTCTTATCTTCAAAATCGTTGTCTGAACGAGGTGCCCTAAAACCCAGAGGAGGTGCTCCTTCGACGGAAGCAAAAAAACCAGATGGCTTATCACGCTTAAAGTCATGGTTAGTGAATTCAAGTTCAAAGGCTCTTGCCATCCCTATACCATCTTCAAACATTTCAAAGTCTCCATAGCTTTGAGCTGCTGGAAACTCTCTTCCAGCCGCTAAATAATATTCATCTGCAGCATGAACAAGGTGACGTCCCAGATTTTCAACAAAAAGATCTTGCCACGACTCAACACAATCAATAACCGCATTGGCTTCTTCTTTGGTATGTGGCCGCATTCTCGGTTCGTTCGTATATTTGCTGACACCCAGAGGCACAATGCACAAACTTGCCAAATCTGAATATTTTTCAGCCACCCCAGCCAGAGTGTCCTCAAGCCAATAACCATCATTAACTCCAGGGCATACGACTACTTGACCATGAACGGTCACTTCATTTTCGAGCAGTTCGCTAAGCCATCTCAGGCTTGTTGCGCCTCTTCGGTTGCGTAACATTTCTGCACGCTTATGAGGATCAGTAGAATGAATGCTCACATATAAAGGTGATAAACCCTCCACCAATACCCTTTCAAGGTCTGCTTCAGTAAATCGGGTTAGTGTCGTAAAATTTCCATATAAAAACGAAAGCCGATAATCGTCGTCCTTTAAATAAAGACTTTTTCTTAAACCAGGCGGAAGCTGATAAATGAAACAAAATTCGCAATGATTGTCACACGTTCTTACCCGATCAAAAAGCGCCCCATCAACTTCTATCCCTAGTGGGGTGCCAGTTTTTCTAAGAATTTCTACTTCGCTTCGTATCCCACCTGAATCAATTTCGAGAACGACTTGAGGTTCATCAATCAATAACTGGTACTCAATTACATCACGAGGCACGCACCCATTTATGGTGAGTATCTGCTCGCCTCCTTTAATCCCGTATTGTTCAGCTGGAGAATTGGGCGAAACTGAAACAATCGTTGGAGCTGACATAACTACAAGACTATCTAAGACCTGGCTGTACAAAGTAAAGTTATACCATGAAGGTTAAACGTGTTCTCCTAGCTGAACCACGGGGTTTTTGTGCTGGCGTAGAAATGGCTATAAAAGCTTTGACTTGGATGGTCAAAGCTTTCGATGAACCTGTTTACTGCTATCACGAAATTGTTCACAACAAGCTTGTAGTAGAACGTTTCGAAAAACTCGGTGTTGTTTTTGTAGATGACATAGAAGACGTGCCCGAAGGTTCTCCTCTAATGCTATCTGCGCACGGTTCAGCTCCTGAAGTCGTTCAAAAAGCCGACGCTGTTTCTAGTTATATGGTTGATGCAGTTTGTCCTCTTGTAACCAAAGTCCATCACGAAGTTAAAATTCGTTCAAAAAAAGGTTTTCAGATCGTATATGTAGGCCATGCAGGACACGAAGAAGCTGAAGGCACCATTGCCGTGTCCCCTGAATCAATTCATCGTGTTGAAGACGCCAACGACGTTGACTCGCTTCCAGAACTTGGTGACAAGGTAGCTTTACTAGCTCAAACAACCCTAAGTCACCGTGATTGGGAGGGTGTCGTCTCGTCTGCTGAACAACGCTGGCCTGAACTTTGGTCACCTGGACGAAGTGACCTGTGTTTTGCTACGACGAATAGACAAGCTGCCCTGCTTGACCTGGTAGGACATTGTGATTCAGTGGTTGTAATAGGTTCGAGAAACAGTTCCAATACACGAGCTTTGGTTAAGTTAGCCGAAGAAGCAGGTTGTGAAAAAGTAATTTGGATAAACAAAGCTCAGGAACTCCCAACAGACCTTTCAGGAGTTGTGGGTGTAACAGCAGGAGCGTCTGCTCCAGATGAGGTAGTGGACGAAGTGATAAAGACTTTAGACCCTGATGATGGCGTTCATAACATAAAACACACTCAAGAAGATGAATATTTTCCGCCTCCACGAAATATAAGAAATCTACTAGGAGCTTTAGACACCTTCGCTAAATTAGGTTTTGCCGCACCGTCTAAAAACACTAATTTCGCTGACAAGGAAATTGACGCTTCAGACGTTCTTTACAACCTCAATCTCACAACTAATTCAAACTAAGACTTTTCACTTAAAAGTCTTTGAGCATGATCGAAAGCTTCCTGCAAGGAATTCCTTAGTTGCTCGGTCAGATCTTCAACAGCTTTCCTTGGGACACGCCCGTCGAACTCAGGAGGCACAACAGGTTCCCCTACTACCAGGAACACTTTCGCTGGTCGGATCAAACGAGCACCATGTGGCATAGCTTTATCACTCCCTGCAATTCCTAAGGGTATTATTGGAACTCCTGCTCGAGCAGCTACGAAAGCAGGCCCTGAATGCATCTTTTCTTTTTCGATTACAGGACCTCTTTGACGTGTGCCCTCGGGGAACATTACAAGTGGTTCTCCGCGTTCTAATACTTGCTGACATGCCTTCAATGCAGCCCTGTCTGCTGTGCCTCTCTGAACTGGAAAGCAACCTAAAATCCCCAGAAACCATCCTCCCAGTCGACTATTCCAAATCGACTCCTTTCCTAAGAATCTGACACGTCGTAACGTAATTAGTCCCCCTAATGGAGAATCGATATATGAACGATGAACAGGTGCAAGGATATACGGTGTTTCTTTAGGCAATCTTTCCTTATTTACAGTGCTGAAACGAAAAAGACTTTTGGCTGCTAGCCAGGCCAGAGTCCAGAAAAATCTGTATGCAATTTTTTCTTTAAAACCCATGGGCTTTCCAAGATCTAATTCCATTTAAAAATCTCCAAAATTTCTTCTATAGTTTCTTCAATCCCCATCAGGGATGTATCTATCTCTATTGCACCTTCGGAGCGAACCAAGGGGCTAGTTGAACGTCCTTTATCGGCTGCGTCTCTTTTTCTAATTGAATCAGCCACTTTTGAAGCATCGAGAGTCTCTTCTTGTTCGATACGTCTTTCGGCACGGACTTCTTCAGAAGCAGTCAAATAGACTTTCACTTTTGCTTTTGGAAAAACCACAGAACCTATATCTCTACCCTCGACAACTCCACCGTTTCTTTTCTCAACCCAGAGACGCTGCCTTTCAACCATCTCATGACGCACTGTCGGCATCGCTGCAACTACACTCACGGCTCTTGTGACCTCAGATCCTCTTATCTCTTTAGTTGCATCAAACCCATTAACTACACAAATCCCATCTTCGAAGTTAAAATCCATTTCTTTAGCAATGCCTAAAACTTGTTTCTCATCTGCGATTTCGACTTCCTGTTGAATCGAAATCAAAGCCACCGCTCTATACATAGCTCCCGTATCTAAATATTCAAGATTTAATCTTTCGGCCAAAGCTTTTGCGATCGTCGATTTTCCTGAACCTGCTGGCCCGTCAATTGCAATAATATTTTCGTTATTTGATTCACTCATTTTCTTAATGCATCCAAATCAGCAATAAAACTGGGGTAGCTAGTTGCTACAGCATCCCATCCAGAAATTTCTGTCGGACCTGTTGAAACTAATGCGGCAATAGCGCAACTCATGGCGATTCTGTGATCTCCATGTGAATCAACTTGACCTCCAGTTAGTTTCCCTCCTTGTATAACAAGGTCATCACCTGAAATCTCTGCTTTCAATCCCATTGATCCTATTTCTGAAACTATCGTCTCGAGCCTGTTGCTTTCTTTAACTCTAAGTTCACCAAGACCCTTGAAATGGGTCTCCCCTTCAGCACAGGCCGCTGCAACCGCCAATACAGGAACCTCATCAATTAGGCCTGGAATCTCTGTTTCTTCTATAACCGTTCCGATAAGTTCACTAGATGCGACGTTTAAATCATTAGTAACCGGGTCTAGTTTTATATCGGCTCCCATTCTTAACAGAACATCAATGAATCCGGTTCTTTCTCTCCCTATATAAACATTTTTTACACATACTTCTGATCCCTTGAGAATTGTCGCTCCGACTACCCAAAAAGCTGCCTGAGAAGGGTCACCTTTTACTTTATGTATGAAAGGTTTTGGCTGCCCTGGTTTCACAGTCACAGAAGTAGAAGTCGTATCTACCTCAAGGCCGACCTCTTCAAATAGTTCCTCAGTGTGAGCTCTCGTAGGGGTAATTTCAATAACGGTTGTGTCACCTTTTGCAAAAAGGCCTGCGAACATCAAGCATCCCTTTACTTGAGCGCTAGGTACTTCCATTTGGTATTCGATGCCTTCTAATCCACCTCCATCAATCCTGAATGGTGCCATACCAGTGCTTTCGAGGCATGAAATCGTACTGCCCATTCTTTCCAATGGTTCTATTATTCGACCCATTGGTCTTTTCCGAATCGACTCATCCCCATCAATGGTTGCCGAAAACGGAAGGCCTGCAAGCATCCCTGACATTAAACGGATACTCGTTCCTGAATTGCCTACATACAACTTTTCAGTAGGCTCTTTCAATCCGCCACCTTGAATGAGCAAGGTATCTGATTCGGTTTCGTTCAGTTGTGCCCCCAAAGAACTAAGAATTTTCATTGTGTGTTGCACGTCTTGACCTTTGCTCAAACCATGAATTGTTGACTCTCCATCTGCCAAAGATGCCAGCATCAGAACCCGATGAGAAATCGACTTGTCACCTGGCACCTCAATTTGTCCGGTGAGGCGTCCCGTGGGCTCTATTAGTTTTGAATTCACAATAGAGGTCTCAACGCTGGCCTATATCCATGCATCATCAAACCACCAGAAAGCCTTTCGGCTAAATTCTTCTCTACGAGTAGCACTACTACACCTCGGTCACCTTCGGAAGAGTGAGTCATTTCTAAATCGAAAATATTGACATCCAATTCAGTTGCTAAGGAAGCAATTGTCGCTAACTCTCCCGGTTTGTCCATAATCGGTACGCGAACTTCGATCAGTTCAGAAGGTCTAGGGGCACCGGTTGGCAGATTCATTCTTGCTTCTCTTGATGTCTCTAAACGTTGCAACAAAGATTCGTTATCGCCACCATTAACCTCATTTCGGACTTCTGTGAGAGCTGAAATGAATTCATCTATGACTTCGGTAATAGCCTCGTGATTTTCTGCACAAATATCAGGCCAAATCGTCGGGTTGCCAGCTGCAATTCTGGTCATGTCGCGGAAACCACCAGCTGCCAATCTCAAAACTGCAAAATGCTCTTCTGACCTATTAGCTGCTAGTCCCATAAGTGTGGCTGCCGCCAAATGTGGCACGTGGGAAACCATGGCTACTAGAGAATCATGTCGGCTGGGACTTAAGGTAACTATTTCAGCTCCAAGTGAGACAATCACCTCTCTAACGCGTTTGAATGCTTCATCATCAGTATCTTCCGTAGGAGTCAGAACCCAGTTAGCATCTGAGAACATCGCAGAGTCTGCCCCTATTAAGCCTTCCTGCTCGGATCCTGCCATAGGGTGGCCACCTACGAATCTGGGATCTTTAATTACTTTTGATATTGATGACTTGACACTCCCTACATCGGTGACAAAACCTTTCGGGGAAACCTCCAACGCTTCTTTCACCAAGGCTGGTATATCGCGCACAGGAGCGGCGACAAAAGTTATTTCAGCCTCTTCATCCCAACCTGTGGAATCTATAGCTTCTAATTTCTTCGCTTCATCTAAACGCTTTTCATCTTCATCGACCCCGCTGACATGCCAACCCTGTTCACGTAGTGCCATGCCTATTGAACCGCCAATTAGACCCACTCCTGCGATTACGGCTCGGTGGCTCATAGTCTCTCCATATCCTTTGTTTTGACTTAAAATCAATTTTACAGCCTAGGTGTTGGTCAAAAGGAGTGATTTAAAGGTCAGCTAGAAAAATCTTTTAAAAGGATCTTACGTATGGACTTTAATTCCTGATTTGTCAACTCTCTAAAAGAACCTGGCCGAAGAGACGTGTCTACAATAGGCCCTATACGTGAACGGATTAGTCTTTTGACAGGGTGACCCACAGATTCACACATTCTTCTCACCTGTCTGTTGCGACCTTCGTGTATTACTATCTTGATAAGTTTCTCATCCACTAAAGAAACCTTCGCTGGAGCCGTAATTCCGTCATCCAGTTCCACGCCTTGACGCAATTCACGAATCGCATTGCGAGAAGGTTTTACATCCACCTGAACCAGATATTCTTTTTCAACCCCAAAAGATGGGTGAGTCAAATAGTGCGTGAGGTCACCATCATTTGTCAACAGGATCAATCCTTCTGTATCAGCGTCCAGGCGCCCGACTGGAAAAACTCTCGGATGCGTTGGGACAAGATCTACAACTGTCGATCTTTCCTGAGGATCTTTTGAAGTGGCAATTACCCCGACTGGCTTGTTGAGCAAATAATAGACAAGATCTTGCCTAACGCCGACTTTTAAGCCATCGACCTCAATCTCTGCTGTTTCCGGATCAACCTTTTCGCCTAATTCAGCAAATTCTCCATTAACGGTAACCCTTTGTTCAACTATTAATTTTTCGCAGACTCTTCGGCTGCCCATGCCGACTCTGGCTAAAACTTTCTGCAGTCGTTCAAATTGTTGAGGCTCTTGCTCAAATTCTGAGCTTGACACCAATCAGCCCTCTTCATTTGAAGGGATCGTTACCTCATCAGAAACTACTCTCAGACTTCTCTCTAAAGCTTCAACTACTTCAGGCCCAGGAACGAATTCACCTAATGGAGGTAGATCCTTAGCAGAATTTATCCCCATTCTTTCAAGAAATTCTTGAGTGGTCCCATACAGAACAGCATTCCCAGGTCCGACATCTCTGGAGACTTCATCTATCAAATCCCGTTGTTGCAGATTCCTCATCACTCCGTCAACATCCACTCCCCTTATCGCTGAAATTTGTGCCCGGGAAATAGGCTGCTTATACGCGACTATCGCCAAAGTCTCCATAGCTGCTGCAGTTAACCTTCGACTCTGCCCTTCTAAAACGAAACGTTCTACCCACTGGGCCTGTCCGGGATTGCTTTGAAACCTGTACCCTCCGCCTATACGAAGAAGAAGGAAACCTAATTCCGCTTCTTCATACTGTTCAACCATCGAATCACAAATGCGCTCTATGTCGTCAACTGGTAATTCAAAAAGTTGAGCGAGAATCCCAGACGGAACTGGATCAATAGCGACCATCAAAATAGCTTCAATCGCTCTTCTTATATCGGTTTCAGCATCCACATCAGTAATCTTTTGCATTTTAGATTTTTCTTCTGACACCTTGTATCCCTAACCTTCGTAAATGTCTAATAAATCCATGTCTGAAAGTTCTGCATCCGGACACCAAGAAACACTTATTTCACCAAAAGAATCAATTTGATCTATTTCTAAAACCCCTTGTTTGTAAAGTTCCAAAATTGCCAAAAACCTTACGACTATTTCAAAACGATCTGTCAACCCTTTTGTCAGGTGTTTAAAACTAACAACACCGGTTTTAGGTACTTCTTCCAAAAGTTCTTTTACTGCTTCAACGACTGTCGCTTTTATGGGAGCTATATGTTCGGTGTTTACATGAAGCGATGGTCGTGGAGCCATAGCTTTCAAACAGGCTTCTCTTAAATTTTCCTTGGTTACTCCTTCAAGCAAGTCAGGTGTTAAAGAGAGAAATGCATCTTCAAGACCAGCTCGTCGCGGCCACGACAGAGAAGCCTGTTGAGATAATGCCCTTAGCTGCGCTGCCGCTTCTTTGAAGGTCTTACATTCAACAAGTTTCGCTAAAAGAAGATCCCTCTCCTCCCAAAGTCCGTATTCATCATCAGGATCTATCTTGTTACCCGATGGCAACAAGCGTCTTGCTTTTAGTTCAACCAGAATGGCTGCAATTAAAAGAAATTCGGTAGCCAGTTCCAAATCGTATTCCTGCATATTTTCAAGTTCTTCTAAATAGGCATCAACGATTGTCAAAAGAGAAACTTCGTATAGCTCAACTTCTTCGCGCAAAATAAGATCTAAAAGAAGATCAAAGGGACCCTCATATACAGGCGTAGTTACAGTTATTCCCATCGATACGACCATAGATGCTAATAGAGGCTTACACAGGTCAATTAAGCATCAGATTTGTTAAAAAATTTAAAGAAAAATTTGAATTAAATCACATTTTTGATTCAAAAATGAGAGAATTAAAACTAGCAACTGATTGGAAATAGACATGGCTACATACACATGTAATTCGTGCGGCATGAGCGTTAACGCCTCTTGTGCTGCTTGTAATACACCTTTAGTAAATACAACATTGACAAAAGATGACGGCTCTAATGTCCAAATCGCTCAATGCCAAGTTTCAGGGTGCGAAAATGATACTAAAAAAATTAAATCTCCTCTGTGCTGTGGCACGGATATGTCTTGTTCGGTGGCATAGAACTGAAACTCGCATTACTCGTCTATTTTTTTAAATAAACAGCAACATCAGCGCTACACAAGTACCTTTGAAACGTGAATAGAGTTTTTTCAGGAATTAAACCTTCAGGGTCAGTTCAGTTGGGCAACTATCTTGGCGCTTTACAAAACTGGGTTTCAATGCAAGATAAGTCAGATGCCGTTTACTGTGTCGTTGATCTTCATGCTCTGACTGTTCCTCACGATTCTGACGAACTTAGGTCTTCTACCCTTTCTTTAGCCCAAATGCTAATGGCTGTCGGTCTTGATCCTGAACGTTGCATTCTCTTTGTTCAGAGTCATGTTCAAGAACATGCTGAGTGCGCCTGGCTTATGGAATGCACAGCCGCTTTCGGGGAGCTCAGAAGAATGACACAGTTTAAAGACAAATCAACTGGAAACGAGTTTGTTTCTGCCGGTCTCTTCACCTACCCAGCTCTTCAGGCAGCTGACATTTTACTCTACGACACCAATCAAGTTCCTGTTGGTGAAGACCAGAGACAACATATAGAACTAACAAGAGATATAGCCACGCGATTCAATAGTCGATTCGGTGAGACTTTCACTTTACCTGAAGCAGTAATTCCACCTTCTGGAGCGAGAGTTATGGATCTACAGCACCCAGAGAAAAAAATGTCTAAATCTGAAGAAAGCCCCCAAGGAACCATTTTGCTTCTAGATCCTCCTGATGTAATCGAAAAGAAAGTTAAACGAGCAGTTACTGACAGTGATGATGAGGTTTTTTTCGACGTTGAAAAGAAACCAGGCGTTTCAAATTTACTTTCCATACTTGGAGCAGCAACCGGTAAAACACCGCAAGAAGCTTCCGAAGGGATCACTCGTTACGGAGACCTGAAAAGCGCAACAGCCGAAGCAGTGATTGAGCTTCTCAAGCCTGTACAGGAGAAATATTATTCACTCGCTGATGACCCAGGAGAGACAAATCGTTTAATTGCTAAGGGAGCTGAAAAAGCTAGAGAAATAGCTTCTTCCACATTATCTAGGGCACGGAATAACATCGGCTTATTGAACCAATAGCTGTCTTAATCATTATCTGAATTGGATAAAACCTCTGCTATTTCTATTGGCGTCTTCCAATTTTCTCTTTCAGAGTGATGTTCCAAAACCCAAGTGATTGTTTGTTGCCCGCTACCAATCTCTTTCAATAATTCAGCTCCTAATGCTGGATGTTTCGCGTAGTCAATTAATCGTCGACGCAAACCTTTAGTTCTTTCTGACCATTTCTCCATTTTTCGTAGTGGGAAAAGAAAACAGCATAGAGTTGCAAAAACTCTTCCGAAGGTACCAAATCCGCTTTTGAGCTTCCCTATGTCATGCAGGAGAGCTGCGGCTACAAATTCTTTTCCATGCTGGGCGACTACAGGTTCTGCTTGTCTAGCAACCTGATGAGAGTGATGCCGGTCGGCAATGGAAAGTTTTTCCCATTGCAAGTATTCATTTTCAGAAAGATGCGATCTAACCCAGCGAATATCTTCTTCTGATAGTTTTCCGGGTTTTAACGAAAACAAAAATCGTTTGAAGAGGTGAGAGAAATTTTTAAACACGTAGAACTCATCTACCTATACGACGCATCGCTGAATAAATACCAACTATCGTTTTTGCGTCAGTGATATAACCAGAGTCAATCATTTCGTAGACATCCTCTAATGGAATTCTCTCAGTTGTCATGTACTGCTCTTCTACACTCGCTGCAATCTTCGCAACCCGTGTCATTTCAGTAGCCAGATATATGACTGTCTTCTCATCTGAGAAACCAGCTGAATTGTAAAAGCTACATAACTCTTCAAGTTTCGATGCATCCAGTCCTGCTTCTTCAATCAATTCTCGATGAGCGGCTTTTTCAGGTGCTTCTCCTTCAATGTCCAATTTGCCTGCTGGGATTTCCAACATCTCCATCTCAAGCGCTGGCCTGTACTGGCGAACTAAAACTATATTTCCATCCTCTATTGGCACCACACCTACCGCACCGGGGTGACGGAAGATGTATCTATGGATTCTTTCTCCAATCGGACCTTCGAACTCGGCCTTTGCAAAAGAAAACCAATCTTCACTATGAATCAGTTCTTCAGAAACCTTTTTAAATTCTTTGGAAGATTCAGTGGACATTCAGTTGGAAAACTCTTCTTCCATTTGAAGCAACTGCGGGTTACGTCCCTCTGCTCGATGCAAAGCAGCTTCTACAAATGCTCTAAACAATGGTGCAGGTCGATCTGGTCTGCTTTTAAACTCTGGGTGTGCTTGAGTTGCCACCCAAAAAGGATGACCTTTCAACTCAATAAACTCCACCAAACGACCGTCAGGCGACTCACCTGAACAAACAAAATCTGTGTCCTCAAACTTCGCTCGATAACGCGAATTGAATTCGTATCTGTGTCGGTGCCGCTCTGAAACAACATCCTCACCATATATTGCCGATACCTGAGACTCGGATTTTAATTGCGCTACGTAAGCTCCCAGACGCATTGTTCCACCCATATCTGACACGTCGCGTTGAGATTCCATCAGATCTATTACAGGGTGAGGTGAAGATGGGTCAAATTCACTTGAATGAGCTCTTTCTAATCCCAAAACATTCCGTGCAAAATCTATAGTCATGCATTGCAATCCTAAACACAGCCCTAGACAAGGAATGTCATTCTCTCTAGCAAAACCTGCTGCAGCTATCTTGCCTTCTATACCTCTCTCACCAAAGCCTCCAGGGATTACAACTCCGTCCAAATCTTTCAAACGCCCCTCACTAAGCATTCCTTCAACTTCCTCAGCTTGAATCCAGTCGATTTCCACCTGAACTCCATGGTGCGCACCGGCATGGTTTAAAGCTTCAACCACTGAAAGGTATGCATCAACCAGACTTACATACTTGCCGATGAGTCCGATTTTTACTTTTGCCGTTGCTGACATGACACGACTGACCAATGCTTTCCAATCATCAAGGTCAGGTTCTGGATTATCAAGTCCTAAAGAATCACAAATATAGCTGTCCAAACCTTCTTCATTAAGCAGCAAAGGTATCTCATAGAGACTGCTGGCATCTGGTGCGTTTACAACACCTTCGAAAGGAACATTCGAAAGACGTGAAATTTTTCTCTCCAAGTCATCACTTATAGGTTCATTGCTTCGGCAAACTATTGCATGTGGCTGTATGCCCGCTGAACGAAGTTCAGTTACTGAGTGCTGTGTGGGTTTGGTTTTATGTTCACCCGATGGTCCTATGTAAGGAACCAGAGTGACATGAACATAACAGATGTTGTTTTCTCCTATGTCAAGACGGAACTGTCTTATAGCTTCCAAGAAAGGCAATATTTCAATGTCACCTACTGTTCCACCTACCTCTGTAATCAGCACATCGGTGTCTTCAGTGGCTAGCACTCTAATTCTTCTTTTAATTTCATCAGTAATATGAGGAATAACCTGAACAGTTTTACCTAGATATTCACCATGTCTTTCAGCGGCTATCACAGCTGAATAAATCGATCCTGTCGTTGCATTTGATTCTGTAGACAGGTTTTCATCAATGAATCTTTCATAGTGGCCTAAATCGAGATCTGTCTCACCGCCGTCGTCTGTTACAAAAACTTCTCCATGTTCAAATGGGTTCATAGTGCCCGGGTCGACGTTGATATAGGGGTCGAGTTTCTGAATTACTACCTTAAGACCACGCTGCTTTAAAAGCCTTCCGAGAGACGCTGCAGTTAGCCCTTTTCCGAGCGAGCTTGCAACTCCTCCCGTAACGAAGATGTGTTTCGTCACGGAAATTCACCTTACAGGCAAAATGACCTCACTGCTTGCAGATTCAAAATTAGTAGCAAATTTAAAAACGCAGTTTGGGTGCGTTTGCTCTCTACCTATCTTCTAAGCCGAATTTTGTCTTGAGAGGGTCCAAAAAATCACGTTTCCCGAATGTAACAAGTTTGGCAATTCGATCTGACCTTGTGCAGACCACGCTGTCGTTTTCTTGCAAGACTCCCATTTCTCTTCCGTCAACAGTGCAAGTTGCTGTGCGATCACCTAAAACTTGCAGTTCTAGTTTGGTAGATGGTGCTAGGACTAAAGTTCTATCGAACAACATGTGAGGTGATACAGGTGTTACCTGAATGGAGTGATGACTTGCATCCACAATCGGCCCTCGGGCAGAGAAAGCATAAGCTGTCGAACCAGTGGGTGTGGAAATTATTAAACCGTCTGCTGCATAAGAGGTAAAAAAGGAACCATCCATAGATACGTTCATTCGAACTGTCTGACTGGCCGCTGTCCTTTCAACTACAACTTCATTCAAAGCGTGGTCTTCGATCGCAGACTCTGCCTGTTCTCTCTGGACAGAAACCTTGAGCATCATTCTCTCTTCGAGGTCATAGTTGCCTTCAAGGGTTCTAACTACTGCGTCAAAAGCCTCAGAAGGTTCCGCGGCTGTGAGGTATCCCAGTTGACCAAAATTTATTCCGAGAACAGGCGTAGGTCGGCCGTCTAGAAGATTTATCGCTCTGAGAATAGATCCATCCCCTCCCATACTCACTAAAAGGTCAAGATCATCAACGAATCCAGAAGGATTTTCTTTTAGGTCACTGGACTGTCTTACATTGTGGCCTTTCCCCTGAAGCAGTTCAGTTAGTTCAAGTGAATTTGATATGGCTTCAGGTCGAAATTCATGAACGTAAAGGCCTATTTCTGCCATTAATCTTCTCCCTGTTCAACAGCTAAAGAAATTACTTTTGAAATTTCAAATTGACTTTGTTTAACGTCCGGCATGGCGTGTAAGAAGAATTCAACGTTACCTTCTGAGCCTTTAATTGGTGATGGCATACATTTCATTATGGCACCATCATGGCTATTAATTGAATCCTGCACATTCTTGAGAACTTCTTCCCATATTTTAGGGTCGCGAATCACTCCTCTACCTACATCAACCGCTTTTTTACCTGCTTCAAACTGTGGTTTTACTAAAAGCAACATGTCGCTCCCTTTTTCAACTAAAGAGAAAAGGTTTCCCATGACTGCACGCAATGAGATGAAAGCCAAATCAGCTGTTAACACTTTAAAAGGGGCACCTATTTCTGCTGGCACAAGCGACCTGACATCAGTCTGTTCGCGCACTTCAACCCTTTGATCAGCAACTAGACGTTCATGGATCTGACCTCGACCGACATCGACTGCTAGAACTGATTCAGCCCCATTTTGCAATAAGCAATCTGTAAAACCACCTGTGCTCGCCCCTACATCAATGCACTTGCTTGAGTTGACTTCAACTTCAAAAGTTTCTAAAGCAGCTTCTAATTTCCTACCCGCCCTACTTACATATTTAGGCGAAGGGTCAATGATCCTCAAGGGCTGGCTTGCTTCAACAAGTCTCGATGGTTTTAGAGCTGATGCCCCTGATACAAGAACCTTTCCTGACTTGATAAGCGACTGTGCTATTTCGCGTGACTCAGCTAAACCTCGTCTCACCATTTCAAGATCTAGTCGCCTACGTGCCATTAGGAAAAACCTGTTCAACCAAGGCAGGTAAATCACTGGCTAATAGGTCATGTGGCGGGTCAACAGGAAGGTCTGATTCTTTAGTGACACCACTCAAAACAAGACCAAAATCCCAACCCATATTTTTAGCAAACCTTCCATCGGTGTCAGGTCGATCACCGACCATTATTCCGCTTCCTCCGCTTAATTCATTGACTAAGTCGCACATTGGTTTGTACGGTTTTCCTGCTATTAGCGGAACTGCTCCTGTAGCTGCGACCAGAGATGCGAGAATGGATCCAGCTCCAGGTCTTATCCCATCATGTGAAGGGTAAGTAAGATCATCATTGGTGGCAATTAAGCGTGACCCTGCATCAATTGCTTGCAAGGCTGAAGTTAGCTTCCAGTAATCAAAGTCTTCATGGAATCCAACGACAACTGAATCTGCTTTGCCTTCTTTAACGGCTATTGCACCCACTTTTTCCATCTCTTCTATAGCGCCTCTTCCACAAAGAGTCAGAACTGTCTCACCTGGGTTTAATAAAGTAGCCATTGCCATTGCTGAGGTAATCACCCCTCCATCAGGCTCAATATTAAACGACTTAAGCTTCTCCTCTACCTCAGCTTCAGTTCTGCCAGAATTGTTGGTGACAAAAAAAACTTTTTCGCCTTCATTTCTAAGGCGTGTTATTGCTTCTCCAACCCCTGGAATGACTTTGTCACCAAGCCAAACAACTCCATCTAGGTCAAGAGCCCAAGTCATACTTAAATCCCTTTTCAGTCAGGGACTTAGACCTCCCAAGTAGGAAGAGAGTGCAATAATTCGTTCAAGTCAGCCGCTCCTTGGCCTTCTACAACACCATCTATCTGACTTTTAAGGGCGACGCTGTATTCATCTCTTTGGACTGCACGAAATACTCCCATTGGCGTTGGAGTGTCAGGAGTTTCACTCAGGCGAGATAGTGCAAAAGCTCTTGACGGGTCTTCCCTGCTTTCATCGTGAACCAAAATCGAATCAGAACCAACCTCTTCAACATTGGCGATAGAGACTTCGCCGTCACTTGCCATAACACCGAACTGCTTTTCAGCTCCGAAAAGAATCGGTTCCCCGTGATGCAAGTCAATCAACATATCTTCACGTACATCTTTTTTAGTTATTGCATTAAACGCCCCGTCATTGAACACATTGCAATTCTGCAGAACTTCAACAAAAGAAGCTCCTGGGTGCTCATAAGCACGTCTAAACATGCTCTGCATATGGGCTCTGTCCATATCATGGGTTCTCGCTACGAAAGTAGCCTCAGAGCCTATAGCCACACTTAAAGGGTTAAGTGGTTTTGCTATCAATCCAATTGGAGATGACTTTGTGACCTTACCCACTTCACTGGTCGGAGAAAATTGGCCTTTTGTGAGACCATAAATCTGATTATTAAAAAGTAAAATATTGATATTAATATTTCTTCTTAATGCGTGTACAAGATGATTACCGCCAATAGAGAGCATGTCTCCATCGCCTCCCACTACCCAAACATCAAGATCTGGTCTCGCCAAAGCCAAGCCTGTAGCTATAGCAGGTGCTCTCCCATGAATACTGTGCATACCATAAGTGTTCATGTAATAGGGAAAACGAGCGGCGCAACCTATACCGGAGACGAAAACAGTCTTCTCTCGATCTACATCCAATTCAGGCATCAGCATTTGAAGGGCAGTCAAAATTGAATAATCGCCACAACCAGGACACCATCGAACCTCCTGATCACTAGTCCAATCGGCTTTTGTCGTCGCGTTCGAATTAGTTTGTGTGTCAGTCATCTAAAGCCTCCCGAAGGATATGGTCAAGTTCTCCAGCAGTAAAGGGCACACCCTTTACTTTTGTAACAGATTTTGCATCAACTAGGTACTCTGCTCTAATTATTTTGCTTAATTGCCCAAGGTTCATCTCTGGGACTAAAACTTTGCTGGCTTTGG
>JASLTU010000015.1:0-26439 GCA_030742755.1 Acidimicrobiales bacterium | reverse complement strand
AGCTAAACCATATTGGGCTTTAACTCCTCGTTTAAATTCATATGCAAAAGCGATACCGGGTATCTCTGAGCGAAGACTTCTTACAAGTTTTTCGGGTATTTCAGAAGGAAGATATATGTCTTCGAGTATCTCTTCATTTGGTAAAGCAACTGTCATAGCCCCATTGGAGCAGACCACAAAATCAACTTCACCCAATTTTTCTACGCAATCAAATGCAACTAACCAGGGTCTACCGGTCGCAATGACTATTTTTGTACCCGTTGACCTTACTTTTGCAATTGTTTCGCATGTTTTTTCTGAGAGTGAACCATCAGATCTAGCAAGTGTTCCATCTACATCGATTGCTACAAGTTGAGGTCTTTGAGATTCTCGACTGTTCACTTGGGAAGTTGATCTCTGTAAGTTGCAAGGTCAAAATAATCTCGCCAAAGGGTAATTTTGCCATCAACAACTTCCCAAACTCCACAAACTGGAATCTCGATCCAACTCCCACCCATTTCAAACCTGTCCAAACGCTCATTAAAAACCAAGTTTCCTGTACTCGAGGCACGGTATGTAGGCCAATCAACATTTGAACAATTCTCAATCATGGGTCCTAATATTTCTTTGACAGCTTCCGATCCGAAAACTTTCCCCATAGGGACATTGTCATATTCACAATCTTTATCAAGAAGATCGATAGCAGCATCGATATTCTTTTCTTCAAGAGACGAAATAAATGCTTCTACAGTTTCTAATGGTGTCAATTTTTTCTCCTAGTTCTAAGTAGCTGATTTAAGATCATGTTTTATCTTGGTATTGCACAGTGCGGTGGGTTCTACCACCAGAAACCAATATATTTTGTCCTGTAATCCATGATGATGCATCCGATGATAAAAAAACTACTGCAGTAGCAATATCATCTGGGGCCCCCAAGCGGCCAAGAGGTATTGACGCAGCAATTTCTCGTGCTTTCTCTTCATTCACATCAACCATTTCTTGATAGGCCTCAGTTATCACAGGTCCTGGTGAAACAGCGTTAACACGTATGTTCATTTCCGCTAGTTCGAGTGCAAATGTTTCTGTCATGTTTAGCATTCCAGCTTTTGCAGCTGCATAAGGACCAGTAAAAGCCGAACCTCTCATACCTGCACCTGAAGAAATATTTATAATGCAGCCCCCATTATGCATCCGATTAGCTGCAGCTTTTGATCCTTGGAATGCGGTCGTTAGATTTAAATCGAGTTGGCTCGAAAAGATTTCATCTGGTGTATCAAGAAGAGTTCGATTACGTTTTTCGTCAGTGCCACCAACATTATTTACCCATATGTCTAGGCTTCCAAAAGCCTCAACGCAGGCGTCACCTACGGCTTCAGACCCTATTTCTCTGATATCTCCCACTACTTCGATTGCCTCACTACCCAGGTCACGAACCATTTGAGCTGTCTCAGCAACGTCACTTTCCCGTCGGGCGTTAATAACTAGTTTGGCTCCAACATCAGCCAGCGCTAAAGCAATACCGCGGCCAATCCCTTGTCCGGAGCCCGTAACGACTGCGGCTTTATTATCAAGTTGAAATTTTGTAAGTGTGTTCACGCTAGAGAGGTTACGCTCAAGAACCATGGATGCAACAAGGCAGAGACTAGAAAATAAAGTAAGTGTTGTAATAGGTGGTTCCACAGGTTTTGGAAGGGCCACGGTTGAACTTTTTGCTCAACATGGCGCCAAAGTCATAGTCGTAGGAAGGCGTGCAGAATTAGCCGAACAGGTTGGACAAGAATTTGGTGGAAAAGGCTTTGGGTGTGATGTTGTTGAAGATGAGCAGATAAAAAATCTTGTGAGTTCAATCATGGACGACGAAGGGAAGATTGACGTAGTAGTAAATTATGCGGGATATCAAGAATCGAAACGGATCCGTGAATTAACACCTGAGCATGTTCGGCCTATGGTTGAAGTCCAGTTGATAGCGGCTATGCAGGTGATTCAGCATTTCGGTAACTCGATGGCATCTAGCGGTGGTGGATCAATTATTTCTACGTCATCTTTGACTGCTCACAACCCTTCTACGGGGCACCCTGTTTACGCTGCATGTAAACGTGGACTTGAATATTTGACAGAAATCGCAGCTTTAGATTACGGACCAGATCAAGTACGGGTGAATTGTATTGCCGCTCATTTAATTGAAACTCCAATGACAGAAGGAATTTTTGAAAACCAACTTGTTATTGAGGCGGCACGCCTTCAAACACCGTTGGGAAGAATGGGCAGTGTTAAAGATATAGCGAATGCGGTTCTTTTTTTAGCTTCAGAAGAATCGAGTTATATTTCTGGTCAAACTATTCTTGTAGATGGAGCTGCTTCTACACAAAAACTTCCTTCAGCTAAAGATATCGAATATTTAGCTTCAGCTCGGCCAGAGTTATTGGAGTAGTCCCTAGCTCCACTTGATTTTAAGTTCTGTAAATCCTCGAAGAATAAATGGAGGAGTTGTGGGAGGGTTTTCTAAAACTTCGAAATGTGTATTCGATGCAACAATCTTTTCTAGAGCTAAACGGGCTTCTAGCCGAGCGAGGGGCGCTCCGATGCAATAGTGGACACCCCATCCGAAAGCTAGATGTTGTCTAGCAAGTCTTGGGTCGCGGTCAAATTTTATTGAATCAGGGTCAGCCCACATTTCGGGATCTCGATTTGCAGAGGCGAACATTGCTTGAAGCTTCGTCCCAGCTGGAATCATTGAATTACGAACTGGACAGGTTTCTGAATTGGTTCTGAATAAACCTTGAACCGGTGAGTCAAATCGGAGAAATTCTTCAACTGCAGGTTCAATTAACTCTGGTTTATTCTTTAACTCCGTAAGCAGTTCTGGATATTGACAGAGTCGGTAAACCATAAGAGCAAGAAGACTCGCAGTAGTTTCATGTCCAGCAACAAGTAGTTGATGGCCTAAACGTTGAATTTCTCTTCTAGAAAGGTTTCCATTTAAAAAAGCTATTGTCATTGTAGAAATCGCATCATCTGGAAGTTGCTTACCTTGATCGATCAAAATGATTCTTGTTTCGACAAGATCGTCGATATAAGCCCATAGCTCGTTGTTAGCTTTATCAACGAGCTCTAGATCTCCACCACCAAGACCAGCGACGATATCGTCAGCCCATCTATGAAATTTTTCTCGATCATTAGGATTTACGCCAAGAATTTCAGCTATTGCAAGTGCAGGAAAAGGAAATGCGAAAAGTTCCACGAAATCTCCTGTTCCGGGTTTCTCAAAAGTTCCCCATAAGTCATCACGGATTGTTTCAAGTCTTTCTTCCAGTTGACGCATTTTTGAAGGTAGGAAAACTTCTCGAAGCACCTGGCGTTGACGCGCATGGTCAGGGTCGTCTGTTGACCCTAGAACACCGCCTTTTTGAAAAAAAACACCGGGCCCATCAGAGTTGCCCCAAATACCCGGTGATTTTAAAATCTCGAGGACATCATCATGCCTGCTAACAACATAAAAAGGTGGGTCGAAATTTTCTTCATGATGAAGAGGGCATTCTTCGCGCAAAATTCGGTGGCCAGCGGACGGCTCTAAATCATTCGCTCTTTCTATATGAGAATATGGCACGTTCTACGTTTGCTTCTTTGGTTCTCGACTCCAATTGACTTCGAAGTCTTGTGCCACATCCAAGACTGTTAATGCTCGTCCCATTCCAACACAAAAACCTATTGTGACAGTTAGTTCTAGAATTTCTTGTTCAGAAAAATGTTCTTTTAAGCGGATAAAAAACTCGTCGTTAATAGCTTTATGATCAAGAGCGAAACACTCAGCATATTCGATTGCTAATTTTTCACGAATCGTAAAAGATTTATTCTCTTCATATAAGTGAACTGAATGATAGTGATCTTCATCAAATCCTTGCTCCATCGCCGATGCAGCTCTTGTATTCAGTCATATATCACATGCGTTGAGTTGAGCGATTCGCATTCTTGCCGCTTCGCGTTCACGTACAGGTAGACCACTATTTTCATAAACAGCCCTGCTTAAAGCATGCACTCCTTCTCCCATATGAGGAGCTAGAGACCAGACTCTACTCATCTCATGCCCTTCACCTTCTGGAATTTCTATACGCGCCATATGGAACATCTCCCTTATTTATTGATAGTTTTCCATGAACTTATTAAATAGAAATAATTGAGAAGAAAAATACCAAAGATAAAGGAAGTGGGGAAATGGAAAGCTGGATCACGGATAGCCCATTTAATGAAAGATTTCGTTATTACACGCGAGGAAATGCAGATGAAGTAGGTCCAGATCCATGGAGTCCACTCGGTTGGACAATGGCATGGGAGAAAGGTTGTTGCCCTGGAGTCGCTGGCGGATATGTAGAGTATGGAGTTTTTGATCTAGACGAATTCCCCCATGAAGCACGTAGCACTTTTGGCCTTTGGGGAGGGTATTTCTACAACTGTCTTTCAATGACATGGGTTTTTGGAGTTCGAATGCCTGGAGCTACACCAGAAGCAATAAATTTAGCCTATTTTGGCGAACGCTCTGATGTCCCCGAATATGAAGAACACCCTGACGACATTAAAGAAGAAGCTGAGGAACTAGTAGCTGAAAGCATGGCCTGGGTAATGAGCACTGATGATTACCCAATGATGGAGGAAAGATCCAAAGTAGCTCGAGAGGCTGTGAAAAATCGACCAAACCATACCGAGTCGTCTAATGAAGAACTAGTCAGCTATGCACGTGAAATGGTTGAGTTGCTTGAATATGTTTGGGTGCCATCTTGTGTAGCAGCACTAGCCTGCTCACTTGGGCCAGGGGCGGTTCAGGCTATCTGTGATGGAATTGGACGTTCCGAAGATGCTGTGAAGCTAATGTCAGCTGTTGGCGATGTTGAATCCGCTGGAGCTTCATTCCGCATGTGGGATCTAAGTAGAACCATTCGAAACTCGGAAGAGCTTTCAACCATTTTTGATGACGGCAGCGGTGATGCGTTAGAAAAAATAAGATCTTTAACCTCCGATGATGCTAAAAGTTTTATTACAAATTGGGAAGAACTCATAGAAGAGTGTGGTCATCGTGGACCTAACGAATGGGATATGAGATCACATTCTTGGACGACAAAGCCTGAACTGCCACTCGGCATGTTGGAGCGTCTTCGTTTCCAAGAAGATGACAAATCACCTCATTTAGCTTCTGCTAAGTCAGCCGAAACGCGAGAAAAACTCACTGCTGAAGTGTTAGATCTCGTTAAAGATGATGAAGAAACCCACGGAAGTCTTGCTGCAGCAATTAAATCAGCAGCTCTTTTCTTTGGGTATCGAGAAATGGGAAAAAACGCCGCTATTCGTTCAGTCCATGAAGCAAAGTTAGCGATGATGGAATTAGGTAGGAGAATGGTTGAAGTGGGAGCTATTGATGATCCTCAGCAACTATTTATGGTTACCGAATCAGAACTTGATGATTTTGTTTCTGACCCAATGTCAATGAGGGAAACAATTTTAGAAAGAGATAGAGATTTCTCTTATCTTCACGAAGTCGAGCCGCCTTACATAGTCGATGGAAAAGTTGGCATACCGCCAATATCTGAGTGGCCAAAGAGAGGTTCAAACCAGTCTGGACCTGCAGAAGTAGGTGACGTGCTGCAAGGTAGCGCTGGATCACCTGGTATAGCTACAGGAACGGCACGGGTAATTTTAGATCCAAGTGATGCTTCTTCGCTTGAACCTGGTGATGTAATGATCGCTCCGACAACCGACCCATCGTGGACACCACTATTTATGACGGCTTCAGCTGTTGTGGTGAATGTAGGAGCAGTTGCCAGTCATGCAGCGATAGTAAGTAGAGAGCTTGGAATTCCTTGTGCAGTCTCAGTAGCAGACGCTACGGATCGCATTACGGATGGTTCAACCATAACGGTTGATGGTTCAACAGGAACCGTGACAATAGATTCTTAGTTTGCGAAAATCTAGTCAGTGAAATAGCCGCCGTCAGGGTGCAGGATCTCTCCTGTCATATAGGAAGATTCATCTGACGCTAGAAAAAGAGCTGTGTTTGCTATTTCTATCGGAAGGCCTCTTCGACCCATCGGGACACTCTTGAGTGTTTCCTCCACTCTTTCAGGAGGGGCAATTTCAAAAATAGTAGTCATATGAGTTTCAATAAAGCCTGGTCCAATAGCGTTTACTCGAATATTTGCGGGAGCAAGTTCACGTGCAGCTTTTTTAGTAAGCATCCAAACTCCTGCTTTTGAAACAACATAAGGAGTTGGTCCTGCATCCGGATGCTTTGAAGCGATTGATGCGAGAGTAATTATTGAACCACCCTTACCTTGCTCGATCATTGCTGAAGCTGCAGCCTGTAAGGCAAAGTAGGTTCCTGTTAAATTAACGTCGATAACTTTTTGCCACTCTTCAAGACCTCCGTCGACAAATTGTTGAGCTGGGTTTTCAATTTCTTGGGCTCTTTTTATTGCCATTTTAACTTCTGCTTCTCGATCACCTGAGAGATAGTCCTGATGGGTGATACCAGCGGCAGTGATCAGAACATCAATTGAACCAAACTCTGTTATAGCTGTTTCGACCATTTCTTGATTGTTAACACGATTTACTGCATCGAGATTGACGAATATTGCCTTGCCCCCAGCATCTTCTATCTGACTTACAGTTTCTAAACCTGCGTCTTCAAGCATGTCGGCAATAACAATTCCTTTAGCATCTTCTTCTATGAAACGTAATGCACTAGCTTTTCCGAGACCATTTGCACCACCAGTAATTACCGCTACTTTCCCACTCATTCTTGCCATTATTCACCTCGTAGTGCTTTCGATTAGATTTATGTTCTAGAATGCGTAGCCTAAGGGTAGGAGAGCCGAGAACACTAAATCGGAGAGATCATCTATGGAATCACATAAATGTCCTGTAACAACAAGTTTTATGGATCATAAGGTTCAGAGTGAACCTTGGGAATTTATTGCAGATTTGCATGAAAGGTGTCCGGTGCACCAAGTCCCGGAAACAGGAATTTGGCTTATTGTTGATCATGAAGCCTCGAAAGAAGCACTTTTATCTCCTGAGATTTTTTCGAATCAAGTTCGTGCAGCTTCAGGTCATCAAGCTGAAATGCATAAGTTGCATCAGCAGATTCTTAGTGAAGAAGGCTGGGGTCATGTTATGACGTTGCAAAGAACTGATCCACCGGTTCATACGCGTTATCGCAAACTTGTCAATCGTGTTTTCACTCCAAGAAGAGTTGCTGAAATGGCACCGAACATAGATGAAATAGCTAATGATCTAATTGATGGTTTCATCGACTCTGGAGAATGTGAATTTATGAGTGAGTTTGCATTGCTTTTACCTGGAACAATTATTACTGAACAATTAGGTCTTGATAGAAGTCAGATTTCAACATTTAAAAAATGGGCAGATGCAATGCTTGCTCCTGCAATGAGACTTCTTACAGAAGAAGAAGTCCGAGAGGTTGCTCATTCTGAGTTAGAAGCCCAAAAGCATTTTGATGAGATTTTTGAAAAAAGACGCAAGAACCCCGAACAAGACTTAATGTCCGCATTGGTTCACTCGCATCAAGAGGGTGAAGAACCCCTAACCAATGCAGAACTTCAAAACTTAATGCATCAGTTGATTACAGGAGGGTTTGAAACAACAACTAGTGCACTAGCACATGGAGTTTGGTTACTAATTGAGTATCCAGATCAACAAAAATTGCTTCGAAGTAATCCAGAGTTGATTGAAAAATTTGTTGAAGAAGCTTTACGATTCTGGAGTCCGGTGCAAGGTTTGGCTCGAATGACTACTCAAGATACTGAAGTCTGCGGTACAACAATTCCTGAAGGATCGGTAGTTTCAGTCCGGTACGGAGCAGCAAATCGTGATCCAAAAGAATTTGAAAATCCTGAAGTTTTTGATATTAATCGCGAGGATAATGGTTCTCATTTGGCTTTTGGACTCGGTGCCCACTTCTGTCCGGGTGCTTCTTTGGCTAGGCAGCAACTCAAGAGTGCTTTCACTGCTTTGTTGGAACGAACTGAATGGTTCGAATTTGCTAAGCCTTTACCAGACCCAGCACATGAACCGAGTTTTTTTCTATTACCTATAGAAGAAATGCATCTTAAATTTACTTAATTTCAGAGTTCTTATTTTTAAGATTCCAGAAAAGTTTCGCGAATATCATTTACGAGTAGTTCTGGTTGTTCTGCGGCACCGAAATGCCCACCTGCTTCCATAACATTCCAACGAAAAAGATTAGTTTTTTCTTCGGCGACTTTTCTCGGAAGCATCACGACGTCTTTAGGGAAAATTGCATAAGAGGTAGGAGTTTCAATAACTTTCTGGTGTTTATGGACAAGTGGCCAAGGTTTGTTGAAATGTTCATAATATATTCTTAGCGAAGAAGTGATTGCCCCTGTACACCAATACAAAGTTGCGTTAGTGCATAAATCTTCTCGAGAGAAAACTGACTCAATGTCTCCATCATTGTCACTCCAATTCTTTCGTCTTTCCCACAACCAGGCCGCTGTGCCTGCTGGAGAATCAGCTAATGCAGATGCCAGAGTTTGTGGATCATTTGTATGTACTGCAAGATGACTTTTTAATGATGGAGCTGCTTCCTGCGCTCTTTCTCTTAATAATTTTTCTTCAGGAGTCCACATTTCATCAGGAACTTCGCTTCTAATTAACCCTGGTATCACAGGTAAACCTAGATGGATGCCGATCATGTTTTGACTGTACGCATGACCCAAATGTGCAGTAATGAGTGACCCCCAATCTCCACCGTGTGCCGCATAACGCTTATACCCCAAAACCTCTGTCATTAGCTTGTTCCAAAGATGAGCAATGGTGGGCACATCAATTCCTGATTGAGTTAGTGGAGTGGAGAAACCAAATCCTGGAAGTGACGGGATTATTACATCAAAGGAAGGTGATGTTTTTTCGTCTGGAATAGAAAGCGGATTTATTACATGGCGAAAGTCCCAGAAAGTCCAAGGCCATCCATGCGTTAAAATGATAGGTATTGAGTTACTTTTAGAACCTTTTGATCTGAGAAAATGGATATTGATTCCATCAATTTCAACTTTGAAATTTTCATAGTGATTTATTTCCTTACTAACGGATTCCCATCGCCAAGTATTTGTCCAATACTCGATCATTTCCTCAAGCCACTTGGTTGGTACACCGTATTTCCAATTATCTTCACCAATAATCTGAGGTAAACGAGTTTCTAAAAGCCTTTTACGTAATTCGCTCAAATTTTGTTCGCTTATTTCTGGGGTAAAGCTTTTTAATTCCATAAGTTTGGCTTTATTAAGCAAATACAGACCTTGTGATCCATTCAGCTACCAATGCAGGTTTACTTTCGCCTTCTATCTCAACAGTAATTGTTCTAGTGATATTCACAGCAGTTGGTTCTTTCAAGTCGACTGAGGAAATAATGCTTTGCGCTCTCACGCGTGATCCAGCTAATACGGGGTTAATGAAACGGATTTTTTCAAAGCCATAATTGATGCCCATTACTTGGCCTTCCATTTTAGGTATTTCAACAGGAAGACTCGTAGTCAGATGAACAAGGAGAGAAAGAGAAAGGAAACCATGAGCTATTGTCCCGCCGAAAGGTGTTTCCGCTAAAGCTCTTTCAGGGTCGACATGAATGAACTGGTGGTCGATAGTTGCATCAGCAAAATCATTGATTCTATTCTGGTCGACTTGAAACCATTCTCCGCTACCTTGATCTGATCCCTCTAATTCTTTTAGTTGATTAAAAGCGTTTTCCAGATTCGACGACATCATAACTCCTCATAAAATATTTGAATTGTAAGTTTCTATCATGCCCGATCAGACAGTATGCCGCTACTAATGCGAATATTAGGTATGGATGCTTATAAAGCTGTTATAGAAAAACGTGATAAAAGACAATTTGAAGATCGTCCGATCTCTGAAGAAGTTTTGTTGAAAATATTGCAAGCGACAAGAATGGCCGGAAGTGGAAAAAATAGACAAACGGGCCGGATTGTAGTTGTAGAAAGTCAAGAAGGTAGAGATTCTGTTGCTGGAAGTGGCGATTTTGGCGACTGGATAAAAGAAGCTGCAGTTGCATTAGTATTTGCAATTCACTCGGATGGCGGCCTCAGACCAGATTTTGATATTGGAAGAATGGCTCAAAATGCAATGATTATTGCTAATGCTGAAGGTTTGTCAAGTTGCCCTATGACTGTTTATCGTCAACAAGAACTAAGAGATGCGCTTAGCATTCCTGATGAATATGACGTTCCTATGGTTATAGGGATTGGTTTTCCTGCAGTTATTTCAGATTCTAAACCTCCAAGATCGCATCCAAGGATTCCGATTGAAGACATGGTTTACAGAGAGACATGGCAGGACAAAACATAAAAATCCAACAATATTTTTGCATCACGTCTTGTAATAGAAATTAGACTTGTTAAACGTTGGACTAAATAGCTTAAAATATAGATACTTTTTGATTGGGGGTTAGAGCATGAGCGAGGATCGTCTGATTGCTTTTGGTCAAAGAGGGCTTAATCACTTTCAGAATGGAACACAGGATCGTGTTGATCAGATTTTCCAGGTACCAGCTGAAAACTATACAAATTCTGAAATATGGGATTCAGAAATAAATAATGTTTTCAAGCGTTTGCCTCTTGTGCTTAGTTGTTCATCAGAATTAAGCGAACCAGGTTCTTATCATTCATTAGAAGTATTAGGTGTGCCTGTTTTAGTTACGCGCGGCGAAGACGGAAATATACGAGCCTTTTTAAACTCTTGCACACACCGTGGAGCTGTAGTTGTTCCAGAAGGAGTAGGAACATCAAGACGCCACGCTTGCCCATACCATGCATGGACATACAACTCACAAGGTGACTTGGTGGGAGTCTATGAAGAGGAACATTTTGGAGAGATTGATTACGGATGTAATGGGCTAGTTGAATTGCCATGTGATGAACGAGCTGGCTTGATTTGGGTCACATTAAACACGAATCCAGTTGTCGATATTGATACATTTCTCTGTGGATACGGAGAGATGCTGGAATTTCTTGGGCTAGCCGATTGTCACGTTGTTGGAAGACAGGTTCTTGAAGGCCCTAACTGGAAAGTTGCATATGACGGATATTTAGATCTTTATCATCTTCCGATTCTTCATAGAAATACATTTGGACCTGAAGGTGGAGGTCATGCTGTTTACGATTCATGGGGTCCTCATCAAAGAGCAACAAGACCTGATGTTTATTTTTCAAAACTTGAGGGGAGAGACGAAAAAGACTGGCTTATCTCAGAGTTGGTCGGCGGGGTTTGGACTATTTTCCCTCATGTTTCGATAGCAGGTTTCGATGCAAATGGGAAGGTCTACATGCTGTCACAACTGTTTCCAGGGGCGACACCAGGGAGTTCAACCACCATTCAGACTTTCCTGCATACGCAGCCACCAGATGAAGAACAAGCAGATGTGGTTAAGAAACAAATGGATTTTCTGCGTATTGTTGTTGGTGACGAAGATTATTTCACTGGGCTCCGCTTACAGAAGGCTTTGCAAACCGGTATGAAAGATTTTGTTAATTTTGGACTTAATGAAGGTGGAGGTCAAAGATTCCATCAGTTTTTGAAAGAGTTGTTAAATAAAACGGATGATGAAGTGGCCGCTTTCTTTAAGGAGTCTACGGAAAACTAGTATTTGATTTCAGTTAATAATAAATGGAGGGGTTGAGATGTCAGGACCTTTGGAAGGTATCCGTGTTGTTGATCTTACACAGGTAGTGTCAGGTCCTCTTGCGACCATGTTGCTTGCAGATCAGGGTGCGGAAGTAGTAAAAGTTGAACCTTCTGGTATCGGAGGTGATGTGACAAGACTCCCTTCATTTGCCAAGGGGGGCATTTCTGCTCTTTTCGTAAACAACAATAGGGGTAAACGTTCTCTTGCAGTAGATCTAACTAATGACGAAGGTAGGCAGATCATTATTGACTTAGTAGCAAAAGCTGATGTGTTTATTCAAAACTTTCGCCCAGGGGCTATTGAACGGTTAGGGCTTGGTTATGAAGAATTGAAAGCAGTAAATCCTGAATTGATTTATTGTTCAATAAGTGGCTTCGGTCCAGATGGACCATATTCAGATAGACCAGTTTTGGATCCTGTCATACAGGGTCTTACCTCTATGGTTAGTCGTCAATTAAATCCACAGATTCCATTTCCAGATTTAGTTAGAAATCTTGTCGCGGATAAAAGCACTGCATTTACTTCAGCCCAAGCGATCACTGCAGCTCTTTTTTCACGTGAAAGAACAGGAAAAGGCCAATATTTGCAAATCCCTATGCTTGATTCTTGCCTTTATTTTTTCTGGGTTGATGGGATGATGGATCTAACCATGATGGATGAGGATGTCAGCCCGGGGCTAAGACTTTCTCAGGTTTATAGCATTACAAACACTGCAGATGGCCAACTGGTTTACTTTGCTGCTAATGACAAACAAAGATTCGGTCTTTTGCGTGCATTGGGAAGGGATGAACTTTGTGAGGATGAAAGATTTAGTAGTTTGGCAGCTATTTCAAATCCAGAAAATTTTGCGGCCTTAGGAGAAATCGTTGCGAAAGAATTTGAAAAAGTTACGAATGAGGAGATTATTCCCAAATTGATTGAACATGAAGTTCCTTGCGGACCGATTCTTGATGGTGAGGAAACAATCGAAGATCCCCAAGTTATACATAATGAGGTTTTGAGAGTTTGGGAACACCAAGAAGCAGGAAAGATTAGACAACCTGTCCCTGCAGCTAGATTTTCAGAAACACCGGCAGAAATGCGAGAGACTGCGGCATTGCTTGGCCAACACAACGATGAGATACTTGAGGAATTAAAAAGAGACAGGGAGACTATAGAGAGACTTCGTGAAGAAGGGGTTATTTTGTAGAGGTCTATATTTCAGTTGCTGGTCTAACTGCAACTGGTATAGCGCTTGAAACTACCATCCCGTTAATTGGGTCAATTGCTTCACGGGCTGAGGTTAGACGACTTGTGGGAGTACCAATGTCTCTTACCTTTTCATCAGTCAAAGAAGTTCCACCCCAAGAGTGCGCCATTGAAACTATTCCACGTCTAAGAGTTTTATCTGCCTTAACTACACCAGTGATTGTCGACCTAGGGGAACTGATATCGATCAAATCTTCATCATCGATTTTTAGATCCCCCATATCATTAGGATTCATATACGCGTAGTTGGTTGTAGATCTTGCGGCAATCTGGGGTAGTTCAGTTCCCAAAGAATTAAGGACATCTTTAAGTCGACGGCTAGTGAGGCGGAAGGTGTGAATAGTAGGGTCAAAGCCTGGCCAAAGTTCCGCTCCTGTTGACTCGATAAAGACCTCATCTATTTCTATTTCTATACCGTCAGGCATGAGGTTAAATTTTGAAGTGCATTCGGGGTCTGCAGGTTGGACTACGTATTCTTTTCCAGCATGTATCACTCCTCGATTTTGTCTAATTTGGTCTATGGGCATTCTTGAATTCGAGTAGACAAGGTCAATTACATCGTGATCTGAAGGTTTATGTTGAAGTGGCAACTCTCCACCAGGTAGAACAATAGGTGTATCCATTCGACATGCAATTTCCCAAAAGAACTCCCATTCCGCAATAAGTTCAGATTCTGCCTCTACGACAGCATCGGTGTAATTTGTGTAAGGAGCAGCAAACCAACGATCCATCAGATGGGGTACGTCAGCTCTTTCTAGAGCCAATCTAGGGGCAAAAACGTAGTCAGCTAATTCTGCGGTTGCTGTCATACGGTGATCCAAGACAACTAATAAATCTAAGTCTTTAAGAGCATTTATTGTTAGTTCGTGATCAGGGAAAGCAACAACGGGGTTACCTCCGCTTACTATAAGTGCGCGGACTTGGCCTCCCCCTGGTTCAAGGATTTCATCGGCCAAAGTTGAGCAAGGCATTTGACCTCTATAACCACGTAAATTTCGAAATCTAGAAGGCGGTCCAGTGGTCGGGTCTTTAGGCGGTACAACTTGTGCGAGTCGCGCAGAATCAGGGTAAAGAAAATTGCCACTTTCTACTAAATCACCTTCACGGTTGTAACGTCCGCAAACAACATTGAGACAGATTATTAGATGTTCTGTAAGGCTTGAATGAGGAGCCATGCTAGGGCCTGTTCCTGTTCCCGCACCTCCTTTTACTCCATCGGCAAACATTAATGCAGCTTCAATTATTTTTTCCTGATCAACATCGCAACGTTTCGCAACGTACTCAGGAGTAAATCTTGAAACTGAGTTAATCAAATCATTTAGAGCGGAAGGCTCAACCCATTTGTCGCAAAAATCATGGTCGTAAACAGAGTTCTCAAAAATCACATTTAAAAGCCCAGCCAAAAGAGTTGGATCTTCACCTGGAATAGGTTGTAGATGTATGTCAGCAGAAGAAGCAAATTCAGTTTCTCTAGGATCAATAACTATAAGTTTCATGCCCCTTTTCTTGGCTTCTCGCATTTTCGTGAAAGGATCGGTGCCCTGAAGGCCACCAAGTGGGCTGTAGCTAGAAACCATTGGGTTGTTGCCAACTGCGAGAAAAATATCCGAATCACGAAAGTTGTGAATACCCGCACCCCAAGAGCCCGTCCTCATCGGGGCTGTAGTTTTGGCAGGTTGATCTATTGTTACGGATGTGTACAACTGGTGTGACCCAATTCCCTTATGCCAAGCTTCCGCTGTCGCTAACGCACAGGAACTTTGATATCCACCTGTGCCCGTATAACTTGCAACTGCACCCGGACCGTGCTTTTCAATTATTTCTTCAAGTTTTTTTGCTACTTCGTCAAGTCCTTTAGTTCTTGCAACTTCTTCAAAATGGCCATCTTGAGTTTTACGAAGGTGAAAGCGTAATCTTTCTTTGGAATTTATTTGATCAGGAATTTGTCTTCCCTTGATGCATGTGTATCCCTTAAAAAGAGGATCTTCTTTTACACCTCGAACTGAAATAACCTTATTTTCTTCAACTTCTACTTCTACAGGACAAGCTGCATGGCAGATGCGACAAAAAGTTTGACTTGTTGAAGTGGTCATATTCTCATTCCTTGTAAGACATTAATATGATAATCCCAGCCGGATAGTGACTGTTACTCGAGTGACGATAATCTTTAATTCTCGGGAGGGAGAAATAATGATCGAAAAATGGTTTTGTGACTGGACACCAAGTGAGAGGTGGCCTCATTACACGAGAGCAAATGCAGGTGAAGTTTTAGCTACACCAGCAACTCCATTAGGACAAACGTATTCTTGGGAAAACGCAATGCTTCAAGGTTGGCGAGATGGTTATGTTAGAACAGGAAATATAGCCGAAGGAGAAATGGCTCAAGTAAGACCTGAAGCGGTTGGATTTTTTGGTGGTTATTTCTATATAAATCTTTCGAATGTTCGAATGCAGGGAGTTAGAAATCCTGCATTAACAGTCGAGCAACTTGATATGGCATTTTTTGGTGACCATCCAGATGTGCCACCATATGAGCCACATCCAGATGATGACCGACCTGATTTAGTAGATGAGATTAATGCTCACACAGGTTGGATAATGTCCCTTAACGAATGGCCGGAACTTGATCAAGGAAGAGAGGAAACAATAGCACTTCGTGCGAATAGGCCTGATATTTCTTCAACTCCTTCAAGTGAACTCTTGGTGAGAATAAGAGAAATTCAACCATTGCATCATTCAGGTTTCACGTTGCACTGTTTAACTTCATCCGGGTCCGGATTGGCTCCAGGATTACTTTTTGCAGTTGGTGAAGCAATTGGAGATCCGACAATGCCAATGAAGGTATTGGCAGGTTTAGGAAGTGTCGATTCAGCAGAGCCTTCTTTTGTCCTCTGGGATATTTCTCGTAAGGTGCGTAACTCTGAGACTCTTACTGGTGAATTCGATGCAGGTGTCGAGGGTCTTTTAGATCGTTTGGATTCTTCAGATAGTTCTGATGTCACAGATTTTCTAAATGATTGGAATGACTTTATTTTCCGCTTTGGTTGTCGAGGCCCGAATGAATGGGAAGTAAGTGCTAATAGCTGGGAAACC
This sequence comes from Acidimicrobiales bacterium, assembly GCA_030742755.1. Lineage (GTDB taxonomy): Bacteria > Actinomycetota > Acidimicrobiia > Acidimicrobiales > MedAcidi-G1 > MedAcidi-G1. The sequence goes on along the minus strand of JASLTU010000015.1, from coordinate 10,391 downwards.
AGACCTGAGTTAGCGTTAGCCCTTCTTGATCGTGTCAGATTACAAGATGATAGTGAAGCACCTGAAATTCGACAATCAGCAAAAACTGTTGAACGACAAGAAGTAATTGAAAGTGTCAGGTCAACTCTTGCGGAGATGGGTAATGAAGAATTGATAGGAATGTTTGAGGGTGCTTTAGTAGCTGGAAACATGATGGAGTATCGCGAGAGAACTAAAACAAATTTAGTAAGAGTAATCAATGAGTCACGTGTCATCTTCTATGAATTGGGTAATCGGATGGCGAATGAAGGACACCTTAAAGAAGCAACTCATATTTTCATGCTTCTAGATGAAGAACTTGAATCTTTTGTTTCCAACCCTTCAGATTTCACCGATCAGTTGGCACAACGCGCAAGCGATTATGAACAGTTATGGACGATCGAACCTCCATTTTTTGTAAAGGACGGGATAGTGCCGCCTATGACTGAATGGGAGGTGCGTGGTGAAGAAGAAATGCAAGCAGCCTCGTCGGGAGAGGTTCTCCAAGGCGTCCCAGGTTGCTCGGGAATCTACCGTGGTAAAGCTCGAGTTGTAACAGACCCTGCAGATCCACGTGGACTGGAACCTGGAGAAATTCTGGTAGCCCCACTAACAGATCCTGCTTGGACACCTTTGTTTATGACCGCTGGGGCAGTTGTAGTGAACGTAGGCGGCCAGATAAGCCATGCTGTCATAGTCAGTCGAGAGCTTGGATTACCATGTGTAGTAGCTGCAACTGATGCTACAAAACGAATACCAGATGGAGCAGAAATTGAAGTAAATGGAGACACGGGACAAGTAACCCTGGTTTCTTAATGATATTTAAGATGCTTATAATCAATACAGTTGTTCAAGGGCCTTGCTCAAAATAGGGGTATTTAGATGATAGAAGAATCCGTTGACTTAGAAGGTTTTCAGCTTTTGGATCCTGCTGTGCAACAATGTCCGCATCTTTATTATGAAAAGATGCGTGAGGAATGTCCGGTGTACTCAACTGAAGTAGCAGGAGTTCCAATAGTTTTAGTTACACGATATGAGGATGTCCTCGAGATAATTAAAGACACAGACAATTTTTCCTCAAATACTGGTGCAGGGGCAGCAATGCCAGTTAAGGCTGAATTAGCAGATCGAATAAGAGAGCTGTATAGAGAAGAGGGTGGCTATGACCGTGTAGGAACAATGCTAACCATTGACCCACCAGAGCAAACTCGGTATCGAAAGTTGGTAAACAAGGCTTTTACTGCTCGTGCTGTAAGTTCTTTAGAGCCTGTAATAAGAGAAATTTCTGCAGGTTTGATCGACTCATTTATTAGTAAAGGAAAAGTTGAGTTCGTTAAAGAATTCGCAGTTCCACTACCGGTTAGGACAATTGCCAAGGCATTAAATGTTCCAGAAGATCGTCTGGCAGATTTTAAACGTTGGAGTGATGACAATATTGCGGCAATTGGTACTGCTCTTTCTGATGACCAACGTTTAGTGCATGAAAAAGGAATCATTGAATTTCAACATTATTTCGCGGAACAGTTTGAGAAGCGTCGGGAAAATCCCGAAGATGACATTCTCACGAATTTACTCAACGCACGAATAGATAAAGATGAGGATCCAGATCTTCCTGATGAACCACTGACTATGGAAGAAATGCTTAGTATTATCTCTCAGCTCGTAGTGGCGGGAAATGAAACTACAACTAAAACGCTGACAGAAATGATGCGTCTACTTGGTGACAACCCTGAACAGTGGGAGATGCTAAGGAATGATCCCGAGAGAGCTGGAAAAGTAGTAGAAGAAACCGTCAGAATGACTACTCCTACACAAGGATTTTGGAGATTCGCTAAAAATGATGTGGAGATTGCAGGTACAAAAATTCCAGCCGGCACAAGAATGGTTGTGATGTTTTCATCAGCTAATCGTGATGAGAGTATTTTTCCTGATGGGGACACCTTTAACCCGGACAGAGAAGACTTGTTTAGTCATTTAGCTTTTGGTAAAGGTGCCCACTATTGTCTGGGTGCAAGTTTGGCACGGCTTGAACTTCGTGTAGCTCTAGAGGAATTAGTTAAAAGGATAGATTCCTATGAGCTAACACCTGAGAATAATTTTGATTACTTGCCAAGTTTTATGCTCAGAGGTTTGAAGTCATTAGAGATAGAAATAAAACCTGCGCAATAAGTTATTTTATAAACTATTAGTTTTTAGGCACGTCTTCCCATGGTAGTCCTTTGTATGGGTCTGGCTCTTTTGGTAGACCTAAAACTCTTTCACCGATGATATTTCTCTGAATCTCATCTGAACCGCCTGCGATCCTGTAACCTGGAGCGCCCAAAACATGTTCACCCCACTCGTAAGTTCCCCAAGCTTTGGTATCTGCTATCAAACGTGGACCTAGCGCTTCACTGACGACATCAGACATTAGTTTCATGCCTTCTGTCCAGAGAAGTTTCCCAAGTGACCCTTCAGGTCCAGGAGGTTTTCCAGATTTTCTTAAGTCAGCTGCTCTTCTATTAACTAAGCGCTGAACTTGTGTCTGAATGTAAACCTCCATTAGGCGTTGCCGAAATTGAGGGTCTTCGAGTAAGTCTAAAGATTTAGCAGTACCAAGAAGTTGACTCCAAGTCCCACCTGCTCTTCCACCTCCATCTGAATCAGAATGATCTCTTTCAAAACTCAAAGTAGTTAGAGCAACGCCCCAACCTTCTCCTTCAGGACCTAGACGAAGACGGTCGGGAACGCGGACATCATTGAAGAAGACCTCATTGAAAGAAGTACCGCCACTCATTTGTCTTATTTGTCGTACTTCTATTCCAGGTAAATCCATCGGAACCATAAATGCAGTCATGCCTTTATGTTTTGGTTGATCAAAATGTGTGCGAGCGATGAGTTCTCCCCATTCACTAAACTGCGCACCTGAGCTCCAGACTTTTTGGCCGTTTATTATCCATTCATCACCATCTTTTACTGCCTTGCAACCCAACCCTGCAAGGTCACTACCTGTTCCTGGTTCAGAAAAAAGTTGACAGCAGAAGGTTTTTGCACTGAAAAGGTCTGAAAGTAGTTCATTTTTTTGGTCGTCAGTCCCATAGTGGAGGACAGTTGGAGCGATCAAGCGTGTTGTCACGCTAAATGTTTCATGCCGTGAAGGTGTTATATAACCAGATTCTAGACGTGAAAAAGCTCTGGCATATTCGATTGGTAAATCTAAACCGCCATACAGAGTTGGCCAAGTTATTGCATGATAGCCATGTTCCGCTTTTGCCATTTGCCATGAAGCTGCTTCTTTAAGAAGGTCTTTTTCTTCTTCAAATGTCAGATTATGAAAAACTGCGACACTGAAATCTCCTTCTCCCCAAACGGCTTCTTTGTCTGAGGTGTCTGGTTTCTTCTGAGCGTTTTCGTCAAGCCATTTTCTTGCTGTAACTTCAAACTCTTCAAGAGTAATATTGCTAGTCATTTTCTTCCACCTGTAAAAGCTTCAACCTTAATAGACTCATACTTCTTTGTAATGAAAATAAACTATCGTTTAAAAACCCCAAATAGTCATAATCAGTTTTTAAATCTAGTCTGACCTAATGCTAATAATTGCAGGGACACTAAGAATCGAACAACCAGCGACCGAAGATGTTATAGAAGCATGTCGGGAAATGATGAAGGCAACTCATGAAGAAATTGGTTGTATCGATTATGTATTCAGTGTTGATCCAATTGATCCAACGGTTATCCATGTGTATGAGAGATGGGAGAATGATGAAGCATTGCAGGCTCATTTCTTAGCACCTCACATGGAACCTTTTCGTAGTTCGATGGCTAGTTGGGGAGTGCATGAGCAAGACATACTAAAATTCCAAGTCGGAAGCATTGATAAACTCAGGTAGTTTTAAAAATTTTCTTTCCAGCTCAATTATATTTCTCACTTAAGAATATTTGTGATTCTACGATCAGGAGAAAAGTTACATTGACAGCTAATGTGAAGATTGGAGCATCGAAATATAGGGGGCATTGATGTTAGTTACCAGTAAAAAGTTATTAGTCACATCAGTTTTCTTTTTGGTTATTGCTTGCAGTGAGAGTTCGGAGACCGATGTAGCTGAATCAGCAGTTGCTCCAACTACTACTGTTGCTCCAACTACTACTGTTGCTCCAACTACTACTGTTGCTCCAACTACTACTGTTGCTCCAACTACCACGACATTCACTCCTGATTTAGAGACTGTTGTAGGTCGCCTATCACAAGATTGGGATGGCAATTGGTTTATGGGTCAGTTGCCTGTTGAGGCAGTAAAGGCTGATTTTGATCTTGATCCTGTTTTAGTTGGTCTAATAAATATGGAAAATTCACCTGCTGGTTCTTTCCCAGAAGCACGAGTAGCTATCGAAGCTGCTACGAATTGGGTTAATTCAGAACTGGGTGGCATCAATGGGAAACCAATTGAACTTATAACTTGTATTACCGATTTTTCAATAGAGAAGTCTCAGTCTTGCGCTCAGGAAATGGTTATGGCTGGTGTAGTAGCAGTCACTACAGGAATTGATGTGGGTAGTAACGGATCCTTACCGATTCTTGAACAAAATGGAATTCCAATAGTGGGAGGCATACCGGCAAACATGGTTGAAATGAAGTCGCCGATAGCATTTTATTTCAGTGGTGCAACGCCTGGTGGCTATGGCGGTTTTATTGGGCATGCACTTAAATACTTAGATGCATCGCGAATTGTGCTGGCACATGGCGAATTTGAATCATTTACAATAGCAACTCAAGATTACGGAGCAGCACTCGCTGAAGCTCTGGGTCTTGAAGTTGAGGTAATTCCTTTTCCTTTATTCAGTCTAGATTTCTTACCGGTTCTGACGAAAGCAGCAGAGTTTAATCCAGATGCAATAGTGGTAGCTGCCGCAGATCTTTCCTGTGCACCTGTTATGCAAACAATGGTGGAACTTGGTATTGAAGCCCAGCTTTATTTAGTGGGAGCTTGTGCAGCAGATGAAATTCAAGAAGTCGCAGGAACAGCTATTGAGTCAGTTATTTTTAACTCTGAAGGTCCTCTTTCAGAAGGTTTAGAAGGCAGCATCTATGAGGAAGTTGTAGAACAATATGCAGATGAACCTGCAGGTGGAGTAGGGACAGTTGCAATGCGAGGGTTGCTGAATCTTTATTCCCTTTTGCTTGAATTGGATCAAACTGAATCAGGTATGAGCAGTGAATCGCTGATTGACCTTATTCAAAATTCGGATCAAAGGCCTAGTTTTTGGGGGCATCCATACACTTGTGATGGCAATCAGATACCTGGTCTTCCAGCCTTATGCGCACCACAACAAAAACTTTTTTATGTTATAGATGGTGAACTGGCACCCGCCCATGATGGTTGGATTGACACGCCTGCCTTATTTGCAGAAATTGGTTGATAGGAAATCTAATTAGTGAGCATTTAACTTACCTTTTTCTCGGTTGTGGTACAGGAGCGGTAATTGGTTCAATCGCAATTGGGTTAGTTTTAACACATCGAGCCAGCGGAATGCTGAATCTTGCACATGCAGCGATGGGTATGTACATTGCAGTTGCGTTTTACGAACTTAGATCTACAGGTGACTTGATTCTCCCAGTTTTGGGTTTACCTGATCGAATTCCGATAATTTCGGCACCAACTGTAGCTACCGCATTAACTGCATGCATGATTTTGGCTGCAATTATGGGTTTATTTATTTATTTATTGTCAGACCTCTTAGAAATTCACCTCCACTAAGTGCACTCGTAGCGTCTTTGGGTCTACTCATATATTTGATGGAAATCGCAAGACTTAGAATTGGGGCACAAGGCGCGACAGGATTAGTGATTGATGGAATACTCCCAGAGGGTTTGATAAAAATTGGTGATACAAGAATCAATCAGGACAGGATATGGATGGTTGTTGTAACGCTTATCCTCGCATTATTTCTTGCAATTATTTACAGGTATACAAAATTTGGTCGGGAAAGTCGAGCGGTTGCTGAAAATGAGCGCGGAGCATACCTTTTAGGAATTTCATCTAAAAGGATTGGTGCAATCAACTGGATTTTAGCTTCGATGTCTTGTGGGTTTTTAATGATTCTTGCAGGGCCTGCAACACGATTAGACGTTAATGCTGCAAGCTTTTTAATTGTCCCAGCTCTTGCTGCTGCATTATTAGCAAGGCTTACTTCATTTCTAATAGCAGCTTTTGCGGGCTTGTGGATAGGGATGCTTCAGTCAGAGTTAATGAATATTCAGGTTGAGTGGTCTTGGTTGCCTGATATAGGAATTCAGCAGGGTGTCCCTCTATTAATAATTTTGTTTGTTTTAGCTTTTTGGGGAGAAACTCTTCCTTTAAGAGGAACAGAATTTGTAGCTAATTTACCGAAGGTTTCAGACGCAAAAAATATTCCTATTAAACCTTTTTTCTTTCTAATCGCAGCAGTGGTTGCAACTTTCTTAGCAGGAAGTGAGTGGCGATTAGCAATTGCGGTATCAGGTTGTGTAGCGATTATTTCTTCATCGGTAGTAGTTATAACTGGATTTGTAGGACAGGTATCTCTTGCGACGTATGCTTTTGCGGGTATAGCTGCCTTTATGACAGTTCGACTAGACATTTTACCTTTTCCACTGGCCCCCCTTATAGCATCGATTTTTGCAGTAGTAGTTGGAGTTTCAGTTGGGCTTATAGCTGTAAGGGTTCGTGGTCTTCAACTCGCGGTTGCTACTTTGGCCGCATCAGTTGCTATTGAAGAATTACTGTTTCGTTGGTCATGGTTAACGGGAGGGGATTTCGGAACACGGATGTCGACGCCTTCAATATTCGGATTTGACCTAGGTATCAGCGCTGTGGGGACAGACTATCCTCGACGTTCATTTGTGTTGCTTGTTATCGCAACTTTGGCTTTATGTCTGTTTTTATTATTTAGTGTTAGAAGCGGAATAACTGGTCGACGGTGGCTAGCGGTAAGAGCTAATGAGCGTGCGGCTTCTTCTGTTGGTATCAATGTTGCTAGAGCAAAACTAACAGCATTTGGCTTGTCGGCTTTTTTAGCGGGAGTTGGCGGTGCTCTGATCGGCTATCAGAGACAAATCATTTCAGCACGTTCATTTGGGTTATTTGACTCAATGATCGTAATAGCGATTGTCTATTTGGCAGGGATATCAATACCGTCAGGCGCACTTCTAGCAGGTGTTTTAGCTTCCGGAGGAGTGCTAACTGTGTTTCTCGGACAAATCAGTGATTCTGGATCAGCCAATCAAATGACTTTTAGTGGTTTACTTCTTTTATTTGCTGCGATACGTCTTCCAAGTGGGATTCTTGGTTCCGATTTCAAAAAAACTAAATTAAAATTTGCTTCTTTGGTTAAGAGTTAGGCCACAGAGGTTCAGGAATTTCCCAAGAAACAGGGTTATCCCATCGATCCTGAAATGTAGACAAGTTTGCAGGTTTCCTTTGAGCAATTCCCCAATTCCCCATTGGATAGCCGATTGGAATCATCGCATGCATGTGCCAAAAACCATCTTCTGGTGTTTCTAAAACTTTTTCGACTTCATCTTTTTTAAGTTTCAACAGAGTTGTTATACAGGTACCCAATCCCTCTGCTCTGGCTGAAAGACAAAGATTCCAAAGAACTGGAAAAGTCGTTGACTCTCCTCCAAGTTTTCCAAAAAAGAAAATCAGCATTGGGACATTATGAAGATTATCAGCAAGCCATTGGGCAGAGTCATTGATACGTGCAGGAGTGGATCTTTCCGAATTTTTCTCATCTTCTTTTATCTGATCTTGAACATTTGCATATTGAGTAGCGTTTAATTCATCAAGACATGATCGATAAAATTTCTGCATTTTTGATTTAATCTCAGGATCAGTCACACATATCATCCTAAAAGTCTGAGCATTTCCTCCGGATGGACCGCGAACTGCAGCATCCATTACCTTTTTTAAAACGTCTTCTGGGATTGGATCTGGCTTCACTCTACGCATAGCTCGAGTAGTGTAAATTGCTTCATAAATGTCCATGGTTTGACGTTATCGGGTTTGATGTAATACACCTGTCAATGAGTGATTGGAGTTTTATGAGTTCAGGATTACATGATGGAAGAGTTGCCATAGTTACGGGTGCAGGTTCAGGAATCGGTAGATCTGTAACAGAGAGGTTTATTTCTGAAGGAGGTTCGGTAGTAGCAGTTGATAAAGATGCGGATTCCTTTGATTGGATTGAAAATGAAGACAGGATTTTTCCAATTGTTGGTGATGTGACTGAGAGTGAATTAAACGACGATGCAGTGGAGAAAGCGAAAGAGACTTTCGGAGGTCTTCATGCAGCTGTATTTAACGCTGGAGTACCTGCACGCGGCGACATCCTAGAAGGCAGTATCGACATTTTTGATCGCACTATTGCAGTTAATGTTAGAGCAGTGGTTTTAGGTATAAAGGCTGCTGTTCCTGAATTATTAAGAACAGGAAATAGTGGTTCGATCGCTGTAACTGCTTCAACATCGGGTTTAAGAGGAGATCCAGAAATGTGGGCCTACAACACTTCGAAAGCAGCTGTAATAAACTTGGTTAGAGCTACTGCAGTTGATCTGGGTCCAAGAGGTATAAGAGTAAATGCAGTTTGCCCAGGCCCTACTGAGACAGGAATGACAGAGAGAGCAATGAATGACATTGAGTCTTATGAATCCTTACGCCGCCGAATGCCATTACAGAGATGGGGTACTTCAGATGAAATTGCGTCAGTAATAAACTTCTTAATTTCAACTCAAGCCAGCATTGTTACGGGAGCGGTGGTTACAGCAGATGGAGGAATGAGTGCTAATGCAGGACAATTCCTTCCTAAGGAGAAACCATGAGCACACATCCAGAAAATTATGAAGATGTAACCGTTTATGATCTAGATGCAAGTGCCGAAGAAGAACTCCTTTTAGCCCATAATGAATGTACGTTCATGTGGGCCAACAAAGAAGGTTGGCCTGTAGGCGTAATAATGTCATACATTTGGCGAAAGGGAAGATTCTGGCTTACTGCATCTTCTCAAAGGGCTCGAATTCATGCTGTTCGTCGAGACCCCAGAGTTTCAATATGTGTAACGAGCACCGGATCTCCTTTACCAAGAAATAAGACAGTTACATGGAAAGGACTTTGCACAGTTCACGATTCTGAAGAACTTAAAGAATGGTTTTATCCAGAACTATCAAAAGCGCTTAGAGGTGATGGGGAAGCTGCTGAATGGTTTGCTAAATTCCTTGATTCACCACGGCGAGTGATTTTAGAAGTTGAACCCACACAAAGAATTGCTTATGACGGGGAAAAGATGGGGATTGACACACAAGCGTGGATCAAACAAGCAAGAGAGAACGAAGACTAGTTTTATTCACACCATTCGCTTAGCTTGTGGTGGAGCCAGCGAACTTTTGATTCTTGGTAGTTTCCTAGCGACATTCCTGGCTTATGGGTTGCTTCTAACCCTTCTTGTACTTTGGCCATGTTGAAAAGGTCCTGGTTAAATACTTTGCCCAACATGCCTAATTCAGTCGCATCACTGAAGGTTTCGTGTTCTTCTAGCCAGTGTATTGGAGCTGGGGGAGGTCGTTCACCTATAAACGGTGCTATGAAAATGCATTCCATGATTGAAGAGCGGTGATCATCTCCATTTGGTCTAAAGCGGTAGACGATTCTGTTGAATGCTCCCCACGGATGAAAATTAGGGAACAACGTGTAATAGATATTGTCCACTAGTTCTGCGTCGGAAAGTCTGTCTACCCAGTCACCAGCTTCGTCACGCCAACGCTCTCGCCCTCCAGCTGCAGCTAAAGCTCTGGCGGTTGAACCTTCGGGAATTTCGAGAGGCGTATCCTGATCATGGCGTATATCCATTAGTGTTCGCATTATTTCTTCTTCAGTTACTTCGTAGTCAAGGTTTGGACTCACTGTCCCTCCAGCGGTAATGACTCGTGCGAAGTTATCCCATATATCTATCTGGGAGTTTGTATCCCCAAGGCTCAGCATGATGTTTGGGTGGGTGGCGTTCACATGGTAAGCCTCACAGAAAGCTTCTTGGGTTATTTTCCAATTGCAGTCAATGACTTTAGCAATATGAGCTTGTTTGTAACGGTTTGCTAGATCCCAGACTTCAAAATGACTATCCATGTCTCCAATGAAGTCTTCAAGAGGTTCGCAGTTGGGGTCTGGATTTATAAATACGAAACCAGCCCAAGTTCCTACTTGGATCTCTGGAAGGTGATAATCAGAACCCCGTGCTTCTAGGTGTGGGAAGTCCCATGACGCTGGAATATCTTTTAACTCTCCACTTATCTCCCAGCAATGTCCATGAAAAGGGCAACGAATCTCTGAGCAGTTTCCGTCATAATCCTTTAATCTTCTACCACG
>JASLTU010000014.1:0-33493 GCA_030742755.1 Acidimicrobiales bacterium | reverse complement strand
CAAAATAAGCCCAATCCCTCCTGCTCCAACCCAGCCGAGGATTGGGGCAGATCTGAAATCGAGTTCAAGGCGATAAAGAGAAATAGAAATAACCGTTGGAACCATCTGACTCCAAATGCCTGTATACAAATCCTGTAGTGATCCTGCTCCTGTAGCGATCACACCTTCGCGAGGTCCGGGGTCAATTTCTTCCGCCGCATCTGTTATCAATTTGCCAATCATGCCTATCGAGTGAATACCAATAGCTAATAGTCCTGCAAGGACACCTATTCCATAGAGACGAACAAAACAAAGAGCGAAAACAAGCGCAGGTGTTGCTCTCGAAAAGACAACTATGGCACGGGCAAATGCTCGTACTGGAGCAAATGGCATAATGTTCCGAGCCGAAAGAAGACCAAGCGGGATTCCAAGAACGAGACCTACCGCTGTCCCAGCAAAAGCTATGAAGAATGTATCCAGAGCTGCTTTAGTTATTACTGTGAAATCTTCACTTGGAATAAATGGGGGCACCATTCGCGATAGTAAATTTTGTGTTTCAGGCCACCCTTCAAATATTTCTACAATTCCTCCCAAAGAAAGGTCGACTCTGTTTATAGACCAGGCAAGAAGCACAAAAATGGCTAAGACTGAGAACCAGAGTTGACTCCTCTGACGAGTCCAAGGCCTAGATATTTGTTCCGGGTGAGATACTTCTCTGCTTTTTAAATTTCGGATTTTCATTTTTTTCTTTTGATGTTCAAAGTCATGGAGATGAAGTTTCAGATGTATCTAAATACTCACTGGTTTTAGTTCCTTCAGGGTCGAGTTGTTGATAAACGACCATGACATCCTCTTGCGATAAAGATTCGTCTACAGGAGTGTCAAGAACGATTTTCCCAGCGCGAAGACCTATCAAACGGTTGGCCCAACCCAATGCTAAATCGACCTGATGGAGACTGCAAAGCACAGTTATGCCGTCCTCAATACAACATTGAACTAACAGGTCCATTACTTGACCTGAGATTTCAGGGTCAAGCGAAGCAACCGGTTCATCGGCTAAAACGATTTGAGGTTTCTGCATGAGAGTTCGAGCAATAGCTACTCTTTGCTGCTCCCCTCCAGAAAGAGTGTCGGTTCTTTGCCAAGCTTTATCAGCTAGTCCTACCCGTTCGAGTTGATCAATAGCTTCGCTTCTCATGCTCTTTGAATACATAAGGGCGCTGATTCTCGGACCCCATATACGACCCAATGCGCCGCTGAGAACATTTTCTATACAGGTCAGTCTTCCAACAATGTTGAATTGCTGAAATACGAAACCTACATCTCTCCGTAATGATCTAAGTTCTTTTCGTGATAGAGAAGATACGTTCTCACCCAAAACGCTTGCGGAACCCTCTGTTGGCAGGTGAAGTCCATTTAAATGTCGAAGCAGTGTCGATTTACCTGATCCAGATAAACCAATTATGACGAGCAATTGCCCTTTAGGCACCTTAAACGAAACTCCATCAAGGGCTCTGATTTTCCCGCCGTCGAATGTCTTAACCAGATCTGTGACTTCAACAGCGTTTACCCCTGGTGTTGTGGAATTTTCTTGTCTCACAACACCAGAGGATGCGCTTTTTCCGAACTTCATAACATTCAGGTGTTAATTCAGTTTATTAATCACACTTACTTGCGCCGGTGACTTCGCAAACCTTTCGAATTCCGTCATAAAAGGAATCAGATTTTGCTATATAACCCCAATCGTCTCGGAAACTACATGTGTTGTCATCCAGCGTGCCTGTGCAATATCCGTTTGCAAGAGCGTAATCAATATTTGCTTTAGTGGTCATAACTTCTTTAAATCGTGCAATGAAATCTGCTGGGAGTGTTTTTGTGTTTATAGCGGTTGGAGGACTTGCAATATATTCTGTCTTCCAAATGATTCTAACATCCGCATTTTCAGGGTTCTGATCGTCATCCCCAACGTCATCGATTACGCCACTTATATCTCCACCATTTACAAGAATTCCAGGACCTCCGCTTTTGTCAACAAAGAACACGTCAGCTGCGAATCCTGCGTCACAGTCGCCATTAACAACACTGAGAACTGCAACATCGTGCCCACCAGCGAAAATTGGATCTATATCAGTCGATGTTTCCGATGGGTCTATGCCGGCTGACAACAAACCTTCAGATGGGAACAAGAATCCTGATGTTGATCCTGGGTCAACGAAACAAACTTTTTTACCCCTAAGGTCATCAATGCCATTGATATCGCTACCAGGCTGAGTGACTAGGTAACTTCTATAGCCCGGTACTGCATTTGGATCATCCACCAAAACACCAGCTACATCTAGCTCTGCTCCAGTCTGCGTTGCAAGAACATAAGAAAAACCACCGAACTGGGCAGCATCTACTCGTCCCGCTATAAGACCTTCGACAAGACCTGCATATTCAGAAGCCTCAAAAAAGTTGATCTTTTCAAGTCCATCGATTTCATCCGTGAGAATACTCATAGTTGTTTCATATAAAGTTGCAAGTTCACCTGCATCTTCTGCCGGTACGGCACCAAAAGTTATTTCGCTTGGCCAAGCTGAGCTATCATCATCCGAGCCACATGCTGTAGTCACTGCAGCTAGTGTGAAAAACGTAAGCACAACTGCGAACAACTTCTTGATAAAAGTACTTCTTCTCATTTTTTTATACCCCCCTAAAGGCATCAATAATTAAATACACTCTCATGCTTTTACATTACTCATGTCAAACTAGAGAAAAATGATTCTTATTTTTTTAACTAACCCTCCCCTTTTGAGCTTTTTAGATGTATAAGTGACGTCATCCGAACCTTTTCTTCTCCTAACATGTCAAGATGAGCTCTGACCGTTGTCTTCTTGTTTTATTCGGCGGGCGTAGTGCTGAACATAATGTGTCCTGTGTTTCCGCTCGTCATGTCATTGAAGCTGCTGACCCTGAACTTTATGAAGTTGTACCTATCGGGATAGATAAGAGTGGAGAATGGCATCTCGCCGAAAAGGCTATTGAAGATCTTAAAAATAACGATCTTCAAGAAAAGCTTGAACCTACTGGCCCCACATGGAATCCAATGATTGAGCTGCGAAAACTAAGTTCTGAAAAAAACCTTGTTGTTTTCCCTTTACTTCACGGTCCTTTAGGTGAAGATGGGACTATTCAAGGGCTACTCGAAGTGATCGATGTACCTTACATAGGAAGTGGAGTTTTGGGGTCCGCTCTAGCTATGGACAAAATTGCCACTAAGGAAATCTTAACTCATCACAAGATTCCACAAGCACTCTACAGAAACTTACATTCCAAGCTATTTGATGATTTAGATAGCGAAGGCATGGAATCCTTACTTGATGGATTATTGAATGAACTCGGCTCAATAGTTTTTGTTAAACCTGCAAATTTGGGTTCATCTATAGGTGTCTCTAGGGCTAGCGACCATGACTCGCTGCAAAGAGCTCTCGAAAAAGCTTTCGCTTACGACGAATGGATAGTCGTCGAAGAAGCTATAGAGGGAAGAGAAATAGAACTATCAGTTCTTGGTGATTTAGTTCCCCAAGTCTCACCTCCAGGCGAGATAAAACCCTTGGGTGAATTCTATGATTACGCCGAAAAGTATGAAAATGATAGCGCTGAATTAATCGACGAACCAGACATTGACGCAGACCTAGTTGTAAACCTGCAACAACTAGCAGCTCGTTCTTTTTTAGCCTTACGTTGCTCTGGAATGGCGAGAGTGGATTTTTTCCTCCACCCTGAAAGAGGACCGATACTTAATGAAGTAAATACTATCCCAGGCTTTACACCTATTTCTATGTACCCAAGACTCTGGCAAAAAGCTGGACTTTCATACTCGGGTCTAGTGGACCGCCTTGCAGATATAGCTATTGAACGGTTTTCAAGAAAACGTCGTAATACGGTTATCTAGATTGCAGATAATCAGGATCTAAAGAAACTCTTAAAAATCTCATCAGCTCACGACGCCTTATAGCTACAGGACGAAGTGCCTGTTCTATGCCGGCTGCTCTCAAGACTTCAATTTCTGTTGCTAATCCCACAACAGTTGAGTACGCACTTAAAATAACTAGCCTTGGGTCAGTTCGACGCATCCTTCCAACTCCCATCTCTGATTGCATCCACAAAGTTGCTCTGTCCATAAGTGGGGTCATCAATATCTTTAATCTTTCAGAGCCAACAGATCCTGGTCTACTAACCTCTCTTAAGAGGCCGAGCAACAATGGCTCACGTAGTGCGAGTCGAAAAATCATCCTTGCCAGAGCTTCAATTCTTTCCCATCCTTTTAAGTCACTATTTAGAACTTCCTCAATTGAATCGATCAGATTTCCTGCTGCCCTCTCAACCACTGCATTTAATAACCCTTTTTTTGTTGTGAAGTGATAAAGAATGGTTTGCTTTCTTACTCCTAAAGATTTTGCAATTACATCTAATGAAGTGGCATCGAATCCAGATGTGCTGAAAGACTCCAGTGCGGAGTCAAGAATTTTTTCTTTTGTTCCAAATTTTTCATACTTTTCCATCGGATACCGTTTCTATTTCCTTACCATTTGGTAAGTTTAACTTACCAATTGGTAAAAATAATGATGATAAAGCAAAATTTATCCGGAAAACGGATAGCGATCACTGGAGCAACAGGTTTTCTAGGCACTGCCCTAGTAGAGCGCCTACTTAGCTCTATACCAGACTGTGAGCTTCTTTTACTCGTACGCCCAGGCAGAAGGGGCGCAGAAAAACGAGCAGAAAAAGAAATCCTTCGTAACGACGCATTTAACAATCTAAGAGAAAAGCTCGGAAAAGAAGGCTTTGACGAGTTGTGTAAAAAAAGAGTTACTGCAATATCAGGAGATGTAGGCACAGACGGTTTAGGACTTGATGAAACTGGCTTAATCGAACTAGCTAAATGTGACTTATTTATCCATTCCGCTGCAGTTGTAAGTTTTGATTCACCTTTAGATCAAGCAGTAGAAGTCAACCTCCTTGGACCAGTTCGTATAGCTAAAACTCTAAACGAACTCGCTATTTCACCTCACCTTGTTTCTATATCCACTTGTTACGTAGCGGGTAGCAGAAGAGGAGCTGCCCCAGAGGACCCTGTAGATGCCAGTCCATTCTTTGTTGATGTCGATTGGAAAATAGAAGTCGATGCTGCTAGGAGAATACGACAAGAAACAGAAACTGCTAGTCGCACGCCTGAACATCTGGAAGGATTTCGTAAAGAAGCCCGCGAAGAATTAGGAGCTGCAGGCACCCCTGCACTTGCATCAAAAACTGAACAGTTACGTTCACGTTGGGTTGATGATCGAATGGCAGAAGCTGGCCGTTCGCGAGCACATTCTCTTGGATTCCCAGACGCTTACGCCTACACGAAAGCATTAGGAGAAATAGCTCTTCGCGAGAGTGCGCTCGATATACCTGTAAGTATCGTGCGACCTTCAATCATTGAATCCGCCTTGGCTCAACCCTTTCCGGGCTGGATAAGAGGTTTTCGAATGGCCGAACCTGTAATTATTTCCTACGCAAGAGGACTTTTGAAAGATTTTCCCGGGATCCCTGAAGGGACAATCGACGTAATACCCGTAGACCTCGTCACAGCTACTATTTGTGCAGTTGCTGCAAGAGGTCCCGTCGAACAACCAGACATTGTTCAAATCGCATCTGGAAGTATCAACCCTTTAAGATACGGACACCTCTTCGACCTTGTTCGTGCATGGTTCACACTTCATCCTGTATATGACGAAATAGGTCAACCAATTGCAGTGCCTGGATGGGATTTCCCAGGCATACATAAAGTCAGGAAACAACTTGAAAGAGGTCAAACTCTTTTAAACAAAACACAAAAGGCTTTTGACCAGCTGCCTATTAGAGGATCGAGAGCTGATGTGATTGCAAAACTCGAAGAACAACGTGACCAGATAGAAAAAGCTTTGGGCTACGTTGACCTCTATGGAGCTTACGTGGAATGCCAAGCTATCTATGGCCTTGAAAACCTGTTAAAACTTTGGAATTCATTAGACGAAGAAGATAAAAACGATTTCTGTTTTGACCCTGAAATAATCGATTGGAATCAATACGCAAACGAAATCCACTTACCCTCAGTAGTTAAGGCAGGCAGGGTTCCCATGAGCCCTCCTTCAAAAAAAGGTCAGGACAGAGAAACACGTTTAAGAAGTCAAATTCTTTCGCCAGACCGCCAACTCGCTGCTTTCGATTTAGAAAACACTCTTATTGCCTCGAATGTCGTTTCTTCTTTCGCGTGGCTTGCAAGCAGACGACTAAGCAGAACTGAACGTATTCGCCTAGTGGTGAAAACATTACTAGAAACGCCACAGCTACTTTCTTTAGATAAACAAGATCGAGGCGATTTCTTACGTTATTTCTATAGACGTTACGAAGGAGCTCCAGTCTCTCAGATTTATGAAGATTCAGCTGAACAATTTAGCGACTTGATACTTTCAAAATCCTTCCCAGAAGGAATCCGTAGAGTAAGAGAGCACAAAAATCTAGGACATAAAACTGTCCTAATCACCGGTGCTTTGGATTTCATAGTTGAACCACTTAGGCCTCTTTTTGATGACATAATTTGTCCAAAACTAGGACGGAACGGCGAATCTTATGATGGTCGAATGATAGACGTGCCACCTACAGGAGAATCTCGGTACCAAGCATTAGCTGATTATGCGGCAGCTAATGAACTCGACTTACGCGAATCAGTCGCTTACGCTGATTCTGCTAGTGACCTCCCCATGCTTGAAGCAGTTGGATTTCCAGTAGCTGTTAATCCAGAGGTTCGTCTAGCCAGTATTGCCAGAAAACGCGGGTGGCTTGTAGAAAACTTCGGTAAATCGCCTGGAGTAAGTAACAAAATTTTACCTTTGGCTCCCCAAAGAGGCGGTAAAGCATGAAGGCACTTAGATTTAAAAGAAACATCCCGCGTTACGCAGCTGCCAAGATTGCCGGGAATATCATGCCTGGTTCAGGAGCGAGTTTTGGGCCCATCGACCTCATTCAAGAAGAAAGCTCTAAAACACCTGGAAAAGATTGGGTAAGGGTACGACCAAGACTTTCAGGAATCTGTGGTTCCGATCTAGCAACAGTAGATGGCAAGTCAGCTCGATATTTTGAACCTCTTGTTTCTTTTCCTTTCACACCTGGACATGAGGTGGTTGGCGACCTTGACGATGACAGTCGTGTCGTACTTGAACCAGTTCTAAGTTGTGCTAGTCGAAATATTTCACCACCTTGCTTTCCTTGCAGCGAAGGAAAAATAGGGAATTGTGAAAATGTAACTCTTGGAGAAATATCTTCTGGTATTCAAACCGGTTCATGTCATGACACAGGAGGAGGTTGGGCGACTGAATTTTATGCACACCCAAGCCAACTGCATTCCGTTCCTGATGATTTCTCTGACGAAGCAGCAGTAATGGTTGAACCAACGGCATGCGGAGTGCACGCTGCTCTAGCAGCAGAACTTCCAGACGAAGGAGTGGTGGCAATATTAGGAAGTGGAACTCTGGGGCAAGTTACAATTTCAGCGCTAAGACATTTCACAAACCCAAAAACAATTATCTCGACTGCCCGTTATCCGGAACAAAAAAGATTAGCCGCTCAACTTGGATCTGATATTGTTGTAAATCCTGAAGAAGTCCACCGTGCTGTTAGAAGAGCTTGTGGAACAAAAGCAATCACAAATGTTTCAGAAAAAGCCCCCGATGGTCGTGTGGACCGCCTAACCGGTGGTGCGGATGTTGTAATAGACTGTGTCGGATCTTCAAAAAGTATCAGTGATGCTTTGTCAATAACTAAACCAAATGGAAAAGTTGTTCTAGTCGGAATGCCTGCGACAGTAGAACTAGAACTGACACCCCTTTGGCATCGCGAACTGCAACTAATCGGTGCTTACACCTACGGAACTGAAAGACTTCCTGATGGTAAAACAACGAGCACTTTTGATCTTGCCTTTGAATTAGTGAAAACCGCAAAACTTGAGGAACTTGTCTCAGCTTGCTACTCACTTGACGACTATCAAGAAGCCCTAAAACATGCTGCTAACGCAGGTGTTAGAGGCGCCTTCAAGATTGTTTTTGACCTTAGAGATGAACGGGAGCGATACATCAAATGACTACTAACGATAAAGAAACCTCACGCCCTTCCCCTAGACCAGGGTTCGTTTTGGATGTGGATAGAAACACTCCACCTATTGTTTTTCATCACGGGGAAAACTTTCGTTTAGAAAAACTTCCTCCGGGGAGATCTCGAGTTGTCTATCCATCTGAACCGTTAGAGGGGCTTCCAGATCCAGAAGGTGCAATAAAAGAAGCCCTTTTGAACCCACTTGGTGATTCAGATCCACTTCCCTCTCTTCTTAAACCGGGTATGAAACTAACAATCGCTTTTGATGATATTTCACTACCGCTTCCCCCTATGCGTAAACCTGATATAAGACAGCGCATCATCGAAGCTGTTCTCGACATGGCAGCTGAAGCAGGCGTAGATGATGTACACCTAATTGCCGCTCTTGCTCTACATAGGAGAATGACTGAAGATGAGCTGCGTCATGCCGTGGGAGATCGAGTCTATGATTCTTTTGCTCCAAAAGGGCTACTTTACAACCTTGATGCAGAAGACCCCGAAGGAATGATGGTGCTTGGTGAGACCCCACACGGAGAAGAAGTCCATTTCTGTCGTAGAGCCGCAGAAAGCGACCTGCTCATATACGTGAATATAAATCTAGTTTCTATGGACGGTGGGCATAAAAGTACTGCAACTGGGCTAGCTGGCTACACCGGCCTACGCCATCACCACAACGTTCACACTCTAAGAAATTCGAAATCAATTATGGATAGAGAGAACTCTGCTCTACATGCCTCTAATTGGCGCATGGGAGACGTAATAAAAGATGCAGGAGTGAAAATTTTTCAAATAGAAACAACTGTAAACAACAATACTTTCGGACGAGAAGGCCCTCTCGCTCTTCTTCAAAAACGCGAATGGGAGTGGAGTGCCAGAGACAGAGGTCAATTCATAGCAATGCAACGCGGTTTAGATTTATTGCCGGTAAAAGCGAAAAGGCGTATTTTCGGAGGGTGGCAGTCGCCCTATGAGTTAACTTCAGTTCAAGCGGGTGAAGTGGAGGCTGTGCACAAGAGAACCATTGAAAATGTATACGCTCAACAACTCGTAACCGTTGAAGGACAAACAGACATACTTACGATGGGTCTACCTTACATCTGCCCATACAACGTCAACTCAATAATGAATCCCATTTTGGTTATGTGTCTTGGGCTTGGATATTTCTTTAATCTTTACAAAGGAAAGCCCTTAGTTCGCGAAGGCGGAGTCCTGATAATGAGCCACCCTACGCCTTGGGAGTTCCATCCTGTTCATCATCCTAGTTACATAGATTTTTTCGAACAGGTTCTATCCGAGACTACCGACCCAATTGAAATTGAGAAAAAATACGAGAAGCAATTTGCAGAGGATGAATGGTACATCCATCTTTATAGAAACTCATACGCCTACCACGGAGTCCATCCGCTTTATATGTGGTATTGGGGCAGTCATGCAATGCAACATTTAGGAAGAATCATTATCGTTGGCGGTGATCAAAAAGCTGTTCGTCGTTTAGGTTTCCAATCAGCGTCAACTCTTCAAGATGCACTTGAAATAGCCTCTGATGTCGTAGGACCTCAACCAACCATTACGCACCTTAAAAACCCTCCCCTTGTCATGGCAGACGTGATCTAAAAATGAAATCCATCAATTCCATTACCAATGATTTTAAAAATAAATTTTTAAGACTTGGTTTTCCATGGGTTCCAGCTTCTACTCCTAAAGGTGTTGACTCAAGGGTAAAAAATAACTCACTTGGCGCTAACTACGACACCGAATGGGCACGTCGACCTGCTGCTCGCTTAGCCAGAGCAGTCATTGTGGAGACTCTAATGAGGCCTGTAATGTCTCTCCTAGCCACTCCTGCACGTAAAGGTTTAGATCGCCTTGAACATCTTGAAGGTCCAGCAATATTTGCTGCCAATCACCAAAGTCATGCTGATACCCCCCTACTAATCACTTCAATTCCTGAACCATGGAGACATGAACTTGTAATTGGTGCTGCTGCTGATTATTTCTTCAACACAAAAGCTACTAGTGCAATTTCAGCACTAGCCATAGGAGCGGTTCCGATAGATCGAACCAAAGTCAGTAGACAATCTGGTGACATGATTTCAGAGTTGATAGGTCAAGGATGGAGTCTATTGATATACCCCGAAGGAGGTCGCAGTCCAGATGGATGGGGTCAACCTTTCAGAGGAGGTGCCGCCTATCTCGCTATCCGATGTGGTGTGCCAGTCGTCCCAATACATATTTCCGGAACTGGAAAAATCCTTCGAAAAGGAAGAAACCTTCCACGACGCTCTAAAAGCACCATTACTTTCGGATATCCAATGGAACCTAAAAATGATGAAAATGCTCGATCTTTCAGCACTCGAATTGAAAAAGAAGTTAGAAGCCTTGCAGATGAAACAGCCTCCAGCTGGTGGGATGCTCGACAACGGTCTTACAGAGATTCCTCCCCATCGCTCACTGGACCTGAAATCGGAGCTTGGAGAAGATCTTGGGCTTTAAGTGACAATGACGGAAAAACAAGAAAACGTCGACGCCGTTGGCCTGTGCTCTAATAAGTCAAGTTCGTCACAGCAATAAATAGCTTAAAAACAATCTGATAGATTGGAAATATGACAGTTCAATCCCAGACTCCAACAGAACTCGTAAAAAAAGTTTACGCAAATCTCGAAGGTCATCTATCCGCTGGCAGAGAAGCTTTGGGTAGACCTTTGACCTTGGCAGAAAAGATACTTATTAATCATTTGAAAGATCCGCGTTCGACAGAAATGAACCGCGGAGTCTCATATGTCGATCTCCATCCTGATCGTGTTGCAATGCAAGATGCCACTGCCCAAATGGCTTGGTTGCAATTTATGACTGCCGGCCTTGAACAAGTACAAGTTCCCACAACCACTCACTGCGATCATTTAATTCAAGCTCGTATAGATGGTGAAACCGACTTAAGCGTTGCAGTCGATAACAATTCCGAGGTCTACAACTTCCTCGAATCAGTTTGTGCGAAATACGGAGCAGGTTTCTGGAAACCCGGATCTGGCATCATCCATCAAGTAATTCTTGAACAATATGCCTTTCCAGGTGGAATGATGATCGGCACCGACAGCCATACTCCCAATGCGGGTGGTTTAGGCATGATAGCCATCGGCGTTGGAGGTGCTGATGCCGTTGACGTCATGACCGGATTTCCATTCAATATCAAGTGGCCAAAATTAATCGGTGTTCGTTTGACAGGAGAGTTGAGCGGATGGGCATCACCTAAAGATGTGATCCTAAAAGTCGCAGAAATTCTTACCGTTAAAGGTGGTACCGGTGCAATAGTGGAATATCTCGGACCAGGTGCAAGAACACTTTCAGCAACAGGTAAGGGAACAATCTGTAATATGGGTGCAGAAATTGGTGCTACTACCTCTCTATTCCCTTACGACGAAGCCATATCTCGTTATCTGAAAGCAACTAATCGTACAGATACCGCTGAAGCAGCTGATTTAGTGAGCAATGACTTGCAGGCCGATCCAGAAGTTGAAGAAGATCCCCACAGCTTCTTCGACCGTGTTATTGAAATAAATCTTTCTGACCTAACACCTCATATCAATGGTCCTCATACACCTGATTTGGCTAGACCAGTTGGCGACCTCGGAGAAGAGGCGGCTGCAAATGGTTGGCCACTAGAAGTAAGCGCTGGCTTGATTGGATCATGCACCAATTCAAGTTATGAAGACATAACTCGGGCAGCTGGAATAGCGCGCGATGCTCTTTCTAAAGGTTTGAAATCAAAGATACCTCTTCTAGTTACCCCCGGTTCAGAACAAGTTAGAGCAACAATTGAAAGAGACGGTCTTCTTGCAGATCTTGAAGCTATAGGAGCTACAGTTCTTGCAAATGCATGTGGTCCATGTATAGGTCAATGGGATCGACAGGATCTAGATGATGGCGTTCCTAACAGCATTGTCACTAGCTATAACCGCAACTTTCCAAAAAGAAACGACGGATACGCTTCCACGTTTGCTTTTGTGACTTCACCTGAAACTGTTGTCGCCTTAAGTATCGCAGGGAAACTGGACTTTGATCCCGCAGTTGATTCGTTAACTACAGAAAACGGTGAAGAGGTTAAGCTTTCTGTGGATATTGGAGAAGAGCTTCCAACCAAAGGATTCGACTCCGGTGAAGAAGGTCTATTCAAACCTCCTCCATCTGATGATTCTAAAATTGAAATTTCCATACCTTCAGAAAGTGAAAGACTTCAAGCCCTTACTCCTTTTGACCCTTGGGATGGAAATGACTTTGAAGATTTACCCATACTCATGAAAGCAAAAGGAAAATGCACCACTGATCATATTTCGATGGCAGGGTCCTGGTTGAAATACAGAGGACATCTAGAAAATATTTCTGGAAACCTCTACTTGGGTGTGGTTAATTCATTTACCGGAGAAGTCGGAACCGGATTAGATATCACCGACAACGAGATAAGACCATTTCCTGAAATAGCAAAGCGTTACCATGAAGCAGGTATCGAATGGGTCGCGATTGGCGACGAAAATATCGGAGAAGGCTCTTCCAGGGAACACGCTGCGATGGAGCCAAGGTTTAGAGGGTGTCGTGTAGTAATCGCACGATCATTTGCACGAATCCACGAAACCAACTTGAAGAAGCAAGGAATACTGCCATTAACTTTCGCTAACCCTAGCGACTATGACTTAATAGGAGAAAAAGACAAAATTTCAGTAATTTCGCTCAAAGACTTAAGCGCAAATAAACCTGTACAAGTAACAGTCACGACTCCCGAAGGCAACGTTTCCAATATAGAAACAAACCACTCCATGTCAGAAGATCAGATCGAATGGTTCAGAGCTGGAAGCGCTCTTAATTTAATACGCCAAAAAACTAACGGTTAGATTTTTCGAAGGCGATATCCCCTGTTTCGAGCTTCTGCAAGCGTGTCTGGAGCAAAACAAATGAAAGTTTCATTTTCGATAAGTTCATCTACAAGAACCTGCATGGATTCAGTTTCTTCTGACTCGTCGAGATCATAAACCTCCTGAGTTCTCTTATCGCCTATGAATCTGTTGTTTTCAAAAACACTTAAACGCTTCATTAAAAAGATGATACCCGTGTATAAAACATTTCGGGGATGCGCATGAGCGCACCCCCGAAAATAAAATATTGGAACTATTTCTGGATTTCTCAGATAGATCTATTCACTAGTCGGGACCAGAACTAGCAATCAAACCTGAGGGTGGCTGGCAAAATTTCGCCAGATGGTCCAGAACCGCCTAGCGGCCACCCACCTCCGAAGTCCCATAACGTTTACTACTAATCTGGACCACCTCCTCTCCTCGGTAATTTCGACTATAGGCGCGAAAGGAGAACCGGTCATTAATTTACGTCAATCTTTTAAATTCCTAAAAGGAAAGATTCCCTTTTAATGAGGTCTGCTCAGCACCTGCTTGCACAGCTAGACGGTCGGCTTCATCATTCCAGCGGTCACCTGAGTGACCTTTAACCCACCTGAAAGAAATATTGTCACGTCCGCGATAATTCTCGATTAGTGGTTCCCAGAGGTCCCGATTCTTAACTGGTTTTTTAGCAGAGTTTACCCAGCCCCTCCGCAACCAGCCTTCCCACCAACGGTCACGAAAACAATTAACTACATAAGTCGAATCACTGACAATTACTATTTCCTCTTTAAATGCTTTAGCCGCTTCCAAGGCAGCTGTTAATTCCATGCGCTGATTTGTTGTCTCCGAATCACTTCCAGCTGCAAATTCTCCATCTGGCACCACCCAAGCCCATCCCCCAGGACCAGGATTGCCGGAACAGGCTCCATCTGTATAAACGACTGTGATTGGATTATCCATTTCTAAACCCTAATCCGATCCGCATATCAACGTTCGTCAAGTTTTCTTTTTTCCATTTAACGATAACTAATTTCAAAATTCTTTCTTTCGAACTATTCTTCTAATATGAAATCTAAATTTTCAGGTGATCTTGCCGTTACAGGCAATGAACAAGCCGATCAACTCTTAAACAAGAACCCCCTTGCCCTCCTATTAGGAATGCTTCTTGACCAACAGATTCCTATGGAATGGGCATTTAAAGGGCCTTACACCCTTTTGGAAAGGCTAGGAAAACTCGACGCCCCTCAAATAGCCTCAATGGACCCTTCCAAATTTGAATCGATCTGCAAAGAAAAACCCGCCATTCACCGTTTCCCCTCTTCAATGGCAGGCCGCATTCAAGATCTTTGCGAACACTTGGTGGAAAATTACAACGGTGATGCCGAAAAGCTTTGGGCTGATTCAGATTCCGGTGAAGTTCTCTATAACCGTCTTAGAGAACTTCCAGGGTTTGGTGATGAAAAATCAATGATATTTACCGCTCTTTTAGCTAAACGCATGGGTTGCTCTCCCCCTGGTTGGAAAAAATGTGCTGGACCGTTTGCAGACAAGACACCTAGATCTGTAGCAGATATAAACAGCCCTGAGTCATTAGCCAAAGTCAGAGCATGGAAAAAAGCTCAAAAAGCAGCCGGTAAATCAAAACAAGAATAAAAGATTATTCTCTTATCTCTCCACTCGCCTTAGCATCACAAAACCACTCATAAGTGCTAGCAAGACCTTCATGTAAAGGAACTCTTGCCCTCCAACCCAATTCTGTTAGTTTTGAAACATCCAAAACCTTCCTAGGCATCCCGTCAGGCTTAGAGGAATCAAATACAATTTTGCCTTCGGGGTAAATTAAATCTCTTATGTTTTCAGCTAGTTCTTTAATACTGTGATCCACGCCGGTACCCACATTTATATGCTCCAGATCAGAGTAATTATCCATTAGAAATAAACAAGCATCAGCGAGGTCGTCCACATGCAGAAATTCCCGTTTGGCTTTTCCAGTTCCCCAAACTTCAACAGTGTCCTGTTCTTCTTCTTTAGCCTCATGAAAACGCCTCATCAAACTAGGTAAGACATGGCCATTCATTTCATCAAAATTGTCACCCGGTCCGTACAGATTAGTTGGCATAGCAGAAATGAAATCATCTCCGTACTGCCTTCTGTAACCCTCGCAAAGTTTTATTCCCGCAATTTTTGCTAGGGCGTAGCTCTCATTTGTAGGTTCCAATGGTCCGCTCAATAAAGAACTTTCAGTTATCGGCTGATTCGCTTCACGCGGATAAATGCATGAACTACCGAGATAAATTAATTTCTCAACTCCCACCCTGTGGCTAGCTTCCACAACTGTCCCATGAATCATCAAATTGTCATAAATGAACTCCGCTGGGCGGGTACTGTTAGCCATTATTCCACCAACTGTTCCTGCGACAAGAAAGACGTAATTAGGTCTCTCGCTTTCAAACCATGTGTTCACTGCTGACTGGTCTCGCAAATCAAGATCTTTTCTTTCCACAACTCTTAAGTCTGAAAATCCATCAGACTCCAATCGCCGCAAAATTGCAGATCCCACAAGTCCTTTGTGACCCGCAACAAAAACTGGACTTTCTCGATTAATCATGTACCGAAGTTACCCCTGTTCTGCAGGTTGGCCACTAATCGCACCAATCTCAGTTAAATAAACAACAAGCAAGTCAAGAACCACAACTACAGCTAACTCATTTAAAGGCTCTGCGGTCTCTAATGCTCTAGCAACAACTTCGTCTACTGCAACGTCAAGATCTGCAACTGATTCATCCTTGCCTTTGGCTCTGCCTTCACCTATTTCCTGCCCGTGCTCTGATGTCAATCCTGCTGAATCTATCGAATCGAGCCACCAGCCAATTATTTCAAAAACTTCGTCCTTTCGTAGTTGTGAAGCAGCCTCTTCAGGAAGTCTTTCTGATATCCATTCAACTGCATCATCCACTTCGAGAACTGAAGGAAATGAAACCTCGCTTAGATTTCTCACTGTAAAAGCAACAGAAACAAAGGCGATTAAAAGAACTAGCAAGAATCCAAGAATCGCAAATAATAAAAGCACACTTCGGTTATAGCAACATCCAAGTTACATAACTCACGTTTAAAGAAATTCGCTTATATTTCCTTCATGGGAACACTAATTCCAGCAACTATTTTGCTGAAAATTTGAATTGTGAAGCAGTCTAAATACCAATTCTTTGCGCCAAGAGTTCTCTGTGATAAGTCGGATCGCCGAACAGGAGCTCAGAACTTTTTGCTCTTTTGAAATATAGGTGCGCAGGGTGTTCCCATGTGAAACCTATACCCCCATGAATTTGAATATTTTCAGCTGTCGTATTGAAATAAGCTTCAGAACAATAAGCCTTTGCCAAACTCGCCACAGAAGGTAATTCATCGTTCATTTCGGCAGCACACCAACCTGCATAATAAGCAGCTGATTTAGCAGATTCAACTTCCAATAACATGTCAGCACACTTATGTTTAATAGCCTGAAAACTACCTATTGGGCGACCGAACTGGACCCTGTCCTTGGCGTATTGAACCGCAGTGTCGAGACACTGTTGAGCTCCACCTACTTGCTCAGCGGCGAGCGCAACGGCAGCTAAATCAAGAACTTTCTCAAGAGTAGCCCACCCTTCTCCTTCTTCGCCTATGAGGGTTGCTTCAACATTCTCAAAATCTAAACGTGACTGTTTTCTAGTCATATCCATTGTGGCTAACTGTGTACGAGATAATCCAGCTGAATCGCCATCAACTTTGAATAATGAAATACCTTTGTCCGTGCAGGCTGCCACAATAATGAGAGAAGCAGCATTCCCATCGAGAACATACATTTTTGTTCCATTAAGCTGCCAACCATCATTCGAAGCAGAGGCAAGCATTGCTATGCCGTCACTTCCCCATTTTCCACTTTCTTCTGTGAAAGCCAAAGTAGCGATTGTCTCACCGCTTGCTATTCCCGGGAGAAGTTCCGATTTCGCGGCATCGTCACCTGAATGTATAAGAGTATTAGCTGCAAGAACAACAGTGGAAAAGAAAGGTGAACACAATAGGGCTCTTCCCATTTCCTCCATAACTACTATCAGCTCTACATATCCGAAACCTTGCCCTCCGTACTCTTCAGGGATTATCAGGCTTTGAAGTCCAAGTTGTTCAGCCATCATTGACCATGTCTCTGAGTCGTATCCAAGGTCAGTTTCCATTAGTTCTCTAACTTTGGATTCAGGCGAGTAACTCTCCATAAATTGATTAACGAATTCTCGTAGCTGTTCCTGTTCCTCTGTAAAAGCAAAATTCACTTTTTTGGCTCCTTAAATCTAATTTCAGGAAATATACATTATTTAAATTTCAAACTCGACGTTATCGGGGTGAAAGCACTCTTCGTCTCTCATTGCTAACATGAGTCATAATGGATAATAACGAAAACTCAGAGAAAATGCCCTCTTCGCCATTTTCATCACCTTGTTCTCACTCGGATCACCCTAAAACAGGGGTTCCTGGCGTTTCACTACATTATTGTGACACTCAGTCTGAAATTCATCGAATTGTCGTTGGTGATTTGGATAATAATGTTTTTTTTCTGCGTTGTCGTGAAACAGGTGAAAGCGTCCTTATCGATGCTGCAAATGAGCACAACAAATTACTTGATTTATGCAAGGTTCTCGATGTTAAAACTGTTCTAGAGACACACGGACACTGGGATCACATACAAGCTGTTCCCGCTATAAGAGAAGCCGGATATCAAGTCGGCGTAACTGT
Organism: Acidimicrobiales bacterium; assembly: GCA_030742755.1. Taxonomy (GTDB): domain Bacteria; phylum Actinomycetota; class Acidimicrobiia; order Acidimicrobiales; family MedAcidi-G1; genus MedAcidi-G1. The sequence goes on along the minus strand of JASLTU010000014.1, from coordinate 15,707 downwards.
CGCAGATGCAGAAATGCTGCCGAGCTACGACTATATACTTGAAGACGAGTCCGTTATCGAAGTGGGAAGACTGCGGCTTCACACAATCATGACTCCAGGACATACACCAGGGTCAATCTGTTTCCGATTAGAAGACTCTCCTATTCTTTTCTCTGGAGATACGCTTTTCCCAGGAGGACCGGGAACTACAGAATTCGAAGGCGGCGACTTCGAACAAATAATTAAATCAATAGATAACCGGCTCTTCAGCCAGCTTTCACCAGAAACTTTAGTTTTGCCTGGACATGGAGATGACACAACTATTGCAAATGAAAGCCCTTCCTTAGATGAATGGGCATCTCGCGGCTGGTGACACAAAAACAGCCAGCACTTCCAGCAGACGAAAGACCTTTCGACTACACACCTATTCATACATGGGAGTTGCCTGAGACTCCTTTAAGAGATAAAAACATAGCGGCTCAAGCATGGATTGAGGCCCCAAAAAGCCTTTTAACATCTGGAGATGATCTGGGCTCAGTAAAAATTGCTTATAAGCGAAAAATTGGCAACTGGTTACTTTGGCGTGCTGGACCCGCTCGCCGAAGCGATGCTAGGTATGTAGCTGTATCTCTTGACAAGAGCCAAGAAGTTCGTACCTTTAGAATTTTTCCAGATGGCACAGGTAATGGCACAGGAGGCGACGGTAACGACTACACGAATTTCAGATCCTGGAAAATCTCACTCAAAAACTAGATCAAACAATTAAACCTATACAGATAGTGGTAATTAAAAGCTGTCAATAGACTTACAACGTGTCAAAACCCAGTGAAATATTATTCGAAATTAACGATTTACATGCTTCGGCCGAAGACGGCACAAGTATTTTAAACGGGATAGATCTAACTATTAATCAAGGTGAGATCCATGCCCTAATGGGTCCAAACGGCTCGGGGAAATCAACTCTCGCTTCCGTCCTTCTAGGAAGCCCCGAATATTCAGTCACAAAAGGTTCAATCCGTTTCCGTGGAGAAGACATAACAAGCTGGTCTCCAGAAATGCGAGGAAAGTCCGGAATTTTTTTAGCTTTCCAATATCCACATGAAGTAGCTGGAGTTTCGGTAATTAACTTCCTTCGACAAGCACTTTCAGCACGCAAAGACATGAAAATGTCGGTTTTGGAATTGAGGCTGTCAATCATGGAGTGGCTGGAAAGGTTAAACATGGATCCCGCATTTGCTGAGCGTTATTTGAATGAAGGGTTTTCAGGTGGAGAGAAGAAAAGAAACGAAATCCTTCAAATGGCAATACTCGAGCCTGAAATGGCAATTTTAGATGAAACAGATTCCGGACTAGACATTGATGCTTTGACCATCGTGGCTAACGGTGTTTCAAAAGTCCGTGAAGAAAATCCTGACCTAGGTGTTCTTACCATTACCCACTATCAAAGACTCTTAGATCAGTTGAATCCCGATTTTGTTCATGTGATTTTAGATGGACGAATCGTAGCAACAGGCGGAACTGAAATAGCTAAAGAACTCGAATCTTCGGGATATGACTCCTATAAGAGCGTGAAGCAATGACCATGTCTGCTTTTGAATCTAGAAAAATCAAAGAAGACTTCCCTCTTCTTGAACGCGAGGTGAACGGAAAACCAATCGTTTACCTAGATTCAGCAGCAACTTCTCAAAAGCCGATTGAAGTAATTGACCGGATGACAGATTATTACAAGCAAATAAACGCAAACGTTCACAGGGGTGCTTATCAGATAGCAGAACTTGCGACTTCTGAGATGGAAGAAACACGTGCAAAAGTATCTCGCTTTATTAATGCCTCTTCCGAGAAAGAAATCGTCTTTACTAAAAACGCCACAGAAGCAATAAATCTAGTTGCTTACACCTGGGCGCGAAGCCAACTCAACGACGGAGATGTGATCCTTTTAAGTTCACTGGAGCACCATTCAAATATAGTTCCGTGGCAACAACTCTCTAGTGAACGCAATATCGAAATCCGTTGGATACCCATCACACAAGATGGCCAACTCGACCTGAGCCGCATTGACGAATTGCTAGAAAACGTGAAACTTTTATGCGTATCAGCAGTATCTAATGCTTTAGGAACAATAAATCCCGTAAAAAAACTAACCGACGCAGCTCATCAGGTTGGAGCTATTTGTCTCGTTGATGCTTGTCAGTCAGTTCCCCATTTTGAAACTGACGTATCTGAATTGGGAGCTGATTTTCTAGCTTTTAGTGGACATAAAATGTGTGGCCCTACCGGCATTGGTGTCCTCTGGGGCCGCCTAGATCTTCTCGAAAAGATGCCACCGTTCCTAGGTGGGGGTGAAATGATTCTTAATGTGACTTCAGACGGTTTCTCGACTAATGAGGTTCCTTGGAAGTTTGAAGCCGGCACTCCTCCAATCGCTGAAATAATCGGATTAGGTGTTGCAATCAGTTACTTAGAAAAAATTGGGATGGAAGCTATTAGAGAACATGAACAGAATCTAACCTCTTATTCTCTTGATTTTTTAACTGACAGATTCGGAGATGATTTGACCATATACGGGCCTGAAGCTGCGCTTGACAGGTCAGGAGTTATTTCCTTTTCTTATCGTGACATTCACCCTCATGACATAAGCCAGGTGCTAGACCAGTACGGAGTTTGTGTCAGAGCTGGCCATCATTGTTGTAAGCCTTTGATGTCATTATTGGGAGTAAATGCTACTGCCAGAGCCTCTTTGTACATCTATAATGATGAGTCGGATATAACCGTTCTAGCCGACGCTATAACTGAAGCTGGAAAAATTTTTAATTAACCTGATCTGGAGAAATTGTGCCTGGACTTGAAGATTTATATAAAGAGATAATTCTCGATCATTACAAAAATCCTCGCAATCAAGGTGAGCTTCCAGTGCCTCCAGCACTTATGGAAGAGGGTTTTAATCCTCTATGTGGTGATGACGTAAAAGTCTATGTACTTACTGATGGAGATGTAATCAAAGACATAAGAATAGGCGGCCAAGGCTGTTCGATAAGTCAGGCGTCTGCATCAATGATGGCCGAATCAGTCGTCGGTAAAACTTTCGAAGAAGCAAAAAATTTGATTCGAAAATTTAAGGAAATGATGTCAGTCCATGAAAAGAACTTGGACTCTCCGGAATCATCTGAAGATAGTATCGAAAATTCACTAGGTGACCTTCAAGCTTTAAAAGGTGTTGTGAAATTTCCGGTAAGAATCAAGTGCGCAACCTTGGGTTGGAACGCCTTCAATCAAATAATTGACCCTAACGAATAATAATTAATCAAGCTTTTAACCTTCAATCACTGATTCGACCGCTTCTACAAATCTGTAATCAAGGTGAGTTAAGCCGCCAGCGGAATGAGTGGAAATTTGGATTGACACTTTGTTCCAAGAATTCGACCAGTCGGGGTGGTGGTTCAAAGTCTCAGCTACTTCAGCTACCTCAGTCATAAAATCGAATGCTTCTTTGAAATCTTGAAATTCAAAAATCCGTTTTAAATGGTTTTCGTGAAGTTCCCAATCAGGAAATGCTTTCATTAGTGTTTCAAGTTCTTCTGGCTTTAACAGTTGGTTTTGCACTACCTGCCTACTTCAAAAATTTTTGGTATCCGTCTTTTTCTAATTGCAGAGCAAGTTCTGCAGACCCAGTTTCTACTATTCGTCCATCTACTAGCACGTGCACTTGATCGGGCTCGAGAATGTCCAACAAGCGATTGAAGTGAGTTATTGCCAGTACACCCAGTTGGTCACTTTTTGCCGCTCGATTTATTCGTTCTGCGACTAAAGCAAGTGAATCTACATCTAGTCCTGAATCTATTTCGTCTAAGATCGCATATTTAGCTTTAGAAACTAAAAGTTGGAGTGTTTCATTTCTTTTCTTTTCCCCTCCTGACAGGTCAACATTTAATTCTCTCTCTAAAAGACTTTCATCTATTTTTAGATTCGCTGCCTCCTCCCGAAGCAATGACAATGATTCTTGCGGGTCAAGTTCAGATGCAACTGCTACTTCGGTAAGTAAGTCAGATATCTTCACGCCAGGCACTTCAATGGGTTGTTGCATCACTATGAACATCCCAGCCTGAGCGCGCTGCCAAGTCTGAAGAGAAAGAACATCTACACCATCGATGGAAATTGAACCGGAGGTGACTTCATAGCCGGGACGACCCATTAGGACGTGGGCAAGAGTCGACTTACCGGAACCATTTGGACCCATTATCGCATGTACTTCTGAAGGTTTAATTTGAATATCTATACCATTAAGAACCTTTTTACCGCCCGCTTTAGCGCAAAGTCCTTCGATATTTAGGAATTTTTCATTTGTCATTCGATCACCAACGCAACTTCATTACCAATAACGCGAACCTCGTAAGTTTTTACACCTTTCGTAGCAGGAAGGCTTAAAGCTTCACCTGTCTCAAGGGAAAAAAGACTCCCATGTTTCCAACACTCCAATGCACATTCGTCAATATCAACCTCTCCTTCAGACAAGGAAACATCCTCATGGCTGCAAGTGTCAGCTAATGCGTAAACTCTTTCATTTAAAAGAACCATCGAAACTTTTTCCCCTTCGACCTCTACGCATCGAGGAAGCGCTTCTTCTAAATCTGACAGGCCGCAAACCTTTAATTCTTTCATCATTCACCCTGACCCATAAAACGATTTCCTAATATTTCTGTCAATATGGAGGTGGCTTCTCCCACAAGTAAAGAGTCGCCTGCTTGTGAAATGACGTCATCAAAAAACCCAGCAATTATTAAACGTTCCGCTAATGAAGTCTCAATTCCTTTACTCTCTAGATAAAACAGTTGTTCTTCATCTATTCCAGCAACAGTTGATGCATGAGTGCAAACTACATCATTGGTTTCTATTTCAAGATTAGGAACACTTTCAGCCCACGCATTTTCAGAAAGTTTTATGTTTCTATTAGTTTGTTGAGCTTTTGTTCTGACTGCTTCTGGCAGGACTTTTATTAAACCTGAATAGATGGATCTTGAATCCCCATCCAAAGCTCCTTTGAAAAGTAACTTGCTCGTTGTATTAGGAGCCTCATGTTTTTGAAAAGTACGGAAATCTAAAGTTTGTTCTTCATTTCCAAAATATGCAGCTGACAAATAAGCTTCCGATCCTCTTCCTTTTAACTCGCAACGTATTTCGCTTCTTGCGTAGTCGCCTCCGAAAGCACCGGTAAATACTTCCAAGTAAGCGTCTTTTTCTAGCTGGAAGTTCTGTTTAGAGACCTGCCACGTTTTCTTTCCTAAGTCTTGTAGAACACAATGTTTCAAACGAGCATTTTGGCCAACATAAGCATCTAAAACGGGAACTGATAGAGATTCACCGCTACCAGACGAATGGTGTTCGATTATTGTAGCCGCAGAATTTTCGCCCAAGCTGACAATGACCCTTGGGCAAGCAACTGACCCTGAAGTGGCAGATTGAACTTTTATGTATATCGGTGATTCGAGAGTTACACCATTGGGTATGTGTATAAATAGGGTTTCAGGGTTGTATGAACGATTTAAACAACCAAAAAAATCTTTAGGTTCTATGAGGTGTTTTTCGAAATTAGTTAGATCCGCATCGGTGTTAGCCAGGGAGCCAACATAAACTCCGGAGTCTCCCGAAGAATGGTTACCTTTTCCGCTAGTCAACCATCCGTCAGTAATCTCTACTAAATCTGACTCTGCAATGTCTAAGAAACTTGCTTTAGTTTTACTTCCATCAGGGCTTTCAAGAGAAGGTGCGAGAGATTTTAGATCCAGATCAAAGATTTTCGAATACTTCCATACCTCTTGTTCGGGCTTTGGGAATTCAGTTTTTGAAAGTTTTTCTAATGCCGAATTGCGCGCTTCACTGATTGAAGCAGTATCTGGAAAAATATCCTTGATTTGATTTGGAAAAGGGTTCAATTGAAACCTGACCTACTGGGTAATATTTTAGAAAATTCTCTCTATGAATTTACCCTATCCGTATAGGAATAATTCGCTTTAGGCAGGTATTTGGTCACTCTTGAATCAAATGAGACAAAGAACCTGGTTCTATGCGGCAAGTTCTTTCAAAATCTTCCAGTTCGTTTTCTTTAAGTCTTATGACTCTTCCCATTCGATATGCGGGCAATCGACCTTCATCTATGAACCTGTACAAGGTTGCTGTCGTGACACCGAGACGTTCTGCAGCCTCATTGCTGCTCATCCATTTAACTCTTAGGTTTGGAATCGTTGAATCCTGATCCATTTTTGAATATTAGACCATCTAAAAATCGATCCTACGCATGCTGATTTCATTTTCTCTTAATTCGAAAATTTTGTGATTTGCATTAATAGGCGTAATATTTTCACGTGAGCAACTGTCTACTTATAAGAAAAGAATGAACGAAAGTCTGAAAAGTCAGTCTGATGGTGATGAAATTTCCGCTTTAGTCGGAGAGTTTCCAACATGGTCGAAAAAAAAGACAGCATTTCAAATACTCACACTGATACTACTAGCAGGTTTAATTATCTATTTTACTACTTCGGATAATAGTAATCAGACCGATGATTCCAGCAAGACATCTACTGTCGTGTCAACTGACGGACCGATAATTGAATACTCCGGTTATCGCTACCAGTTCGGGGAACCCGGAGATATGGTTGCTGTGCGTGAATGCAACGGAGCAAAACTTCCGTGGCTTTTAAGAGTGTCAACTGGGGAACTTTTTCGATTTGATAGTTGGGCAAAAAGCAATATAAAGGAAGCATCTTTCATTCGAAACATTGAGGGAGCATCCGGCATAACAGTGATAAAAGACCCCATTTGCGATCAACTGGTTATAAGCAAATCGGATGCAGATCCATTAATTCTCGCAAACTAAGCTTTAATTAATCCCTGTTTAGCATCCATATCTGATGAGGTAATTTAGGGAAGAATTCCAAAATTCTCTCTTCCATGAATTCAAAACCGAGCCGCTTTGCTACAGCTTGTGATCGATGATTTTCTGCCAAAATACAACTAAACAGTTTGCCTACTCCAAGCCGCTCAAATCCGTAGCTGGTTGCCGCTGCCCCTGCTTCGGTTGCGTACCCATGTCCCCAAAAGTCAGGGTGGAGCGCCCATCCAACCTCTACACCGGGCCAGTCATGTCGTTCAGGTTGATGCAAACCTGCTCGCCCGACAAATCGCCCTGAATTCTTCTCTTCAAGAGACCAGTGTCCAGTACCTCGCAACTCCCACTGGCCAAGCCATGCTGCCATATCCTTAAATGCTTCAGATGGACCATAATCATCTGGAACATGTAAAGCATCCCGAACCTCACGACTATCCATCATCGAGAAAAAGCCGTGCACATCCTCATCCTTAAATGGTCTCAATATGAGATTTTCTGTCTCTAGAGTCGGACAAGCTGACAAAACTAGATCTTTCCTTATGACACTCTAGGGGTATTCAAATATCTTGTATTATCCCTCATCACAAGTTGTAAATCATCATCAGTCAGGTCTTCAACCTCTTCTAAATAATCAAGAGGAGTTGGCATACCTTCTATATGAGGCCAGTCGGAACCAAAAATCACATGATCAGCGCCCATTAATTCAATAACCTCGTAAACGTTGTCTTCCCAAAATGGATTCATCCAGACATGTTCACGGAAAAGTTCTACAGGGTCCTCATCAAACCAAGTGGGTGATTTCATCGCCTGTTGTTTGAGTTTTCTAAAAAGCATGTCCAAATAATCAGCGCCATTTTCGACTGAAGCTATACGTAAATTCGGAAAACGTGTGTACATGCGTTCCATCGACATAGTAATTAACCAATCATGTGCCGCTCTTTCAATACTGAAAGCTTTTATTGATGGCCGGTAACGGCCAGTCATACTGCTCCCAAAAGCATCTTCTGCGTATCCCTGAGATGAATATCCACTGTCACCGGCATGAATAACAGTAGTGACCCCTGCTTCATTGACACGTGCCCAAAATGGGTCGAAGACCGGATCACCGGGAGACAATTGACCTCCTTCAGCCCATATCGGGGCTGGGCGCATCACAATAGTCCGAGCCCCTTTTTCCAGACACCATTCCAACTCTGACACTGCTTGCTCTAAATCCACCAAAGAAATATATGGGGAGGCAAATATTTTTTCTTTGTAGTCAAATCCCCAGTCTTCTTCGATCCATCTGTTGAATCCGCGCATAAGTGCTACAACAGCTGGTATGTCATCTTTTAGTAATTCCTCGTAAAGCACGCCTAGGGTTGGAAATAGCCATATGGCTTCAAGATTTTGAGACTCTATAACTTTCAACCTTGCATCTCTATCTATATAGGCTGCCGGAAGCGGTTCCCTATCTTTTAGATATTCCATGGGGTTCTTGCCTTCTGGGTTTCCACGAAAATATTTATGTAAAGCCCCGGGCTTTGCTATTGGATCCCAAGTCGGATTTGTCACAGCTTTGCTTAATTTGCCCCCTACTACGTGATATTTCCTTCCGCCTACTTCAGCCCACTGCACCACTCGGGCTTGCATTTCTTCTGGAACATGGCGTGTAAATGCATCTTCGCTCTCGTAATAGTGATTGTCACAGTCAAAAGGTTCGAAAGTTAATTCCCTGTCCATAAGGTCTCCATTTGTGCTGGTTACCTAAAGGTTACCCATGATGAACTATTCTGAGTACTAGAAGCGCTTAGATTCGAATATCATCGCTAGAGGGCATGATCTTACAAATTGGAGTCTCTTATGAATGATTACAAAACTCTCATATACGAAGAGAAGGATTCTGTTGCTTGGGTAACGATCAATCGGCCTGAAGCCCATAATTCTTTTACTTCAGAAATGCAACAAGAGTTCCGCTCTTTGTGGCAATCTCTGCGTTCAAATGATGAGGTAAACGTAATTGTTCTTACAGGCTCGGGCGAAAAGGCATTCTGCGTTGGGATCGACAGGGATGAACCTTTTACAGCCATAGATCAAGAAAAGGGACTTTATGGAACTTCTAATAACTTCATGTATGACGATCCAGGTGACTGGCTAGGACCAAAATCCAACGACCTTTGGAAACCAGTTATAGGAGCGGTGAACGGAATGGCATGCGGAGGAGCTTTTTACTTTCTTGGCGAATGCGATATTTTGATTGCAGCAGAACACGCTACTTTTTTTGACCCGCACGTATCTTACGGAATGCCAGCGATCTATGAGCCAATGAGCATGTTGAACAAAATGCCATTTGGAGAAGTTATGCGAATGTCGTTAACAGGAAACTCTGAACGAATTTCCGCAGAAACAGCTTTAAGAATGGGTCTAGTGACGGAAGTCGTGGCTTCATCCGAACTTAAATCTAAAGCAGATGAGTTAGCTGCATCAATCGCAGCATCACCGTCATCGGCAGTTCAAGGGACTCTCAGGGCGATCTGGGCTGCACAGGATCTAGGCAGATTAGGAGGACGCTCTATAGCTCCATCATTACTTTCCACTTCAATGGATCCAAAAGCTTTACAAGAAGGTGCTGAAAGTTTTTCTAGCGGGGAACGTACAGAACCCAGATTGCGTTAGACAGTAGCGACTTCTTCTAAAAGAGGACTCGTCAAGGGGATTAGACCCATCAATCTTTCTGCCCAAATTTTCACCAAAGAACTCTCACCGTAATCAGCTTCATAGTGAGCTGCAGCCAAGACCAAAAGATAAGCCTGAAGAGCTAAACAGACTTGCATATCATTCTCATGCTGGGATTTTGAATACTCTGTTACACCATTTGCAACAAGGGATTCGTAATAAAAGCCGGACAACTGCTGGTAAACAGTCAATGAATTAGATCCCGGTTCTATACATGAAGAAAGTAGATTAGCTACATCACAACTAGGTCTACCAGAACTAAAACTCCCAAAATCAACCATAACTAAACCGTCATTCGTAAATAGCATGTTGTCAGTGCGTGTATCTCCTCGCAAAAGAGTCAATTTCTCATTCAAAAAGCCAATAGCATCAACAACATTGTCCGAAAACCAATCAGTTAAACGAACCATGTCTGGGGTAAAAAGCTCTGGATTTCTTTCGATAACACTGTCCCTTGATCCCCTGTAAAGACCATTCATCAATTTTGGCGTGTGTGTAACGGTTGGCCACGCGATCCCCTCTTTGTCATCATCCAACAAAGGGTGTCTCCACCAATGCGCATGAATAACTGCCAGAGATTCGAGTATTTCAAGCAAGTCTTTCTCTGAAGCGAGATTTTCAGTTGTCGTGGTTCGGGCGTTTTCGATGAACTCGGTAATCAATGCGTATCTTCGACTTGAGGGGCGTATAAATTTCCTAGCATTCCCTCCTAGAAACTTTGCTGCACCATTTGGTAGCAACTCAATTCTCTTATTCAGTTTTTTTCGTGATTCAATATCCGAAATTGGATCACGGATTGAATAAAGAAGTTTCGGCACTCTTACAGGAAATCGATCTGAGAAACGTTCATAAAAATCAAACTCTCTGTCATACGCTCCATCACGTTCAAGTAAGGCACGGTTCTTAGAATCAGTAGAAGGAAATTTAACTAATACCGTTTCTGGCATTCCTTCTTCAAAATTGTCCCACTCTAAATCGACCCTAAGTGTCAGACCTGAAAAGCCTTCACCACTTTCAGGTTCTTTAGACGAAAATGAAATTACGTTCGAATTTCCAACTATTCCTGATTCTCTGAATGAATCCGTCAACCACTCAACTGTCATCTCTTCCTCTGTTTGAGGAATGAACTTCTTTAGCTTGCGAGTCACATTACCAAGGTAGTTTATTTACGCTGACTAGACAATCTGATCAAACCACTTCCGGCGTTCATCTGTCCGATCACTGAAGCGTCATGTCCTGTTTCGATTAACTTGTCGAGAGTTTCTTCAACTTCTTCAGGCTTTACACCAAATGCAAGACCGCCTGAGGTTTGTGCATCTGCCAGAAGATGAACGTCTATATCTTCAACGGAACCAACATCCAATTGTGATTCAACCCACTCAAGATTTCTCTTACTGCCACCTGGTAAATTTCCAGCTAAAGCCAGATCGCGCGCATCGGGCAATATAAGCACCTCTGGAACATTTATTTCTACATCAACTTTTGATTCTCTAGCTGCTCTTCCCAGATGTCCCAACAATCCAAATCCAGTGATATCGGTAGCCCCAGTTGCTCCAGCTTCAATCGCTATTTCTGCTGCCTGATTATTGAGTCTGAGCATCGATGCAATTGCTGCGTTTGTAGCTTCTTCAGTTGATTCTTGTTTTTTTATTGCTGTGGTTATAACACCCACTCCAAGCTTTTTAGTAAGTATCAAGGAATCATTTTCACGAAATCCAGAATTCTTTAATAAATTTTTTGGGTCTACTTCGCCCATAACCGCTAATCCGAATTTTGGCTCGGGGTCTTCGACTGTATGCCCACCGGCTATGACAAAGCCGGCTTCTTCAGCAACCTGATTGGCACCTTCCAAAACTTCAGACAATAGTTCTGTTGTGAGTTCTTCAGAGTTCCAACCAACCAAATTAATCGCCATTAATGGTTTCGCACCCATTGCATAAATGTCTGAAACAGCATTAGTTGCCGCTACTTTCCCCCAAGTGAAGGCGTCATCGATTACAGGTGTTATAAAATCCGCTGTCATTACTAGCGCCCTGTCTTCGTCTAATTGCCAAACTGCAGCATCATCGCCTGTCGATGACCCGACGATAAGATTTTTTGATTTTTGTGGTTTAAGTCGGTGCAGAACCTGCTCCAGGTCACTCGGAGAGAGTTTGCAGCCTCAACCAGCACCATGGCTGAATTGTGTCAGTCTCATGCAAACCTCCTTGCTAATAAGTTCAGAGTAGGCGACTGTGCGTAAATTTTCAGGCTTTATTCAAATTAACGAAACTGCCTCTAACAGCCGGTCAATATCTCTGTCGCCAATGTAGATGCAAACACCTGCCCGAACTGCCCCTTTTTCACCTAATCCCAAGGGGCTCATCGCTTCAACTGCATAATTATGGCCATCCCAAACCGCTACTTCAGCCTTTGCAATTTCTTGAGCTATTTCTTCTGGTTCTTTTCCCTCTACGAGAAACATTAGTGTGGGCGCTCTATCTTTATTGTCTTGAGGACCCAGTACACGAACTTTCGGTATATCTATGAGGCCTGAGAGTAACCGCTCAAACCTTGCAGATTCATGTTCAACTATCGACTCGAAGCCAATACTAAGTAAAAATTTTGCAGCTTCTTTTATTCCTGCAAGAGTCTCCCATGAAGGTGTTCCATATTGGAATCTTCCAGCTCCTTTCTCTGGAGAGGGGCGTACTTTGTATACAGATAAGTCGTTTAGCACGTTCGGTTCTATCCACATAATTCCCGCGTGTGGTCCGTACCATTTATACGACGAAGTTGCATAAACATCACAGCCCATTTCATTAATATCAACTTTTCTGTGTGGTGTTAAATGAACCCCATCTACGGCTACCTTTGCTCCTACTTCATGTGCCGCTGTTGTTATAGAAGCCACATCAGGAATTGATCCAATGACATTTGATGATCCGGTTACTGCAACCCATTTTGTTCGCTGAGTGATCAAATTTATTACAGCCTCGGCTTCGAGTCTCCCAGTGGAGGGATCGAATTCTGCCATTCGAATTGTGGCTCCCGAGTCGCGAGCTGCCAGCATCCAAGGCGCAACATTCGAATCGTGATCAAGGGTGGTGCAAATAATCTCATCTTCTGGTTTTAAATCGACAGCAATTGCTCTTGTCAACGCCATCATGTTGGCAGTTGTACTTGGTCCAAAAGTCATTCCTGATGGATCTGCAGAAAGGAGTTCACCCATTGTCTCACTGGTCTGGTCAACAAGATCATCACAAGCTTGCGCCGCTGGAAAAGCACCGTGACTATTTGCATTTCTTCCGCTTCGTTGCCATTCACTCATCGCATCAATCGCTGTATCAACCACTTGAGTGCCCGCAGGCCCATCAAAACGAGCCCATCCATCAGATAAAGCTGGAAATCGTGTCTGTATGTCGGTTAAATCGTTCATTGAAGGCACCCTAGATGTATGGAATTATGGCAATTAGAAGCTTACGCGGAAATTCGTGATCTCATATCCGCTTATAACTCTTTCGGTGATCGTGGTCGTTTCGATGAGTTGCTGGAACTTTTTGCCGAGACAGCTGTGATGGACATTGATGACGGTCGCATTTACGAAGGTCCAAATCAGATAAAAACAATATTTACGGACACTAGTGATTCCTTATCAAAAGATAATTTGCCGTCATATATCCAACACCACACTTCATCCACCCATATCGATTTGGAAGGAACTAATAAAGCAAACGCTAAAAGTTATTTCTCTGTCTTTCTCTCACACGGAATAGACCACTGGGGGCGTTACGAAGACAAGTTTGAAAATATTGATGGTAAATGGATGTTCATCTACCGACGTGTAAAAACAGATGGCTGGCTTCCGGGGGGTTGGGCCGCCGAACGGTTGGAAGGAAAAAATTGACTTTCCTTTCTAAGCTTAAAAACAGTTCTGTTGCTGTTAGCTCAAAAAATGCAACCAGCGTCGCATCAGAAATGTCGGAAATAATCTTCTCTTCTTTTATTTCTTACATGGAATCTGTGCAAGAGATCTCCCAAAAAGCAGGTGAACACTTTGCTTTAAAACACTGGTCTATGAACGAAGTCAACGCAAGCGAACGCCTTGGTCTTCATCAGATAAGAGTTTTGGAAGTAGTCTCGCAGATTCAGGGGCTATTAGATCCTGTAACTGACAAGCGTGGAGAATGGCGAAACTCTCGTGACATATACCAGCAGCTCGTAGCGAGAAGGCCGGATCAAGGACTAGCTGAAACCTTTTTCAACTCAGTGGCAAGGCGTGTTTTTACGACAATCGGAATCGACAATGATGTCGAAATTAGATGGTTCGGTGCAACAACAATTTCACGCGGTGAGTCTAAAGCCGAGGTATTTAGCACTTGGACAAGAAGTGGAGATTCAGCTGCACTAGTTGACTCTCTCTTATCTTCTTATGAAATAAACGTTGAATGGGAAGACCGTTCACGCGACGCAAAACTCGTGGCAGGGCGTTTAGATGCTTTTCTAATGGAGTCATGGGGAGGCCTCAAACTAGACGGAATAGACATGCTTAAACCTGTGTTTTACAGAAATCGAGGGGCATATCTGATTGGAAGGGTCAGATTCTTGAATCGAGTAACACCATTTATTCTTCCGATCCTTCACGGGCCCAATGGGTTAGTTGTGGACACAGTGCTACTAACAGAAGATTTAGGTAGTCGCCTTTTCGGATTTACACGGTCATATTTTTTCGTTGACTGGCCAAATCCTTCAGAAGTGGTCGGTTTTTTGAAATCTCTACTTCCAACGAAGTCATTACACCAGATTTACACGGCACTCGGTTACCCACAACATGGTAAAAGTAGCCTTTATCGATCTTTGTATCGCCACTTACAAACCTCTAATGACAGATTCGTAAAAGCCCGTGGAACCCCTGGAATGGTTATGGCTGTTTTTACTTTGGTTTCTTTTAATGTCGTTTTCAAAATCATCAAAGACCACTTCGATCCTCCTAAGAACACCACACGAGATGCTGTGAGGCGTCGATACGATCTCGTTTACAGTCGTGACCGAGTGGGCAGAATGGTGGATACACAAGAATTTGAAAATCTCTCTTTTAGTCGTGACCGTTTTGATCCAGAACTCCTTTCGGAACTATTGGAAGATGCGAGCGAATCTGTATTTATAGACGATGACAAAGTAGTTATAAAACATGCTTACACAGAGCGCCACGTCTACCCCTTAAATCTTTACCTTCAAGAGATGTCTCAAGAAAAAGCTGAAGCAGCAGCTATTGACTGGGGCTATGCGATCAAAGATCTAGCAGCTGCAAATGTATGGCCAGGTGATTTGTTCACGAAAAACTTTGGAGTCACGAGACATGGAAATGTCGTTTTCTATGACTATGACGAACTTGCCCTTCTTGAAGAATGCCGATTTAGAAACATCCCTGATACTAAAGACCATGAGGATGAAATGCGCGCTCAACCTTGGTTCGCTGTTCAAGAAGGTGATGCATTCCCTGAACAATTTGAAACATTTATGAGTTTTCCAAAGACTGTGCCTGTCGAAATCTGGGAAAATTTTAAGGAATCCCATAAGGACCTTTTCACAGTCGAATTTTGGCAAAAGGTCCAAAACCAATTAGCCGATGGGGACTTACCAGAATTCTTCCCTTATCCAGAGGAACTTAGATTTAGGCATGCTTTGAGAGCTCATTCGGTCTAATGTCTATGTTGTGAAGAGACCAATTGCTATTGCCCCATCAGTTTTACCCGCAGACTTTTCTCGCTTAGGTGAGGAATGTGTAGCTTTAGAAGAAGCGGGTGTAGATCGAATTCAATTTGATGTGATGGACGGAGTCTTCGTTCCGAATTTAACTTTCGGACCAGACGTCATTAAATCAATACGACCTCTGGTCAAAGTGCCTTTCGAAGCACATCTAATGGTAGTTGAGCCCGACAATCTGATCGACCGTTATATAGATGCTGGTTGCGACATTGTTATTGTTCATGCTGAAGCCTGTTTACATTTGCACAGAACACTCAGTTACATTGCAGACGCTGGTGCCGTTCCAGGAGTTGCACTCAACCCTCACACTCCACCGGACCTTATAGAAGAAGTAAAAGATCTACTTGGTTTAGCTCTAGTTATGACCGTAAATCCAGGTTTCGGA
>JASLTU010000141.1:0-500 GCA_030742755.1 Acidimicrobiales bacterium | reverse complement strand
ACCTGGTGTTTTCACGTTTGGAGACATCGGCTTCATGGATGAGGATGGCTATTTATGGTTAAGCGATAGAAAGATAGACATGATAATTTCTGGAGGCGTTAATATCTATCCTGCAGAAATCGAAGGCGTTCTAGGCGGTCACCCTCAAGTTAAAGATGTCGCTGTCATAGGTGTGCCAGATGAAGAATTTGGTGAGCAGGTGAAGGCAATCGTCGTTCCTGCATCAAGTGAAGAGGATCGAGATTCTTTAGCTAAGGACCTGATTATCTACTGTAGGGAAAATTTGGCGGGTTATAAATCCCCTAAATCAATAGATTTTTTATCTGAGTTGCCAAGAACTGGAACTGGAAAGATTCAAAAACAGCCATTAAGGGAACCATATTGGAAAGAAGAAGATAGGCGGATTTAATATGAACGAGGAAAGTCAAAAAATTGAACAATTCTGGGAAACGCCGACGCACACACAAATAGTTGAAATTTCTCACGCTCATGTTGATGCG
>JASLTU010000140.1:0-507 GCA_030742755.1 Acidimicrobiales bacterium | reverse complement strand
AAAAGAAAAGCAGCAATTAGAGAAGCCAAAAGAAGAGCAAGATTAGCAGAAATAGCAAGACAGAAAAAAATAGCAGCAGAAAAGGCAGAAGCAGAAAGAAAAAGACTGGCGGAAATAGCAAGAAAGAAAGCAGAAAGAGAAAGAAAGAAAAGAATAGCAGCAGAAAAGGCAAGAAAAGAGGCAATTCGTAAAGCAAAAGAATTAGCAAGAATAGCAAAAGCGAAAGCAGATGCTGAAGCTAGACGAAAAGCAGAAGAAGCAAGAAAAGCAGCAGAAGAAGCAAAAAGAAAAGCAGAAGAAGCAAGAAAACGGGCAGAAGCGGCAAGAATTGCTAGAGCAAAAGCGGAAGCAGCAAGGAAAAAAGCAGAAAGAGAAAGAAAGAGAAGAGAAAGATTAGCAAAAATAGCAGCAGAAAAAGCAAGAAGAAAAAAAATTGAGGCAGAAAGAAGAAGACGAGAAGCAGAAAGAAGACGAAAGGAAGAAGAAGCAAGAAGAAGAGCAATTGAA
>JASLTU010000013.1:0-35031 GCA_030742755.1 Acidimicrobiales bacterium | reverse complement strand
AAAAAATAAAGGCGGGCAATAGAAAAAGGAGCCCGCCGTAAAAACCAAAACTCACTTAGAGTGGTCTGGTGGGGTGGGAACCCGCTTTCTATTTATTTTCGCACTCTAGAGTACCAACATAGAACTGAAGCAGTGCAGAGTTAGATCAGAAAATATTTAATAAATTGGAGGAAAAATGAATAGTTTATGGACGCCAGACGGAGAACACAGTGTTGATCCTGAACAAGAAGTGGAGTCTTCGGAGTTTTCTGAGCTCTCACCAGAAGAGCAGGAGCAAGCTGAAGCTTTAGCTGCTGAGATGAACGCCGTGCGCGAACAGCTAGCTGCAGCACCTGCTGAGATTGTTGTGGCTAACCATCTAATGGGTTTATATGAACTCGGAGCAATACATCTTTCTCAGCAACCACCAAAAATGGATGAAGCTTCTCTAGCTATTGACGCAATGTCAGCAGTTTTGGATTCTTTAGCTGGAAGGTTAGGTGAAGCTGAAGGAACCCTCAAAGATGCTTTGCATCAAATTCGTCTCGCCTTTGTTCAACTTGGTAACCAGGAGGAAACCCCTGACGAAGAGTAGGCTAAACAATCACTTTTAGTGAACAATCTTGGATAAAGGTAGTTCAATAATGTCAGAAGCACCTTTATCTCTGAGTTCTGGAATTAAAATATTTATCTCTGTTTTTGCTACAACGGTTTCAACCGCGTACCCCTCACCTTTAGCAAGCTCATTAACAGTTGGTGCTTTCATTGAAGGTATGACTTCAAGGACACTCTGCAGCTGATCTGATGCAACATTCAATTTTACGAGAACCTTGCCTCTTGCCTCTAAGGTTCCCTCTAGAAGTGTGTGAATTTGTTCCATAGCATGACGCAATTCAGGGTTTTCTGCAGACTCACGATTCGCTACCAATTCAGTATGGCTTGTGAGTATCGTGTCTATAATTTTCAAACCTGCAGCTTTTAACGCTCTTCCAGTCTCAGTCAAATCCACTACCGCATCAACTATGTCAGGAGCCTTGGCTTCGGTAGCCCCATAGCTGAGCTGTATTTCTGCATCAACGCCTTGTGCAGCAAAAAAATTTCTAGTCAAATTTGGGTATTCAGTAGAAACTTTTACACCTGATGGCAAATCTTTTACTTTCTCAAAAGGCGAATCCTCAGGAACAGCCACGACTATATTAACCGGCCTCGCCGTGGCTTTGGAGTAATGCAATTTTCCTAACGAAACCACATCGCTTTCGGTTTCTTCGATCCAATCGCGCCCTGTTATCCCTATATCGAACAAGCCATCAGCAATGTAAGTGGGAATTTCTTGTGGTCTCAAGATTCTAACTTCATCAATTCGCGGGTCGTCAATATTGGCCTTATAGTCAACTTTTGAAGAACGACTAACTGAGAGATCAGCAGAGTCGAATAAATCCAATGTCGCTTGTTCTAAGGAACCTTTTGGTAAAACAATTTTTAGCACAATACAAACTTAGCCACTAGGTGACGCACAAGTGTGTTGATTTTAAATAACTTTCATGAAAGAACTAAATCCAACCGAACGTCCTCGCCTAATTGGGTAACATCGGCGAATCTTCCTCGTTTGATCGATTCCATAGTCGAAACACCATCACCACTTAACAAAGGTTTACCGTCATCACCTCCCATAAGCGAAGGAGAAATATAGATTACATAACGGTCTACCAGTCCCTCTCTGTGCATCTGCCCAGCGAGGTTAGCTCCTCCCTCAACAAGCAATTGCAGCACTCCTTCATCTCCTAACTTTTGAATCAAATCCCCTAAAGGCCCTTTCCATGATTCAGCAGGTTCGACTTGAGCTCCTTCTGGTATTTCACCAATTACAACTCGACGAGGACTGGGACCGTCAACCGATCTGACGGTAAGCATGGGGTCGTCGCCCCTAACTGTCCCTGCCCCTACACAAATAGCATCACTTTCTGCTCGTAACTTATGCACGTCAATTCTTGCTTCTTCACCTGTAATCCAATTACTTGACCCATCAGGTGCGGCAATACGGCCATCTAATGTTGCTGCCAATTTAAGAACTACATAAGGTCGGCCTGTCCGTCGGTGATGGAGGTAAGGCAATAGTTGTTTTTCAACATCAGCGCTGTTTTGCCCTACCTCAACTTCAATCCCAGCAGATCTAAGTGCTTCCACCCCAGAACCTGAAACTCTTTCATCTGGGTCTACTAATCCCACTACCACTCTTTTAATTTCTGACTTGATAATTGCATCGGTGCATGGTCCTGTAAGACCTTGATGATTACAAGGTTCAAGAGTCGTGTATAAAGTCGCTCCTTTTGCTAGTTCCCCTGCAACCTTAAGAGCTGATATTTCCGCATGGACACTATCTATTTGAAAAGATCCCGTAGCGCCTTCACCTATGATCTGACCTTTTGCTACTACAACAGCTCCAACCCAAGGGTTAGGGGAGGACCAAAACCTTGCTTTTTCTGCGACCGTAACTGCCGCAGCCATGAAATTCGCATCGTCTTTCAAGTCAACCCTCAGACTGGATGGGGGTCGGTATTGTCTGACAGAAGACCAACTGCATGAGGAATTACATCTATTACCGCATCCAAACACTCAATGCAGCCTTTTTCTGAACCGGGCGTATTCACAACAAGTGATGTCCCAATCGTCCCAGCAACGCCTCGTGAAAGTCTTCCTAAAGGATTGACTAATCTCATCGCTTCAGCCAATCCCGGAGCTTCCCTATCGATTACTTTCAATGTGCCTTCTGGCGTTTCATCACGAGGACCAAAACCTGTACCTCCGGTAGTGATAATCAACCCATGAAAATCTTTTGCCATGGCTGTCAAGGTTTGAGCTACCTCATTTTCTCCATCAGGTGAAACCACAGTGTCTTCAACAATCCACCCTTCATTGGAAACACGTTGAACTAATGCTTCACTTGATTTGTTTTCACGCACTCCGTGCGCAACTCCATCTGAGACTGTCAAAATTTTTACTTTTGTTTCTTTTTTCACAGATTGTGTTTTTTCGTTCACATGACAAGCATAACTACCGTCTCCTCTGCTCATAACTTCCGATAAGGTCTGGCAATGGAATTAAGCACTTTAGAAGGCTATGAAATAGCTGAATTTGAACATAATGGCAAAAGCAAGACAGTTCTTCGTATTGGTTCTGGTCCTGCTGTGATCGTCATGGCAGAAATTCCTGGAATCACTCCGAAAGTTGCTCAATTTGGTAGAAAAGTCGCTGGAATAGGCTGCACTGCAATCCTTCCATCTCTTTTTGGAGTCCCTGGAGAAAAACCCACACTCGGTAATTCAATCCGAACGCTGCAAAAAGCTTGTATATCCCGAGAATTCACTGCCCTCATGACTCGAAGAACATCTCCAGTTACCGACTGGTTACGGGCACTCGCTACTTTTGAGCATGGAAGATGTGGAGGCCCCGGAATCGGAGCAGTAGGAATGTGTTTCACGGGAGGTTTTGCTTTAGGCATGATGCTCGATGAACGACTTATCGCACCAGTTCTTAGCCAGCCAAGTTTGCCTTTACCATTTGGAAAAAAACGAAAGAAATCAATTGGCGTTTCCAATGCCGATCTTGAAATAGCGAAAAGTCGTGTCGATAATGGTGTCTGTATTTTAGGTCTCAGATTCTCTAATGATTCGATGGTGCCCAACGAACGTTTTGCGAGACTTCATGAAGAGTTCGGAGACGGATTCGTGTCTGTCGAAATCGATTCATCACCCGGCAACACACATGGAATCAGCACACGTGCACATTCTGTGCTCACCGAAGAGTTTGTCGATGAACCTGGGCATCCAACTTTCGAGGCTCTGGAACTCGTTCTCAAACATTTGAAAGAAAAACTAATTACCGTTTAATACATCAAGGGACTCTGTAACAAAATACAGACATTCCTTCGCTATCTAAATCTTGAGGAAGAATCATTCCACCTCTTCCGTGTTCGCGCCAGGGGTGAGGCAAATCATCTACTCCTTCAACATTCACTAGATTCCGAAATTTTTCATCTACTCGAATAGTTTCTGAATTAGTTAGCGTGCAGACGCTGTAAATAAGCAAGCCTCCTGGTTTAACCATGGTAAAAGCTGAACACAGTAGTTTTAACTGAAGGTCTGCTAAAACATCAATGTCCTCTTCTTTAATTCTCCATCTAGCGTCAGCTCTTCTTCTCAGAACACCAAGTCCGCTGCAAGGAGCATCAACTATGACTCTTGAAGCTTCACCTTGTCTGAATGGTAAATCAATCCCGTCAGAGACAACCAAAGGAAGTTTTATATTGAGTTTCTGGGAATTTGATCTGGCCAATTTCAATCTCTTGAAGGATGAATCTGCTGCAATTACAGGAAATCCTGCTGAAACAGCTGCACTAGCTTTACCACCTGGGGCTGCACAAACATCTATTACTGGGCCTTCGCCCCAGTTTCCTTCCTGTGTTAAAAGGTTTGACACCATTTGAGAAGCCGCGTCTTGGAAATAGCCATCTTCACGATGAGTCGCTGATTTTGAGCTGTTCATACACTTAAGAGCTTCTCCAGCTTCAGCTTCTCCAAGATCAGACTCAAGTCTCTCCACAATCCAATCCGGATAGCTGTATTCAATCGCTTTTGTAGGCCAATCAATCGTCTCTTTAGCGACCTTGCGTAACACGGCGTTGCACAATCCTGTTGCCCATTTAGGCGCTAAAGAAACCGAAGCATTCACTGCAGCATGGTCAGGTATGTTCATCCAATGAAGCTGGTAGGTGCCTAAACGTAAAATTGTTCGAACATCTGGATGTAATTTTTTGCTGATAAATCGATCAATCAAAAAATCGCACGCTCTACGCATTCTTGTAACGCCGTAAACCAGCTCTGTGACTAATGCCTTATCTCTTTCATCTAGCTCAGAGTCATCCAAAGCAGCTCTTAAGGCTAAATTAGCGAATGCTGAATCCCTTTCTATTCGACCGAGAACCTTTAAAGCTAGAGCACGTGTCTCGTTATTTTCAGTCATCTCCGAATACGCAATTTTCTTCTAATCGCGCACCTAGCTTCCATGAATCAAATGCTTGTCGGGCTCGATTTTGAGATTGAACCTCAATTAGTCGCAATGAGCCTTTACCACTCGCCACTTCATCTCCAAGCAGTTGACCGGGTCGACCCTGAATCTCACGGGTAGTTGCTTCAGTTTTCCAGATTTTGAAACGCTCACCTCTAAATGTTGTCCACGCCCCGCCTACCCTAACCAGCCGGTCAATTTTCTCAGCTTCAAGCCCCCAGTCAATCTCTCTCTCTTGAGGAGCTACTTTTTCAGCCCAAACTATCTCTCCTACTTGAGGTGCTGGTTCACTAAGCCCATCATCGAGCGTTGATACAAGCAGTTCACATCCTGCTTCAACCAAACGATCTCTAAGAGTTTCTGTAGTGTCACGTGGTGAAATTTCTACTTCTTGCCGAGTGAAAACATCACCAACATCAAACTCTTCACCTACTTTCATCACGCAAACCCCACTTTTCGTGTCGCCAGCAAGGATCGCTCTTTCTATAGGGGCAGGCCCCCTCCACCTTGGAAGCAAAGAAAAATGTACATTTATCATCGGAACTCTTTCGAGAAGATCGATCGGAATAAAACTTCCATACGCCACTACCACTGCAAGGTCAATTTCGAAATTTTCGATTTCTTCTATCTCATGAATTACTGGTAGACCCATTTCAATAGCGGCCCGCTTCACAGGAGAAGGAGAAGGTTCTTCACCTCTACCTCTTCTTCGGTCCTCTCCGGTTACCACCACTCCAATTTCATAACCAGAAGCATTCAAACTTGTCATAAAAGGAACCGACAACTCTGGAGTTCCTACAAAAGCCAATCTCTTAAAATCATTAGTCACTTTGTGAGAACCCGAGACTTTCCCTCACTATCGGGAGTGGAGAACCTGTTGAGTCGCCTATGCCCATTAGTGTTTTATTAGCCTCACGCCTTTGATCCTCGTCTAGGTGGTCAACAAGTAAAACTCCATCCAGGTGATCCATTTCATGTTGAAATAACCGGGCTTCCAGTTCATCAGCCTCAAAAGAAACCTCTTTACCGTCCAAATCTAAGCCCACTATATGAATCTGTTTAGGTCTGAGTAATTCCCATGAAAGACCTGGAATCGACAGACAACCCTCTTCAAAAGCCCACTCCCCGTCAGCGTCTTTTATTTCAGGGTTTATCAAAACGCCTGGGCCTGCACCCCAATCGTAGACAAAAAGTCTTTTTTGGATTCCTACTTGAGGTGCCGCCAAACCTATTCCTGGAGCTGAATACATAGTTGACAGCATTTCTTCAGTTAAGCGGGCAAGATTTTCTGTTATTTCTGTTACTTCTTTTGCCTTAACCCTTAATACAGGATCCCCTATTACTCTTATTGCGTTCATAGCCATTATGAAAGGTTACCGTCTGAAGGCTTTTGGTTTGACTATCAAGCTCTTCTAGGGTCAATTTCTATCCGGATTTTACCTTTTGGCCGCCCCACACTCGAAATAGCTTGAGATAAAGCATCATTATCAGCAGCACGAACGAGCCAAGAGTCATCACGTGGACCCATAATTTCGATTCCGGGAATTGCACTTAAAGATTCAACCATTTCGGAAGCTGAAGCCCCTGAAATTTGAGCTAAAGCACTATATGGCGGCAATTGTAATAAACGTCTTCTTTCTGATTCGGCTTCGATTAGTTTCTCTGGATTTGCATGGAGAACAGCTTGTAAAACTTCGTGTTCTGGTTGTCGAGTTTGGATAATTATTCTTCCTCCTCTATTTCTTTCACCTATTAGCCGAGCAGATCGAATCAACAGAGAAGCCGCCTGTTCAGCTGCTCTAAACCTTGGCGCTAAAAGTTCCTGGTCGAACTCTAAGAAAACTACCCGAGATGCTCGTTCCACCCTGTGAAGGGCGGCTTCAGTTCCAATGTAAATATCTGAATTCGGTATTTTCCCTTTTGAATCTGAACTTATTTCCACTACTTTTTTCTTTGATAATGCTTCTAACTCTTCTCTAAGTCTTGCTATCCCTGCACGCAAATTTTTTAATCTTGTTGAACCACAGGAATCGCATACCACGGGACGATCATCACAGCCAGAGGAACATTCGAGCACATAGTCTTCTTTTTGAGTAAGAGGAATTAAATGCTTTTCACACCTTGCGAGAGAACCACAATTGTCACATGCTAAGAGACGTGAACGACCTTTTCTGTTCAAAATACAAATAACCGGACCTGCTTCATCTCTTAGTATTGAAGTCAGCTTCTGACTTAAAAGGCCAGACCGTATGGGGTCGTCATCTCGTCTATCGATTATTTCAACTATTGGCCATCCGTCTCGTTCTTCTTTGCGTGAGGGTTTTATTTGACGACCCCATGAAATAGCTTCGAGCGTAGGAATCGCTGAGACTAAAATACATGGCACATCTTTCCTTCTTGCACGTTCTATGACTACATCACGTGCGTTCCATGTTGGAGCACGTTCCTCTTGATACGAAGCATCATGTTCATCGAAAACGATGACTGCAGACAGGTCCACTATTGGAGCAAATGCCGCTGACCGACTTCCTACTACAGAACCTCCAACAGCAGCATGTTGCCATTGTTCAGGCACTACTGAAACATGCAATCCCTTTCTTTTTAACCCTGCAGCGAGTTTTTGCGCACCTGAAATCGATGGGAAAAGCATTAAGGTATTTCCCTTGCTCACCAATTCGGATGCTATTGCGACAGCATCCTGCGATGGTGGCATTCTAAGAACAGTTTCTTTGCTTTTCATTGCTTCTTGCAACCAAACCGTCTTGTCGGTATTGGTTTTTGTTTTTTGAATACCATTTTCAGGACTAATTAGCGAAGGAACATTCTTAGGTGGAGACGCTGTAGTTAAAAATCTGTTAAGCCGACCCGCCCAACGGTGTGCTGCCCAACGAGCCAAATCTATTACTTCCGGAGAGGGCCCAACACTTCTATATTTGGATAATGAAAGCAGATTAATTCCTTCTTCTGGTTGAATGTCAACCTCTACTACCCAACCATTTACCTGTCTTCCGCTGAACGGCACCCTGACCATAGTTCCAACTTTTATTTGATCGGCTTTCCCATCTTCAATCCATGACTTAGGAATCGAATAATCAAATGCTTTATCGATAGCTGGAACATCAGGAAGAACCCTTACTGCTCTCAGATCTGATAAATCGTCAATAGAACTAATAACTTCAGCTTCGCTACCCTTAGTCGACTCAAGTGTTGACTCAAAGGTCAACTGACCATTTTTATTTCGGGCATTCATAAAGGCCCGCCGAGGGGATCAGTTCAGTCCTAAGTGAGAACGCACGTCTTCGACACGATTGACCTGTTCCCAAGGGAACTCCTCACGACCGAAATGACCATACGCTGCAGTTGATTTATAAATCGGCTTCCTCAAATCAAGATCTCTAATTATTGCCGCTGGCCTCAAATCAAAAATCTCTTGAATGGCACCTTCTATTTTAATTGGGTCAACTTTTTCCGTCCCAAAAGTTTCAACAAGAATTGATACTGGTCTTGCCATTCCAATTGCGTAAGCGACCTGAACTTCACATCTTGATGCGGCTCCAGCAGCAACTAAGTTTTTTGCCACCCAACGCGTTGCGTATGCTGCTGATCGGTCCACCTTGCTCGGGTCTTTACCAGAAAATGCGCCGCCGCCATGTCTGGCAATCCCTCCATAAGTGTCGACAATAATCTTTCGTCCCGTCAAACCTGCATCCCCTACAGGACCCCCGACGACAAATCTTCCTGTCGGATTAACCAAAACCGTATAATCATCTCCACTGAATTCTTCAGGAATCGTGGGTCTTATCACATGTTCAATCAGGTCCGGCCTTATTATCGTGTCTCTATCAATTCCATCATTATGTTGAGTAGAAACTAAAACCGTGTTTAAACGAACAGGCTTGTTGTCTTCATAGTCAAATGTCACCTGAGTTTTACCATCTGGTCTCAAATACGGAATGTTGCCTGCCTTCCTTATCTCCGCATGTCTTTCTGCCATGCGATTAGCCACCTGAATCGGTAAAGGCATTAGAGCTTCCGTTTCGTCGCAGGCATAACCAAACATCATTCCTTGATCTCCAGCACCTTGTTGGTCGAGTTCATCCTCATCATCCGACGCACCAGAGCGAGCCTCTTCAGAACTGTTGATGCCTCGACTTATGTCATCAGACTGAGAATCGAGGGTTACCATCACTCCACAGGTGCTACCATCAAAGCCATAATCTTCTCTGTCGTATCCTATTTCTCGAATAGTTTGACGAACTATCCCTGGTATGTCGACATAACCTGAAGTTGTTATCTCCCCCGATACAACACAAAGTCCAGTTGTTACCATTGTTTCACAAGCAACTCTGGAATTAGGATCCTCTGATAAAAGTGCGTCTAGAATCGCATCAGAAATCTGATCTGCCATTTTGTCCGGGTGACCTTCTGTCACTGACTCCGATGTGAAACTCCACTTTCGCGACACTATTTTCTCTTTCCTTTTATTAAATCTTAGGATCAGTTCCCTGCGTAGACCACGATTCAGAGACTATATCTATTACATTTCTTGCTATTTCCCTTTTGTCACATAATGGAATTTCTGTTGATGTTCCATTTCGATCAATCACAGAAACCGAGTTTGTATCGTGTCTAAACCCGACTCCTGGAGCAGAAACATCATTCGCAACAATAAAATCAAGGTTTTTACTTTCTAATTTTTTTGAAGCATTATCAAGTAAATTCTTTGTTTCAGCTGCGAAACCAATAATGAATTGATCACTTTTTCTTTTTTTATCTAAAGCCTTCAATATGTCCACTGTTGGCACAAGTGATATTTCAGGAATACCTTCTTCCTTTTTTATTTTCTGACTGGCAACGTTTTGAGGTCTGAAATCTGCAACTGCAGCCGACATAAATATCCAATCTGCTCTCGAAGCATTTTCCATTACCGAGTCATGCATTTCTTGAGCTGTTTCAACTCCTATTACTTCAATTCCTAATTCATCTGGTGCTGCTTCTGTCTCTGTCGTTACGCAAACAACCTTCGCTCCTCTTAATGCCGCTTCACTTGCAAGCGCATGACCTTGTTTACCTGATGATCGATTACCTATATAACGAACCGGCCCTATAGGTTCTCGTGTGCCACCTGCTGTGACTAAAACTGTCAACCCTGCAAGGTCTCCAGTTTGATGTCCACTATTTTTGCCTAAAAGTTTGAAAACTGAGTCAACTACATCCTCTGGATCAGCTAAGCGTCCAAAGCCACTATCCCCTCCAGCTAACCTACCTTCAACGGGTCCCACAATCTGAACACCTCGATCCCGAAGCGCAGCAATGTTTTCAATCACTGAAACTTGTTCCCACATCTCTGTGTGCATTGCTGGACAAATCATCACATCTGCACGTGTAGCTAAAAGAGTAGCTGTTAACAAATCTCCTGACCGACCATTTCGATAGTCGGATATTAGCCGAGCTGTAGCAGGACACACGACAATCAAATCAGCACCTTGCCCCAATCTTGTATGAGGAATCGCATGTTCCTCATCCCACAATGAGACCTGTGTTTTTTCTGATCCTAAAGCGTCAAAGGTCGCCTTTCCGACAAAACGAAGTGCGCCTTTCGTCATTACTGGGGAGACGTAAGCTCCTGCGTCAGTAAGTCGCCTACATACCTCTATAGCCTTATAAGCGGCTATTCCGCCGGTAATTCCTAGAACGATCCGACGACCGTCGAGTTCACCCATTTGGGATATAAACGAGGCTAAGCGCTCTCGTCGTCTTCAGAAGAAATCTCTTCTGACTCTTCGTCAGTCGAAGCTTCTACTGTTTCCACTTCTGCAACTTCTTCAATTTCAGGTTCATCTGGAAGTTCTATAGGAACGATTTTCTCGACTGATACCTCTTCAAAAGCTATCGTCAAGGGTTTTCTTGAAGTTGAAGTAATCTGAGGTGGAACTGAAGCTCCCAAACCTTCACCTAATTGACCAAAATAAGAAGTAATTTGTCGTGCTCTTCTGGCTCCCAAAACAACAAGACCGAACTTAGATTCAGTCGTGTCTAGAAGACCTTCAATCTCTGGGTTCATCAATGTGTCATAACGCCGCATAGCGACTCCTCTTGAAGAAATCTTTTTCTCACAGGTGGCTCCTGTAGCATCTCCAAGGTATCAGGATGCGAGTAACTTCCCTACGACTCGCTTAAAGTCGAGCTTTACAAATAATTTCATATATTTCTTTTGTAGCTTTTGCGAGATTATCGTTCAGAATGATCTGATAATTAAGCTCTTTCGCTTCTTTTCTTTCTCTTTCTGCTTCCATCAAACGTTTTTCTATTTCATTCGACTTATCCCCTCTTTCGGATAAGCGTCGTCTTAATTCCGGATCCTCAACGTCGATAAAAATTAATGTTGCGTCAGGAAATTTTTCATTTATTTGCCGACCTCCTGAAACATCTATTTCCAAAATCAAATCCCTTTGGTCATCAGAATCAGGCATGGGAGTGCCATACATTGAGCCTAAAAACTCGTTCCACTCAATAAAGCCTCCGTCATCCTTGTGTTTATTGAATTCGAGATCATCAACAAAAAAGTATGAATCGTCCTTATCATCTACTCGTGGTTCCCTTGTCGTCCATGACCTGCTTACAGTAATTTTCGGATCTAATTCACGTAGTTCACGTACTATCGTTCCCTTGCCTGCACCACCGGGACCCGATATGACAATTATCAGAGGTGTTTTCGTTGCTTCAGACGTCACGATTGATCAGGGAAACGGGACACTAGTGAAGCTCGCTGTTGAGCACCTAAACCACGCAATCGCCGACTTTCACTTATTCCTATCTCCTCCATCGTTCTGCGCGCTTTTACTTTTCCAAGCCGAGGTAAGGATTCCAAAACTGCAAGGACTTTCATACGGCCGAGACTTTCATCAATGTCTGAACGTTCTAAAAGATCCTCCAAAGACAGGGATCCCATTTTAAGAAGTTCTTTAATTTCAGCACGCAGCCTTCTAGCTTCTGCAGCTTTTATTAAAGCTTGACGCCTCTGTTCGTCTGTGAGTGGCGGGGGTCGGTTCATGCGAAAACCATAGTAGGCAATCTTTGTGAGAATTGCATTTTGCAGGAGCAATATTTTTTAACCTAAAAGCTCACTAACTAATTCTTCAGAAGCTTCAATGGGATTTTCAGCTTCCGTTACCATTCTTCCTATTACTAGCATGTCAGCTCCACCACTAATTGCTTCCATAGGCGTTGCTACTCTGACTTGATCATGACTATTAGCGCCAGCCAGCCTTAAACCCGGAACAACTCTGATGAGTTTTTCAGAAAAACTTGAAGTGGCTTGAAGGTCAGGCGCTGCACAAATAATTCCTTCACAGCCTGCTTTTAGCGCAGTTTCACAGCGTGAAAGGATTGTCTCTTCATTTTTTATTGAGTCGCTCGTTAACACAGTCACTCCTAGAACACCTGGAGTTGGTAGGCCTACACTCTCCGCCCCTTCCTTCAAGCCATCTACAGCGGCTTTAAGCATTTCTTCTCCACCCGCTGCATGCGCCGTGACCCATCTAGCCCCCACGGAACCAACAACACGAGCAGCCTTATGGACTGTTGTCGGTATGTCATGCAGTTTCAGGTCACAGAAAACGTCAAAACCTGCCTCGGTAAAAACTCCTACCGAATCAGGTCCTGCGGCCGCGTAGAGTTCTAATCCGACCTTCACGGTGCCGAAAAAATCAAATAAAGAACCTGCAAGACGGCGAGCATCAATCAAATCATCAACGTCTAACGCCAATGCAAGACGGCTTTTAACCTCTAGTGGAACATTGTCTTCCGACTCTTCACTAACTTCGAATTCTTCATCTTCGAATAATTCATCCAGTGATTCATATTTCTCAGCCATGCGCTCCTCCGATCAGATCGCTGATTCTTTTAACCTCATGACTTTCGCACCATCGCGAAAGCCCCGTTATAACTTTTTTGCATGTTCTTGGATCTTTAAAATTTGCTGTACCTATCTGTAGTCCAGTTGCTCCTGCAAGAATAAACTCCAAAGCATCTTCAGCAGTGTTAATGCCACCGACACCTATAATTGGCAGTTCAGGATTAGCTTCATGGGTGTCGTAAACAGCTCGAACTGCAATTGGTCTAATTGCAGGACCTGACAAGCCACCACGCTTTGCTCCTAAAATTGGTTTTCTTGATTCAATATCGATTGCCATCCCTAGAACAGTGTTCGCAATTACAACAACCTCAGCTCCTGCCTTATGAGCTGCTTCTGCGATGTCTGGCAACTCCGGCGTATTTGGGCTGAGTTTCGCCCAGAGTGGTTTATTGACAACATTTGATGCTTCTATTATTTCTGTAATGGCTTGAATCGAATGCGAAAATAGTTTTCTTCTGTCTTCCAGATTTGGGCACGAAGCGTTAATTTCTATCGCAACCACTTCAGGAGGTGTATCACGCAAAAGAAAAGCTGCTTCAGTGAACTCTTTTACTGTTGAACCCCAAATACTCGCAACTATACGGGCGTTAGAGGCTCTTAATGAGGGTAACTTTTCTTCTATCCAAGCCTTAACCCCAGGTCCCTGCAGTCCGACACTGTTTAACATTCCAGATGGAGTTGGGTGAAGTCGCGGAGGCAAGTTGCCATCCCATCTATCTGCATGAAGTGACTTAACCACTATTGCACCTATTTCTTGTAAATCCATATATTCCGAAAACTCACTGCCATAACCCGCTGTTCCGGAAGCTGTCATAACAGGGTTTGGGAGAGTTACTGACCCAAGGGTTGTTGTCAGATCAATATTTGCCTTAGAAATTCTCATAAGTCAGTCATTTTCCGGCAGGTCTGATTTGAAAACTCCAAGATGGTATTCCTGAAGAGGTCTGACAGAAAGAGGGTATTTATTCCAATCAGTCAAACCTTTTACAGCAGCAAGCGCAGCGGCAGCCGTAGTCAGTAGAGGTATATCTTCCGCAGCAGCAGCACCTCTTATATGATCACCATCTGCTCTCGGGCCTCGTCCACGTGGGCTATTAACTACAAGTTGAATTTTTCCTGACCTGATGAGTCCAACAGCATCAGTTCCTTCTTCTCCAATCTTTGCTACTCGATCAGTGACACTTACTCCATTTTCTTCTAGATAGTCTGCTGTTCCGCCAGTGGCAACTATTTCCAAACCAAGCCTCAGAAAGCCTTTTGCTGCCTCTAAGCCTGAACTTTTATCACGATCAGCAAGAGACATGAAAACTGTTCCTTCAGTTGGAAGTGCACCTCCCGCAGCGATCTGTGACTTAGCAAATGCTAGTCCAGGAGTAAGGTCAATTCCCATTACTTCACCAGTGGAACGCATCTCAGGACCTAAAACTGGATCCGCCTCTGGAAAACGATTAAATGGCAATACAGCTTCTTTGACCGAAACGTGATCCCCTTTGACTGCTTCTTTGAGAAGTCCTTCTTTACGTAATTCTTTTAGTGTGGCCCCCAACATCACTCGACTAGCAATTTTCGCAAGAGGAATTCCGGTAGCTTTGGCGACAAAAGGAACAGTCCTTGAAGCTCTTGGGTTTGCTTCTATCACATAGACTTCGTCACCTTTTACCGCATACTGGACATTTATTAAACCTCTTACATCAAGAGCTTCTGCGATTCTTCTCGTATGACTTTCTATAAGTCCTATTACCTCTGCTTGAAGGTTCGGAGGCGGTATCACACAGGCACTATCCCCACTATGAATGCCCGCTTCTTCAACATGTTCCATCACAGCACCAATAAGAACATCTCCTTCATGATCTCTAACGGCGTCAACATCGACTTCAGTTGCATCTTCGAGAAAACTATCGATAAGAACGGGTCTTTCAGATGATAGACCTCCTTCGATTCCTAGACTCCCGAAGCGTTCCATTTCTTCCATAGTTCTTTCAAGTTGGTTATCGTCGTAGACGATTTCCATCGCTCTCCCTCCTAAGACGTAGGAAGGTCTAACTAAAACTGGATAGTCAACTTTATTAGCGATCTGAAGAGCTTCTTGAAGATTTTTTGCTGTTCCCCCTGGAGGCTGGAGAATTTTCAAATCCGCGCAAAGCTGGTTCCAGTTCTCCCGATCCTCTGCTCTGTCAATTGATTCAGGACTTGTGCCTGCAACCAATTCTGGTGGCAGAACTCCTGCTAATTTAAGTGGGGTCTGACCACCTAACGAAACTATTATCGCTTCGGGTGCTTCCACATCAACTATGTTTTTTACGTCCTCATAAGTCAACGGTTCAAAATAGAGTCGATCACTAGTGTCGTAATCCGTCGAAACTGTCTCTGGGTTGCAATTCACCATCACTGTCTCATAACCAGCCTCACTTAAAGCAAAACTAGCGTGGACACAACAGTAATCGAATTCGATTCCTTGACCTATCCGATTCGGACCAGCTCCCAGAATGATGACTTTAGGCCTTTCTGAGGGCATAACTTCATTTTCATCTTCCCATGTCGAATAGTGGTACGGAGTTTCGGAGGCAAATTCTGCAGCACAAGTGTCGACCGTTTTATATGTTGGAAATACATCAGATCCCTCTCGTAATTCCCTGACTTTCTCTGACGTGCATCCCCAGAGATAAGAAAGTTGTGCATCTGAAAACCCTAGTTTTTTTGCTCTTTTCCAATCAGAGGTCGTCAGTTCCTCAGGCGAAAGTTCTTCAAGTATCATTCTTTCTTCTGTAATTATTGAGATCTGGTCTATAAACCATGGATCTATCGAAGTTTCTTCAAAAAGTCTTTCGATCGAATAGCCTCTTCGAAGCAGCGTTTCTAGTTGGAAGAGACGTTCAGGTGTCGGAATACCGACTTTGTTAATCAGAATTTCATCTTCTATTTCTAAAAATTTGTTTTCGCCAGGGTCAGCATTAAGTCCTTGTCGCCCATTTTCAAGCGACCTCATACCTTTTTGCAAGGATTCTGGAAATGTTCTACCAATGGACATTACTTCCCCTACAGATTGCATTGACGTGCCTAAAATACCTGAAGAGCCAGGAAATTTTTCAAAAGTCCATCGCGGGATCTTCGTAACTACATAGTCAATGCTCGGTTCAAACGATGCGGGAGTTTCCTTAGTGATGTCGTTAGTAATCTCATCTAGCGTGTACCCAATAGCTAGTTGGGTAGCTATTTTTGCAATTGGAAAACCCGTTGCTTTCGATGCTAAAGCTGAGGACCTACTTACTCTAGGATTCATTTCTATAACAACCTGTTCGCCTGTATTTGGATCTACGGCGAACTGCACGTTCGAACCACCTGTTTCAACTCCTACACGACGTAAACACGCGAATGCAGCGTCTCTCATTATTTGATATTCAACATCAGTAAGTGTTTGTGCTGGAGCAACTGTTATCGAATCACCGGTATGAACACCCATTGGGTCCAAATTTTCAATTGAACATATGACGACGCAATTATCTGCCTTGTCACGCATTACCTCGAGTTCGAACTCCTTCCAGCCAGCTATTGACTTTTCAATCAAGATTTCATTTATTGGACTAGCTTCAATACCTCGTTCCGCAATTTTTTCAAATTCTTCATTTGTTGAAGCTATACCCGTTCCCTTGCCACCCAGGATGTAAGCAGGTCTAACTATCACAGGCAGCCCAACTTCATCAGCAATTTCTCGCGCTTCTTCCATATTTCGAGCAACTCCTGAAGCTGGAACTCCTAGTCCAATTTCTGTCATTGCTACTTTGAATTTTTCCCTATCTTCTGCAGTTGCAATCGCATCAGCATCTGCACCAATAAGCTCAACATTGTTTTCTTCTAGTATTCCTTCTTCTACCAGTTCACGAGCAAGGTTTAGAGCTGTCTGTCCGCCAAGCGTCGGTAATAAAGCATCAGGTTTTTCCTTTTCGATGATTCTCTTTATTACATCCACTCTTAAGGGTTCAATATAAGTTGCATCAGCGAAATCAGGATCTGTCATAATCGTTGCTGGGTTAGAGTTAGCTAGCACTACTCGATAACCCTCTTCTTTTAAAACACGGCACGCTTGGGTTCCTGAATAGTCGAATTCACACGCCTGACCAATCACTATCGGTCCTGATCCAATCAGAAGAATGCTTTCTATGTCATCTCGCCTAGGCATCAGACCTACCCTGCCTTACCCAAAAGGTCTTCAAATTGTTCAAAAAGATAGCTGCTGTCATGAGGTCCAGGTCCAGCTTCCGGATGGTATTGCACACTAAACGCTGGAGCTTTTAGACAATTAATACCAGCTACGGTTCCATCATTTAAATTAACGTGCGTTACTTCTGCATCTTTGATGGAACCTTCCACGACACAATAATTGTGGTTCTGACTGGTTATCTCAACTACGCCAGTTTGTAGATTCTTTACGGGATGGTTGCCACCATGGTGTCCAAAAGGGAGTTTGAAAATTTCAGCCCCTAAGGTTTCCGCTAATAGTTGATGCCCTAAACAGATCCCGAAAATAGGTACCTTTCCGAGAATCTTCTTTATATTCTCTCGAATATAATCCAAAGGTTCCGGGTCCCCAGGGCCATTCGATAGAAAAACTCCATCAGGTTTCATATCTAGAACAACCTCGGATTCCGTGTCCGCTGGCACTACTGTAATCTCACCCAAATTTGACAAATGTCGAAGAATGGTTGATTTGATGCCAAAGTCATAAGCAACAATTTTTCTCTTGCCGGCACTTGAAGGAACTTTATAAATTTCCTTGCAAGTAACTGTTTTTACTAGATCTATCTTGTCAGTTCCTGGTTCTCTGATCGCAGCGAGTTTCAACTCTTCAACATCCACTGTTCCAAATGCACCTGGCATGGCACCGAGGTTCCGTATGTGTCTGGTTAACCTACGAGTATCTACGCCAGCTATTCCAGCAATCCCTCTTGAGCTAAGCATTTCATCAAGACTCTGAGTGGCTCTCCAATTGCTGTGCCTTCTACTCAAGTCTCTTACAACCATACCCCTGCAGAAAGGTTGTGAACTTTCGTTGTCATCATCATTAGCGCCGTAATTTCCGATGTGTGGGTAAGTGAAAGTGATTATCTGTCCGGCGTATGAAGGGTCTGTTATAACTTCCTGGTAGCCACTAAGCACCGTGTTAAATACAACCTCTCCAGAAACAAGACCTCCTTCAGGAACAGCCCCTATCATCTCTCCTGCGAAAATTGTTCCATCTGAAAGAACTAGATTCGCTTCAACTATTTTTATTGGATCTTTTTTCACTTCGTAGATTCTCCATCAAAAACAACTAGAAGTCCGTTATTTAGAGTGTGGCGAACACGTCCCCTTAGATTCCAGCCTTCATATGGAGTATTTGAACTCCTGCTGGACATTTGTTTTCCTGAAACTGTCCATGTCTCGTCTAGATCGATTACACATAGGTTCGCTGGATTACCTTTCTCCACTGTCATTCCGTGCCTATCATCCACTCCGGCTATTTTTGCTGGCTGCCACGAGAGCATCCCCAATACCGCCGGCAGATCAAGTCCGCTGTATTCAAGAGAAAGAGATAATGCCGTTTCCAGCCCCAACATCCCAGGTGGAGCTTGATCAAATGGCATTTCTTTTGAATGCTGGCTGTGGGGTGCATGATCTGTTGCAATTGCATCGATAGTGCCGTCTGCAAGTCCTTCTTTTATAGCTTTTAAATCAGATTCTGTTCTCAAAGGAGGGTGAACCTTAAAAACAGGGTCGTAACAACTACATGCTGAGTCTGTAAGAGTGAAATGATGCGTAGTGGCTTCTGCAGTAACAGGTAAGCCCAAAGCTTTCGCTTCTCTAACCATTTGCACCGAACCCGACGTTGAGAGGTGCTGAAAATGTATTCTTGCTCCTGTCATTTTTGACAATGCAATATCACGCATGACCATCAATTCTTCAGCCTCAGCGGGTTGCCCTGGGATCCCCAATAGCGAAGACCACTCACCTTCGTGCATGTACCCACCTTCGGCAAGTTCATGAACCTCGCAATGTTGAGCCAGCACCACGGGTCTACCTAACCGAGACTCAAGGCCTGTGCTGTACTCCATCAAATGGCGCATCAGTTGCGGATCTTGCACGCCTGTTCCATCATCGGTAAATATTCCTATTCCACTATCTACCAACTCCCCCATCTGAACCATTTCTTTTCCTTCTCGCCCTACTGTCATCGCAGCTGAAGGGATGATTTCACAAGATGACTTACTCCCAAGAGTTCTTATTTGTTCAACTACAGCAAGACAATCAGTTGCTGGTTCAGTGTTCGGCATCGCCACGAGTGCCGTAAATCCTCCCATCGCCCCTGAGCGTGCACCCGTTTCTATAGTCTCTGCTTCTTCATTTCCGGGTTCACGAAGATGCACATGAAGGTCGACAAGCCCTGATGTGATTACACAACCTGAACAATCAACCTCTCTGTCTCCTTCTAACTTTTTCCCTGTGTCAATGATCTTTCCGTCTGGACCGATAGACACATCTAGAGATCTTTCACCCTTCCTGTCTAGGATCTTTCCGCCTTTTAAAACAATGTTCATCTCTACACTTCATCCTGTTGTATTGTTTCGTGCTGTCCGAGAAGCATGAAAAGAACTGCCATTCTTAAAGAAACCCCATTTGTAACTTGATCAAGGATTATGGATCTAGCATCCATTGAAACTTCAGCAGTCAGTTCTACTCCTTGATTCGTTGGACCTGGATGAAGTATTAGTGCATCTTTAGCCAGCATCTCACATCTGCGTTCATTTAAACCGAAATCTTTCGCATATTCTCGCAAAGAAGGGATCAGTCCTTTGCTGTGTCTCTCGGACTGCATTCTTAACAGATAGCAGGCATCTAAATCCGAAATAACGTCATCCAAAACATTTGAAACTTCAACTGGCCAGTTCTCTATTGATGAAGGCATCAGAGTCTGTGGAGCTATGAGCGTAACTTTCGCTCCCAAAGATGAAAAAGCTAAAACATTCGACCTCGCAACTCGTGAATGTCTTATGTCTCCAACTATCCCGATCGACATCCCATCTAATGCCCCTCGTTGCTGTTTTAATGTGTAACAGTCGAGCAATGCTTGTGTTGGATGCTCATGACATCCATCTCCTGCATTCACAACTGAAGCATCAGTCCATTCTGAGACTCTTTGTGGAGTTCCGGCCATCCCGTGTCTGACGATCAAAACGTCGGCACCGTATGAACTTATTACTTCCACTGTGTCTCTAAGGCTTTCACCTTTCGAAAGCGACGATGAGCCCGCTGAAAATGTCAGAGTGTCTGCTGATAGCCGTCGTGCTGCAGATTCAAATGAAAGCCTGGTTCTAGTAGAATCTTCAAAAAACACTGAAGCTACAGTTCGTCCCCTTAGTGCTGGAACCTTTGGAATCGGCCTTTTCCCTATCTCTGCAAACCTGTCAGTCAATTCGAGGATTGTTTCCAGTTGCTCTCTGGTTGTACCTTCTATCCCTAAAAGATGCTTGCTTAAATTTGGAGTAGTTGCAACGCTTAAACTCATTTCCGCATCACTCCTATATCCACTCCCTCTTCAGTCACATCTACCAGTTCATCAATTCTTGTGGGTAAATTTTTGCCTACATAGTCTGGCCGTATAGGCAATTCTCGGTGACCTCTATCTACCATCACTGCAAGCTGAATTGCTCTAGGACGACCAAAGTGGCAAATAGCGTCAAGAGCAGCGCGAATCGTTCTACCTGTGAAAAGAACATCATCTGCGATCACTACTATTTTGCCGTCTATGAAGTCTGGCAAATTTGTTACTGCTTCTGGAACAACTGGTCTTAAACCGATATCGTCTCTATGTAAAGCTACGTCTAAACAACCAGATTCAATTTTTCTTCCTTCGATCTCTTCTAGTGCTTTTACGAGATTTTCTGCTACTTTTACTCCGCCTGTCTGCAAGCCCACTATAAGAATGTCTTCTGACCCTTGGTTTCTTTCAATCACTTCATGAGCCATGCGTCGTATCGCTCTTCTCATGTCGTCTCGTGTCATAACACGAGCGCTTGCAACAAAAACGCCCCCGAAAGGGGGCGTCATACGTCTTTCTCGGTCGGCCATAGGCCTTATCTCCTTGATCCGTATGGGCCTCACTAGGACCCGTTTGACGGCCAACCACTACCATATACGCGTACGCAGGGTATTTGCGTATTCATGCTTAGAAGAAATTTATTTTAAGAGTCTCAGCTTAATAAATTTTTCAACAAGGATTTCTATGATCTAACTTGATCTGCGATTTGAGAAAGTAATCCGTTTACAAAACGTTTGGAATTCTCCGTTGAATACTCGCCAGCCAGTTCCACGGCCTCGTTAATAACTGTTGCTATTGAAGTTTCAGGGAAATTGAGTAGTTCAAGTACCGCGAGTCTCAGTAAGGCTCGATCCACAACTGGCATTCTTTCCAAACGCCATTCGTCTGCATTTCTTTCGATCAGTAAATCTATTTCCTCTTGTTTCGATGATATTCCTTTGATCAGGTCAGAAACATAACTCTCTGGCTCGACTGGTTGTTCGTTCAGAACTTCTAAATTTTCCCTTCCTTGGGTTTCAGCCGCGTAAAGAATTCCTAATGCTGTTTCTCTGTCTTCACGTCTAGACCCAAAACCACTACTAGCTCCTGATGGCATTATTCAAACCTCTGCCGACAGCCGTTATCACTAAACACGGCTTAGATATTCACCTGTTCTGGTGTCAATCTTCACTTGCTCATTTGGCTCGACAAAAAGCGGTACCTGAACAACTAATCCTGTCTCAAGAGTCGCAGGCTTTCTAGCTCCAGAAACCCTGTCACCTTGAACTCCGGGTTCTGTCTCAGCGATTTTTAATTCGACCGCTGCCGGTAATTCAACTCCCACAATTTCACTTCCGAACATTAACATCTGCGCTTCACTCTGTTCCGCCAGATAATTGACAGAGTCCCCAAGAGTTTTTGGCTCTATTGACATCTGTTCGAAGGATTCAGAATCCATAAAAACATAATCATTTCCGTCTCTGTATAACAACTGCATGGAACGCTTATCGATAATTGCTCGTTCTACTTTTTCTCCAGCTCTGAAAGTTCTATCAACTACTACACCATTTTGCATGCCTCTTAAAGTGGTTCGTACAAAAGCATGACCTTTCCCCGGTTTGACGTGTTGAAACTCCACGACTTGATATAACTCATTGTCCAACTCAAGCGTCATCCCATTTTTTAAATCATTTGTTGTTATAACAGGCATCTTCTTTTCTCTTTGTATTTAAATTATTTTTGGAGAGTGAGTTAGAAACTCACAACCTTGTTCAGTGACAATCACGGTATCTTCCCATCTAACACCACCGACTTCAGGCAAATAGACTCCAGGCTCGACTGTTACTACTTGCCCTGCGCGAAGAGTATCATCTGTAAGTCCAGAAAGAGTAGGAGCTTCATGAATATCAAGGCCTACTCCATGGCCAGTCCCGTGTGTAAAAGCTTCAGCTAAGCCAGCTTCATCTAGCACTCCCCTGCAGGCAGAATCAACATCTGCATTCGGTACGCCTTCTTTTACTGTTTCTAATCCTGCTTTTTGCGCTTCTAAGACCACCTCAAGCATTTCGGCTGGGCGACCCGTTCCTGTGCCTCCTATGCGGGTTGAGCGAGTCATATCTGATCTATAGCTTTTATAGAGAGCCCCCATATCGCAAACTACAAGATCTCCTTCTGACAAGATTCGGTCGCCAGGTCTCGCATGGGGACGAGCACTATTAGGACCTGCGGCGATAATTGTTTCAAAAGCAGTCCCTTCAGCTCCGTGTTTTACCATCGCCTCGTCTAACGCAGTAGAAACCTCTTTCTCGCTAACTCCCGTTTCAAGCATCGGCCAAATCTCAGCTAGTGCTTTATCAGCTATTTCCGCTGCTGTTTTCATCAGATCTATTTCACCTTTGTCCTTGATTTGTCTTAGATCTTCGACAAGACCTTCGGTAAATACCAATTCTGAATTTTCAAAAACCTTTTCCAAACTCTTCATTCGCGCCCAAGTCACAGATTGAGCTTCAAGTCCAACGCTTCTAGTCATTCCGGAAACAGTCTTGAGTCTTTCAGACTGCTTTGAACCAACCATTTCAACTTCAATTTGAGCACCTGATTTTTCGACTTCTTCAACTGCTTGTTCTCCATAACGACCGTCCACCAGGAGTAAAGATTTATCTTTATCAATCCAAAGCAAGCCGGCAGAACCAGTGAATCCTGAAAGATAGTAGATGTTCGTAAGTGAAGTAACTAACAAGGCTTCGCATCCCGCTGATTCAAATTTCTCAGCAAGTCTCGAAAGTCGACCTTTCATGTCAAAATCAAAATTGAAATTATTTGTCATTCTTTAATCATGCCCGCCATTGCATCAATTGCCATTTGATAGCCTTTTGCCCCAAACCCAGCAATAGTACCTGAGCTTACTGGAGCTACAACAGAGGTGTGCCTCCATGGTTCTCTTGATGCCGGATTGGAAATATGCAGTTCTATAATCGGACCATCAAAACTGGCTAAAGCATCATGTATTGACCATGCATAATGCGTGAAAGCTCCGGGATTGATAATAATTCCTGAGCATCTATTTCGAGCAGCGTGGATCGAGTCGACCAGCTCACCTTCATGATTAGATTGAAAATGCTCAAGCGAAAATCCTATTTCAGCTGCTTTATTTTTAGCTGCTTCGACATGATCTTCTAAAGTTTCGTTCCCGTAAGTTTCAGGTTCTCTTTCTCCTAGAAGATTTAAATTTGGCCCAGACAGAAGTAATAAAATTGGCTCACTCATACTTTCCTCCACTTCTTATTCAAAATCATCGAACTTTATTAAGAGTTTCTTTTATGAGACTCTCTTCTATACCTTTCACAATTTCCAAACCGTTTGGACCGTCTAAAACAAAAGTAAAGCCGTCCACTGCTTTTTTGTCTCGCTTCATCGCAAATAATAAATCCTCTTCACTCATTTTTTCAGGTAAAACACTGGGAAGGCCATAGCTCTCAACTATGTGACGATGCTCTGAAACTCTTTCATAATTTATGCGTTCTAAAGCATGAGAAAGTTCGGCTGCATATATCAGTCCTATCGCCACTGCTTCTCCATGTTTAATCTCATAATTGCCAATATTTTCAATCGCGTGACCTAAAGTATGGCCGTAGTTGAGGAGGGCTCTTTTACCCTGCTCCATTTCGTCCTCTACGACGATCTCTGCTTTTATCTCAACCGCTCTTGAGATCCTGTCTTCTAGCTCCATTTGAATCAGTGGGTCACCAGTCAAAAAATGATATTTAGCCAACTCTCCCAAACCTGAACGCAATTCACGTTCAGGAAGAGTATCCAAAGTGTCAAGATCACATATAACACCAGACGGCTGCCAGAAGGATCCCATTAAATTTTTACCTTCAGGAAGATTAACCCCTGTTTTGCCACCTACAGCAGCATCAATTTGCGCTAATAAAGTTGTAGCTACGTGTATGACTGCCACCCCTCTGTGATAAGTGGCAGCAGCAAATCCTGCCACATCGGTGACCACTCCACCTCCTACTCCTACGACCACATCGGCTCTAGTCAAGCCCCAAGTGGCAAAAGCGCTGCAAAGTTCTCCAACTGTTGTCAAAGATTTAGCTTCCTCTCCGTCAGCAATTTCGAAAACCTTATGTTCGATTCCAGGTTCTACAGATATTCCAATTTTTGACTGTGTGACAATTGCAGCACGATGCGCTCCTGGAGGAATCAGACTTGGCAATCTATCCTTCGCTCCATTCCCAATAATGACCGGATACTCAATCCCACTAGGTAGCGCTACTTTGACTTCATTCATTTTCTACACCTAAGTGCGACTTTAAACTATCGAACAACAACTCAGAAACCTTTGAAGCTTTCATGTTGTTGGTATCTATAGTCAAGTCTGCTATTTCTGAGTAAAGGTCTGCTCTTTCTGCATCTAGTTTTGTAAGTACTTCTAACGGATCTTTTCCTATTAAAAGCGGCCTTGTGGAACGTTTACTCACGCGTTTGACCAAAGTTTTTATGTCAGTACGAAGCCAAATAACAAAAGATTTATCCTGCAACAACCTTCGATTTGAAGACCTCTCTACGATTCCTCCACCTGTAGAAATAACTAAAGATTCTGAAGCCGAAAGTTTAGATTCGAGAGCCTGCTCCTCAAGATCCCGAAAAACCTTTTCTCCTTTTTCAGCGAAAATTACACCTATACTTCGTCCTGCTTGATTTGTTATTGCTACATCAAGGTCTACATGATCGTAATTCATCAACTTTCCAAGCAATGATCCGATCGTGGATTTACCTGAACCCATGTGACCCACCAAAGCAATGTGACGCAATTTTTCTTTAGTCATCTATTTAGATTATCTATTTACTGACACTCAACTGAAATGATTAGTTAAATGTTTATTATTGTGCTTAATTTTCGATTTCATCTAAAGCTGCTTTTCTCATAGCTTCCACAGGTGCGTCCTTGCCAGTCCAGAGTTTGAATGCCTTAGCAGCTTGAAAAATCAGCATTGATAGACCTCCATGAACTTCTACTTCTCGATCTCTAAGTGCTTCCATCCAAGGAGTTGAAATGGGGTGGTAAATTAGATCTACAGCCAGCTGGCCTTTAGTAAGAAGATTTGGCTCTAGTGGAAAACTTGAAGTTCCTTCAGTGTCCGACATTCCAACTGGTGTTGCATTAATGACCAGATCAGCTTCAGAAACCACTTTAGAAATTTCGTTTTCTTCTACATACCTGCCAACTGAACCTGCTAGCTCAAGTGCATCGAGGGCTTTATTTTTAGTTCTATTAATTACAGCTATTTCCCGAGCTTCCGCTTTACCCAGTGAATAAATTATTGATCTCGCGGAACCT
Organism: Acidimicrobiales bacterium; assembly: GCA_030742755.1. Lineage (GTDB taxonomy): Bacteria > Actinomycetota > Acidimicrobiia > Acidimicrobiales > MedAcidi-G1 > MedAcidi-G1. Next base: position 9,171 of record JASLTU010000013.1, on the reverse strand, counting down.
CCTGATCCGATTACTAAAATTTTCTTACCTGCAACATCCAGCCCTGCGTCATGCTTTACGGCATCCAAAAATCCATCTCCATCAGTATTATGTCCTTTTAGATTCCCTGCATCATTAACTATGCAGTTGACCGCTCCCAACGATTGTGCACTATCACTAATTTCGTCAAGCAACGAACAGACTTTTGCTTTGTGCGGCATAGTTACAGAAAGTCCTGCTATACCCAAGGCTCTAATTCCACCGATAGCATCTGCAAGTTTCTCTTCAGGTGTTTCAAAAGCTGTGTAAACCCAGTTTATTTTTGCTTCCCTAAAGGCGGCGTTTAGTATCACGGGTGATAGGGAATGTTTTACTGGATTTCCGATGACTCCCACTAATACTGTTGACCCATTAATTCTCATAATGAAATTATCGCAGATCTAACCGCACCCTAGATCTTTATTTACACATATTTTCCGTGCTTTTTCAAAGTCATCTGCAGTGGTAGCAAATGTGTGAGCGCCTATAACTCCATTTTGGTCAGTTCTTACGTAATAAAGCCAGTCGCCTTCAACCGGATTAAGAGCTGCTTGAATTGACGCTCTGCCAGGTGCTGAAATAGCTGTCGGTGGGAGTCCACTCGATACACGTGTATTCCATGGGGATTCATATTCCAAATCTTCCACACTTAGTTCCTGTCCGGCCGTTTTACCGACGGCATAACGAGATGTCGCGTCTATACCCAACCTCCAACCTCTTTTTAGTCGGTTGTAAATGACTCTTGCTATCATCGGTCTCTCTTCAGCTAGTTGTGCTTCTTCTTCAATCAATGAGGCAATGATTACGGCTTCATAAGGATTGATGCCAAGGCTTCTTGTTTTTTTCTCTATTTCTTCCTCTTCTATAACTTTCAAAAATTGTTGATGCATTCGCAATAAAAGACTCATCTCATCCGAAACTGTCGCTTCATCTAATTGATAAGTGTCCGGGAACAATAATCCTTCTGCTAGAAGAAATGAAAGATTAGACGGGTAATGTTCCCATTTTAGGCGATCATCTAAAAGTGAAATCCGAAGCTCTTCCTCATCGAAGTCAGGCAATGACCCCAACAAGCGCTTAGTTATTTGTTCTAAAGTTAGCCCTTCAGGAACTGTTACCCGTATAACTTCTTCTGGTATCGGGCCTTTCCGAAGCTCTACCACTGTGTCTTGGAAACTGGAATGCTCTTTGAGTAAATACCGCCCTGCCTGGAAAGAATAATCCTCGCCTGGAGTGCAATTCAAAAACCTTTTAAGCACTGAAGGGCACCTCATCCATTGCCTAAACATCGTCGGGTTATCAATTATTTCCAAATCTCCTAAAGTCGCTATTACATCATTCGTAGTCCAACCATCTTCTATAGAAAATTCAATTTCCATTCCAGGTACTTGGTTGGGTTCAACCTGATCATCTATCCAATTCTCAAGTCTTGTCCAACCACTCAGAAAAACTACGAGCACAACCAAAGCCACTAATCCCCAGCGAACTATGGGCCCCATAGGGGGACGGTAGCGAACCCATCGAACGTCTGGTCTAATTTCATAATCGTCGTCACTTAAATAGAACTCTTCGAAGTTGTCATCCTCTTCATGAAGAAAACTTTTTTCATAAGGCTCTTCGATTGGTGTTTCCTCTGTCACCCGTCTCCGTTCAAGCTCGGTTGTCTAGCCATGATTGCAGAATTACTGATGCTGCGACCTGGTCGATCACTTCGCGTTGTCTCTTGCTGTCTATACCCTGCAAAGACAACTCTTGGGCTGCTATTACTGTTGTTAAACGTTCATCATGTATATCTACTGGGACAGAGACAATGGAAGCCAATTCTTGTACTTCTTCCTCAACAGCCTTAGCGGCTGGGCCTTTATCTCCATTTAATGAATATGGCATTCCAACAACAACGCACTCTGCTTCCCATTCAGATACCAGGTCACTAATTTTTTTATGATCCTCTTTAATGTTTTTTGAACGTATTAAAACTTGCAGAGGTGTCGCCACTTTCCCATCATTGTCGCTTATCGCGACTCCGATTCTTTTGCCTCCCAGGTCTATCCCTAAAGCTCTCACTTGATCAACCCGCTTGGGCAACTGCTCTAGCTTGCTCTAATGCTTCTTCAAGATTTTCTGGACTCTTGCCACCAACTATTGTGAGTTCAGCATTTGGTCTTCCGCCACCACCTATTGTTTTAGCTGCTTCAGCCAAAATAGTTCCAGCATTTAAACCACTGTCAATCTCAACAGCAGCTATCAAAGCAGCGCCTCCTTCGGCCGGTGCAGTCCCTAATATCACAGCTTTAACCGATTCTTGACTTCTTACAGCAACTGCTAATTCTCTCAAACTCTCTCTATCTATACTCTCAATAATTGAAACAACTATTCCGTCTTCCGCGTTTTCTGCGAGGTCGTTAACCATCCCCAATGCTTCTTTACGTTTTAAATTTTGAACTTCATTTTTCAACGATTTCAGCTCATCCATTTTTCTTTGGATTCCATCGACTAAATCTTCACTCGATACCCCTACAAGGTCTGCTGCACTCGAAATAAGACTCTCTGCTTGTCTCAAATTTTCAACTGTAGATGTTCCAGTAACTGCCTCTAATCTTCGGATGTTTGAACCTATGGAACCTTCAGAAACAATTTTTACTAATCCAATATCACCCAATGCCGAAACGTGTGTCCCTCCGCAAAATTCAAGAGACTTTGCTCCAGCCTGTAAAACTCGGACAGTCTCACCATACTTGTCGCCGAAAAAAGCTACCGCTCCTTTCTCTTCGGCTGCTTCACGTGTCATTTCTTCATGACTGCATTCAGAATTGTTAAGTATTTCGGAATTGACAAGGTTCTCAACAGAAGAAATCTGCTCTTCAGTCAACGCCTCAAAATGACTAAAATCGAAACGCAAACGATCTGGTCCCACGTATGAACCTTGTTGTTTTACGTGGTCCCCCAAAATCTCTCGTAAAGCCCAGTGGATTAGGTGTGTAGCCGTATGGTTCCGTCGAATTCGTGATCTTCTATCACTATCAACTTCAGCATTTGCCTCCTGACCTAGCTCTAAATGACCTTCCAACAATTCATATTGATGCACATGTATTGCATCTAGGGCGAGAGTCGTATCAACGATTTCAATTTTGGCAGTTTTCGTGGAAATTATTCCCGTGTCACCTATCTGGCCACCAGACTCGGCATAAAAAGGTGTTGCTTCAAGTGCTATTAGATTTTCATCAAAATATACGATGGTTGAGTCATTACTAGTTTTGTCATAGCCGACAAAACTAGTTGGACCTTTTTCATCAAGAACTTTCCTAAGCTCGCCAGTCTCATCAATGCTTATCGCATCTTTGCGAGCAGAACGAGCTCTGTCTTGCTGACTCGCCATCGATTCTTTAAATCCTTCAATATCGACCTCAATCGATCTTTCTTCACAAATTTCCTCAGTTAACTCAAGAGGGAATCCATAAGTGTCATGCAATTTGAAAGAAACTTCACCACTAAGTGTTTTGTTTTCTCCAAGGTCTGATATCGCTTCGTCAAGAATCAGTAATCCTGATTTTAAAGTTTCACGGAACCTGTCCTCTTCTCTGCTCAAAACCTCCTGAATAAACTCGATGTTTTGTTTAAGCTCGGGATAATCAGGCCCCATGATTGTCACAACTGATTCTGCTAGTAATGGCATCACAGAATCTTCAAGTCCTAACAACCATGCGTGTCTCACAGAACGACGAATAATTCGTCTAAGCACATAGCCTCTGTCTTCGTTGCTTGGAAAAACTCCGTCACTTATCAAAAATGTAGAAGAGCGAGCATGGTCAGCAATAATTCTCATTGAAATATCAGACCTTGCTTCCTCTCCGTATGGAATTCCTGCCAAGTGGCTTATTTTTTCAATAATCTTTGAAATTTCATCTGTTTCCCAAACAGAATTAACTCCTTGCATTACTGTCAAAATTCTTTCTAAACCTAAACCTGTGTCTATGGCCGGAGAAGGAAGTGGCGTGGAAGACCCATCTGAGTGTTGTTCGAATTGCATGAATACTAGATTCCAAATTTCGATGAAACGCTCTTCGTCTCCGTGTGCTGGTCCGCCATCAGCACCAAATTCTGGTCCTTTGTCCCAGAAAATTTCTGAACAAGGTCCGCACGGGCCGGTTTCAGCCATCTTCCAATAGTTGTCTTCTCCTAAGCGTTGAATTTTTTCGGAGGACACACCCACTTCATTTATCCAAATCTCCTCAGCCTCATCATCACTTTCGTGAACTGTCACCCAGAGTCTGTCAGGGTCCAAACCAAGATTTTCTGTTACAAATTCCCATGCGTAAGAACATGCATCAGATTTGAAATAGTCTCCAAAACTGAAATTTCCCATCATTTCGAAAAAAGTTAGATGTCGACTCGTTCTTCCGACCTCATCAAGATCGTTATGTTTCCCACCAGCTCTAACACATTTTTGAACAGTTACTGCTCGCGGCCATGGGGCTGGCTGTTCACCGATTAAATACGGTTTGAACGGCACCATACCAGCCACTGTGAAGAGCAATGTCGGATCATGAGGTATGAGGCTTCCTGATGAAACTGTTTCATGGCCGCGCGCAGAAAAGAAATCAGTAAATTCTTTGCGAATTGCTTTTGCGGTTGACGGCAATTTTCCCATAAAACAAGCCTAGCGCTATGAAGTGAAGCAAATAGGTAGGTCTACACTCAATTATGCCGTTGGGGTCTTACTGGTCTGTGTTGTCGTCTCAAATAGCTCTCGTGTCCGTTTATGGAAGATGTAAAATTTTTCCTGTTTCTGGTAATAAAATCTGATTCTTGACTAACAAGTCTTTTCCGAAATCTCTCAAACACTTCAGTTCTTTTATTGAATATTTCCTCTGGAACGAATCCAAGTTTGGAAACTGTGTTTCGCACATATTTATTTACAGTCCGACGGAAACGATTCTCCATCCAATTTGAAGCAAGAACTCCTAAAGACCACCCCAGAAGCAGCCAAAACAAACGCCTCCGCATTAGTTTTGCCCCTCTGGAGCAACTTCCGTATTCGGAGTTTCTTTTCGTTCAGTCATTCTTTCTAATACCTGCTCTTCAAATCCATGTTGCGAAGGTTTGTAGTAAATATTTGATTCGACCTCTTCGGGTCTATATTTTTGCTCAACCCAACCCCTCGGATCGTTATGTGGATACTCGTAACCTTCTCCGTGTCCAATGCTTGATGCTCCACTGTAATGCGCATCTCTCAAATGTGGGGGAACACGCCCTTCACCTGGTGAAGAAACATCTTGCATAGCTGAAGTCAAAGCGAGAGTTACTCGATTAGATTTTGGAGCTGTAGCTAAATGGATTACAGCTTGAGCTAAATTAAGTTGAGCTTCAGGAAGACCAACAAACTCGACCGCTCTTGCTGCAGAATCTGCGATGAGTAAACTAGTTGGGTCTGCCATGCCGATGTCTTCACTAGCGAGAATAACTAAACGGCGAGCTACAAATCTAGGATCTTCACCTGCTTTTAACATGCGAGCCAGCCAGTAAAGCCCTGCATCAACGTCAGACCCTCGGATGCTTTTTATGAAAGCGCTAATTATGTCGTAATGGTCGTCTCTGCCATAACGGATAGCTTTAGCTCCTAGAGAGGCCTCCACATCTTTTAATGTTATTTTTTTTTCACCACGCCCAATAGCAATAGCAGAAGCAACTTCAAGACTCGTTAAAGCTTGCCTACCATCTCCTGCAGACCGGTCTGCTAACAAATCCAAAGCTTCAGAATCAGCTTTTACACCTTCTTCCTCTGCACCTTTCATAAGTAGTTCCACAATCGAGTCTCTGTCTAAAGGCTCAAGCCGGAATAATGTTGATCGTGAAAGCAGGGGTGCGTTTACTTCGAAATAGGGATTCTCAGTCGTTGCACCTATTAAAACTATCAAGCCAGATTCAACTGAAGGTAATAACGCATCTTGTTGAGATTTATTAAAACGATGAACTTCATCTAAAAAAAGTATTGTTCCTACGCCTGATTCACCTAGGCGTATTTCTGCAGCCGCTACTAATTCTCGAACGTCTTTTACACTTGCAGAAACAGCCGACATCTCATGAAAGTCTTGTTGTGTTACTCGTGCGATAACTCTGGCGATTGTAGTTTTACCGGTTCCTGGAGGCCCCCAAAGTATTAAAGATGAAAGCTTGTCAGTTTCAATGAGCTGTCGGAGAGGCTGATCTTTGCCAACAAGGTGTTTCTGACCGACTACCTCATCTATCCTTAATGGTCTTAGACGATCTGCTAAAGGTCCTCTATTTTTAAGATGCTCTTTCGCTACATGTGTAAAAAGATCTTCAGTCACTCTATAGAACCTAGTTGAGTTCTATAGATCAATCAGTGCATCTCACGTCGATGGCGGTAAAACTTTCAACCCAAGTTCCTTTAGATGTCGGTCATCTATAGGTAACGGTGCGCTGGTAAGCGGATCTGAACCTGATTGAGTCTTTGGGAAAGCTATAACTTCGCGGATATTCTCTTCCCCTACAAGAATCGCTGTTAGTCGGTCCAGTCCGACGGCAAAACCAGCATGTGGTGGTGCTCCGAATTTAAATGCATCCAATAAGAAACCAAATCGCTTTCTAGCTTCGTCCGGTTCTATCCCAAGTGCTGTAAAGATTCTTTGCTGGATATCTTGCCTGTGTATCCTCTCACTTCCGGATCCGAGTTCCCAGCCATTCAAGACCAAGTCGTAAGCGAGTGAACGGATACCTTCCGTTTCTCCATTTTCCAAAAGAGCCAGATCCTCTTTATGTGGCATCGTGAATGGATGGTGTGAAGAAGATGGATTTCCGTTCTCGTCCGTACCTTCAAATAAAGGGAAATCTATTACCCAAAGAAAATTAAATCCGCCTTCATTGATTGGCGGCTTTCCTATTTCTAATCTCACTAGACCTAGAACGTGGCAAACGGTAGACCATTCGTCAGCTACCAAAAGTAAAAGATCACCCTCTTCGCCAGACATCTCAGCCATAAGAGAGGATTTCTCTTCCTCGGAAAGAAACTTGGCTATGGGTGAAACCATTTCAGAGTTTTCTATTTTCATCCAAGCTAGACCTTTTGCTCCCCAATTCTGAGATTTGTCAGTCAGTTCGTCTAATCTGCTTCTTGAAAATTCTGCTCCTCCTGGAACGCGTATCCCCTTTACACAAGGCGCTTGAAAAGCTCTGAACTCAGTGCTTTTAAAAATCTCTGTTAGTTCAATCAACTCAAGACCAAATCGTATATCTGGTTTGTCTGAACCGAATCGTTCCATCGCCTCTTGCCATGTCATTGATGGAATTGTGGTTATTTTTTCTCCGGTTACAGCCTCTGTAGCCATAGCAACTGCTGAAGAAACTATGTTTCTTACATCTTCACCATTCACAAAACTTGCTTCAATATCTAGTTGCATAAATTCATATTGTCTGTCCGCTCTTAGATCTTCATCTCTAAGGCATCTAGCTATTTGGTAGTACCTATCTACACCTCCAAGCATGCATAACTGCTTGAAGATCTGAGGGCTTTGCGGCAGGGCATAGAAAGAACCTGGATCTTTTCTTGATGGAACCACAAAGTCTCTAGCCCCCTCGGGAGTACTAGCTACAAGCATCGGGGTTTCAACTTCCATAAAACCTTGTTCTTCCATTGCTTTTCGAACAGAACTCGTTACCAGTGCTCGTGATTGTAAATTATTTTGAAGTCTGCTTCTTCTCAAATCTACGTATCGGTGTCTAAGCCTTAAAACTTCATCTACATCTGTTCTGTCATCTATAGGAAATGGTGGAGGTTCAGATTCTGCTAGAACTATGATTTCAGAACCTTCAATCTCTATCCCGCCAGTACCCAAGGAGTCATTTACGGTCTCAGCCGGCCTTTCTCTGACTTTTCCTGTCACTTGGAGAACGTACTCTGAACGCAGGTCAGCGGCCCCTTGGACCACTACTTGAATAACTCCGCTTCGATCTCGTAGATCTATAAATGCGAGATGTTCGCCATGCTCTCTACGTCTGTCAACCCAACCACATAAAGTTACTTCCTTACCAACATCATCGACTCCAAGATCTCCACATCTGTGTGACCGCATAGAGGTTTCATAGTTTGTCATCCGAGCCTCTTTTCGAGATTGGCAATAATTGAATCTGAGGCTATTTCCTCTTGGCCTTCTTCACCTCTTAGATCTCGAATCGTAACAACTCCTTTTTGCACTTCATCCTCTCCGATTATTAATGCGACTTTTGCGCCGCTTTTATCAGCGGCTTTCATCTGGGCTTTCATTGATCGATCTCCAAAAGATCTGTCGACTTTGAAACCTTTTTGCCTGAGCTGATCTGTAATAACTAGTGAGTTTTCTCCACCAGTTGTATCCACAACATAAATTTGCAACAACTGTTCTGAACCTATGAAAGTTTTTTCCGCTTCGCATGCCATTAAGGTTCTGTCTAAACCTAAAGCGAAACCAACGCCGGGCGTTTCTGGAGCTCCCATTTCTGCGGCAAGACCGTCATAACGACCCCCGCCTCCAATTGCATCCTGTGCTGCGTCAATACTTTTAGTTGTGAACTCAAAAGTAGTTTGAACATAATAATCAAGGCCTCTAACAAGATTTGGAGTTACAGCGTAAGGTATTTCCAATTTCTGTAAACCTTCTTGAACCTTGTTGAAATGGTTGTTTGCTTCAACTGATAGATGTTCGAGAATACTGGGCGCTTCAGAAACCACTTCTATATCTTCGTTGCGTTTGGAATCTAAAACTCTTAACGGATTAGAAGCAAAGGTGTCTTGTGCTTCAGATGAAAGGTCCCCCTTTCGTTTATCCAAATATCCACTTAGCGCTTCTATATACATGGCTCGGTCTTGAGGAGTCCCAACAGAATTAACTAAAAGATCCACTTGTTTGAGGCCTAAGGCTTCATAAAACCTCCACGCTATAGCCATGACTTCTACATCTAAATGCGGATCGTCTGTGCCTAATGCTTCAACCCCTACTTGATCAAATTGTCTGAATCGACCTTTTTGCGCCCTCTCATAACGGAAATTGGGTCCTGCATACCAGACCTTCCATGGCAAAGATGGACGATTTTCCGCATAGGATCGAACGATTGAAGCTGTTTGTTCAGGTCTTAAAGCTATATTTCTCCCACCTTTAT
>JASLTU010000139.1:0-522 GCA_030742755.1 Acidimicrobiales bacterium | reverse complement strand
AAATGATGAAGGGTGTAGACACTCTTGCTAACGCAGTAAAAGTAACATTGGGACCTAAAGGTAGAAATGTAGTTCTAGACAAATCATATGGTGCACCAAGAACAACTAAAGATGGAGTTACAGTAGCTAAAGAAATAGACCTCGAAGATAAATTTGAAAATATGGGCGCTCAAATGGTTAAAGAAGTTGCTAGCAAAACAAATGATGAAGCTGGCGACGGTACGACCACTGCTACAATTCTTGCACAATCAATTGTGAAAGAAGGTTGCAAGTACGTGACTGCCGGCATGAACCCTATGGATGTAAAAAGAGGAATTGAAGCAGCTGTTGAACATGTAAAAGAAAAATTAATTTCTTCTGCAAAAAAAGTTAAAGATAGTGATGAAATCGCACAAGTTGGAACAATCTCTGCAAATGGTGATAAAGAAATTGGAAACATGATTGCAAAAGCTATGCAAAAAGTTGGTAATGAAGGTGTTATAACTGTTGAAGAAGCAAAAAGTATTGAAACCGAACTTGATG
>JASLTU010000138.1:0-523 GCA_030742755.1 Acidimicrobiales bacterium | reverse complement strand
AGAATAGTTATTGAGTATCATAATTATTCTCTACAAGAACTAAATATATCTGAATTAAATGCTGGGATATATTTCATGCAAATCAATAATTCATATACTCAAAAAATTATTAAAAAATAGAATCTCACTTTAGATAATTAAAAAAGGAGATGAACTTTCGAACATCTCCCTTTTGTACTGAAGGCGGGACTTGAACCCGCACGGATATTACTATCCATTGGATTTTAAGTCCAACGTGTCTACCAATTCCACCACTTCAGCATTATGCTATATAATATCTTCTGGAGCGAAAGACGGGATTTGAACCCGCGACCCTCACCTTGGCAAGGTGATGCTCTACCCCTGAGCTACTTTCGCAATATTTGAATGAACGAGCACTATATTAGTGCGGATGCAAATTTATAACAATTTAGGGAAAAGCAAAGAGATTTTATAAAAAAGGGTAGTATTCTTCTAATCTTTTGAATCGCTAATTTTTCTTTTTATTTCGCTTAACTTCAATAATGCTTCCATTGGAGTCATT
>JASLTU010000137.1:0-524 GCA_030742755.1 Acidimicrobiales bacterium | reverse complement strand
GTTTCGCGTACTTGCTCAACGCTGAAAATGAACCAACACGTAAAAAAGTTCAGTATTTTGAGATGTTTGGACATCGTGCAATCTGGAGTGACGGATGGAAAGCTGTGTCACGCCACGAATTTCGGGAAAATTATGACAAAGAAGTATGGGAACTGTTTCACTTAGATAACGACGTCTCAGAAACAAATAATCTTGCTGAAGCCGAACCAGAACGGTTGGAAGAAATGATTCGTATGTGGTGGGACGAAGCAGAGAAATATGGTGTATTGCCTTTAGATGACAGAACTCTCGAATTATTTCGTTCATCGCTAGGAAAGGGTTCACCTCACGCCAATCGGACTTATATTTATCGTCACCCAATTTCTCATATGCCTGCAGGAGTTGCTGCAAATATGGGAAATAGATCTTTTGTCATTGAAGCTGACATTGAACGAAAGAAAAATGAAAATGGAGTTCTTCTTGCGATTGGCGGGTCAAACGTGGGGTTGTCACTTTTTATTAAAGATGCTCGCCTTATGTTTGAT
>JASLTU010000136.1:0-534 GCA_030742755.1 Acidimicrobiales bacterium | reverse complement strand
CTTCTGACTCAACCATAAATTCAACTGAAGCACTACCGCCCATCGCGCCAGAAGAAGCTTCAACTGGAAACGCATCAAGTCCCAGCCGATTGAAAATCTGAACATAAGCATCATGATGAAGAGAGAAAGAAGCATCGAGACCTTCATCGTCTATATCAAAGGAATATGAGTCTTTCATTGCGAACTCTCGGACTCTAAGTAATCCAGACTTTGGGCGAGGTTCATCTCTAAATTTTGTTTGTATCTGATACCAAATCTGTGGCAGATGACGATAGGAGGTGATTTCAGTTCCTAGGGAAGCAAAAACTTCTTCGTGAGTCATCCCTAAGGCTTGATCCGCTCCTTTACGGTCAACGAACCTGAACATCTCTTCTCCCATGGTTTCCCATCTGCCGGATTTTTGCCAGATATCCGCAGGATGCATTGCCGGAAGTAAGAATTCTTGTCCACCTATCGCATCCATTTCTTCACGGATGATGGCAGCCACTTTTTTATGGATCTTCCATCCCAGAGGAAGCATGGAATAGTGACCAG
>JASLTU010000135.1:0-562 GCA_030742755.1 Acidimicrobiales bacterium | reverse complement strand
GTTGTATTTATCATTGCAATAAGCCAGGCACTGTTCCGCGGAATTGATATCAATTGTGGTTGTTTTAAGGTAACAGTTGAAAATGGAGGAGGGCATCAGGTAGGTATCAGACGGATCATTGAAGATTTTATCTATCTGGGTATGGCCTTGATGGTGCTTAGCCGCGGCGAAAGAAAATGGGAATTGTATCCGAAAAGCTAATTGATTAGATAGTTATCACTGTATAAATTCATAATGATTTTTACAAATGCGAGAGTAGCTCAGCTGGTAGAGCACCACCTTGCCAAGGTGGATGTCGCGAGTTCGAACCTCGTCTCTCGCCCAGAGAAGAAACCCCTGTTTTATAACGGGGGTTTTCTTTTTATCAAAGTCTTCTAAGTAGTCACACCTATTCAACCCTATATCAAATATATGCTAAAAGTGGACACAGAAATAGTGGACACACTTTTTAAGCTTTTATTGGATAACTAGACCCTTTATTATTATTTTTGTTAAAAGTTTTTTTATACGTTATATTATACCTTCAAAAAAAAATATAACTTCTTAGAAAATATTTTATTAT
>JASLTU010000134.1:0-564 GCA_030742755.1 Acidimicrobiales bacterium | reverse complement strand
ATAGATTCTTCTCCAGAGGATTATTTACCACTACCAAAAGAAATAAATCAGTCTCTCAATGAATATGTAATCGGTCAATCTGAATCTAAAAAAACACTTGCTGTTGCAGTTTATAACCATTACAAAAGAATTTATAAAGGCGACACAATTGATGATGACTTAGAGATACAGAAATCAAACGTATTAATTTTAGGACCAACAGGAAGTGGAAAAACTTTATTAGCTCAAACATTAGCAAAAATATTACAAGTTCCTTTTGCTATAGCAGATGCTACGACATTGACAGAAGCTGGATATGTAGGTGAAGATGTAGAGAATATTTTATTATCTCTTATACAAGCAGCAGACTTTGATATTAAGAAAGCAGAAAAAGGGATAATCTATATTGACGAAATTGACAAAATCACAAGAAAATCTGACAACCCTTCAATAACTAGAGATGTTTCAGGTGAAGGTGTTCAACAAGCTTTACTTAAAATATTAGAAGGAACGGTTGCTCAAGTACCTCCACAAGGAGGAAGAAAGCATCCTCAACAGGAATATTTACAGATAGATACTAACAAT
>JASLTU010000133.1:0-568 GCA_030742755.1 Acidimicrobiales bacterium | reverse complement strand
TCCTATTACTGCAGCCTCAGCAACAGATTCGTGAGAAACTAATGCGCTCTCTACTTCAGCTGTAGAGATTCTATGACCGGAGATATTCATTACATCATCTACTCTTCCAAGTAGCCATACATAACCATCATCGTCATATTTGGCTCCATCGCCTGCAAAATATAGACCTTCGTGCTGAGACCAATATGTATCGATATATCTTTTATCATCTCCATATACAGTTCTTAACATGGACGGCCAAGGAGACTTAATAGCAAGATAACCGCCTTCACCTTTTCCAACTTCATTACCTTTTTCATCAATAACTACAGAATCAATCCCAGGTAATGGTCCACATGCTGATCCTGGTTTTGTACTTGTTATTCCCGGTAGAGGTGAAATCATAATTGATCCTGTTTCTGTCTGCCACCAGGTATCAACAATAGCGCATTGCTCATTGCCAATATTTTCGTGATACCACATCCAAGCTTCAGGGTTTATTGGTTCTCCAACAGACCCAAGGAGTCTTAGTGAACTTAAATCGTGAGCTTTTGGATGTTCAACTCCCCACTTCATAAATGCTCTAATC
>JASLTU010000132.1:0-570 GCA_030742755.1 Acidimicrobiales bacterium | reverse complement strand
GTTGTTGCAATCTCTAATGATGAGACAGGCATTAGTGAAGACCCTAATGAAAGGTTTAAAGTTGCTAAAAAAATAGTAGAACATGCGGCTGATTATGGTATTAAACCTGAAGACGTAGTCGTTGATCCGCTAGTAATGCCAATAGGGGCTATTTCTCAGGCGGGTAATCAGGTGTTTGAATTGGTCAGACGTTTGCGTCGTGAATTAAAAGTTAATACAACTTGTGGTGCTTCTAATGTAAGTTTTGGTTTGCCACAAAGAAGTGGAATTAACAACGCTTTCTTGCCGATGTTAATTGCAGCGGGAATGACCTCTGCTATTGTAAACCCTTTACATCCAGAACTTGTTCAAGCCATTAGAGCGGGCGATGTGTTGACAGGAGTTGATGACGGATGCACAAGTTGGATATCAGCCTACAAAGAACAGCCCAAAGAGGGCGAAAATCCAAGAGAGGGGCGAAGAAGAAGGAGGCGCGCATAAATTATGCCGGGTATTGAGTATAAAGGATCTTGCGTTTGTGGAAAGACAACCTATACAGCCTACGATTTAAATGACATTTCTTATTGCCAC
>JASLTU010000131.1:0-574 GCA_030742755.1 Acidimicrobiales bacterium | reverse complement strand
AAAGTATTTGCAAGCGATTTTGCACAGGGGGAATGAGTCTCGGAGCCCTTTCAAGAGAAGCACATGAAGTATTGGCCATTGCTATGAATCGTATTGGAGGGAAAAGCAATAGTGGCGAAGGAGGCGAAGATCCAGCACGTTTCAAGATTCTGGAGGATGTAGATGCAAACAATCTTTCAGCGACCTTGCCATCAATTAAAGGACTAAGGAATGGAGATACTGCCTGCTCTGCAATCAAACAAATTGCTTCCGGACGTTTTGGAGTGACGGCAGAATATTTAAGAAGTGGAAAACAACTTGAAATCAAAATTGCCCAAGGAGCTAAACCTGGAGAAGGAGGACAACTTCCAGGTCCAAAGGTCGATCCATATATTGCAAAACTGCGCAATAGCAAACCTGGAGTAGCTCTAATTTCTCCACCACCACATCACGATATTTATTCAATTGAAGATTTAGCTCAATTAATTTATGACCTTCATCAAGTTCATCCAGCGGCAAAGGTAAGCGTAAAACTAGTAGCTGAAATTGGCATAGGAACAATTGCCGCAGGAGTAGCCAAAGCGAATGCAGATGT
>JASLTU010000130.1:0-586 GCA_030742755.1 Acidimicrobiales bacterium | reverse complement strand
TGAAAGTAGATTGTGGGCGGAGACCCCAGGACGTTTACCCGACGGCTGCACCATGGATAGTGAGAATGGCATATGGTTTGCCGACGCTTTTTCCTCACAAGTTGTGAGAGTCCTCGAAGGTGGTGAGATAACGGACATAATAGATCTCCCACAGCGAACTTTTGCATGCATGCTAGGTGGTGCCGATGGTAAAACTCTATTTATTCTTACCGCAACCAGTGACCCTGAAACTGGAGTTGAGCCTGGCAAAGGTGCTATCTATACCACTAGAGTGGAAATCCCCCATTCAGGGATGCCATAACACTTACTCTGGAAATCTAATTAGTGGAATTACTCTTTCAGTTCGATCTTGATAATCGTTATACCATGCCCTGTCCTCGCAAAGCTGATTCCAAAGCCGATCGCGCTCTTCTCCTTCTAAAATTTCAGGAACTGAGAGATACTCAGAGTTCTGTGTTCTGATTTTTACTTCACCGTTAGCTTTTTCATCTCTCAGATTAGCTAACCAATCTGGTTCTTTATCGGCACCAGCAAAAGATCCAACGACCACTCGATGCCCGTCGAGATCGCGCCAAACTGGAAGTGC
>JASLTU010000012.1:0-35538 GCA_030742755.1 Acidimicrobiales bacterium | reverse complement strand
ACGTTAGCTAGTCTCAGCCATCTGAACGGCTATTTCACCTGCAACTTGCACATTGTTTAAAATTAAGTTGACATTTGCTTCAAGAGTTAGTCCTCCACTTGCATTTGAGACTTTTGTCAAAAGAAAAGGAGTAATGGCATTTCCTTTAATGCCAGCCGAAGCTGCTTCGTTCAGACTGTCGTTTATAGCATCTTCAACAATTTTTGTGTCTACGGATTTATCTTCTGGTATTGGGACAGCTACAAGTTGACCTGTGGTTAATCCAATTTCCCAATGTGCCTTTAACAGATGAGCAACTTCTTTTGCTTCTGATGCGACAATTTTTAACTCTAAGTCTCTACCAGGTGTCCAGAATTCAGGAAAGATATTTGTTTTATAACCAATTATGGGTACGCCGAGCGTTTCTAAAGCTTCCAGTGTTTTTGGTATATCAAGTATTGATTTAACGCCCGCACAAACTACAGCAACAGGTATATCCGATAAAGCTTTAAGGTCAGCTGAGACATCGCCATCAGATCCGCGATGAACTCCACCAATTCCGCCAGTAGCGAAAACCTGTATGCCTGATAGATAAGCAGCGAACATAGTAGATGCCACAGTGGTTGCGCCCAGAGACTTATTGGCAATTACTTCGCCTAGGTTGTTGAAACTTGTTTTTGTAACCATGTCACTAGAACCCAATAGTTCGATTTCTTCTTGAGTGATTCCTACGCGTAGATAGCCATCGATCAACGCGATAGTAGCTGGCACAACTTCCAAATCTCTTAACATTGATTCAGCGTTAAGAGCTACATCAACATTAAGCGGAGAAGGGAGCCCATGTGAGATTAGAGTCGACTCTAAAGCAACAACAGGTTTTTTCTCGTTTAGAGCTTCTTGAATTTCATTAGATATTTTCAACATCGGTATTTCATTCACGTATATATAACTATCTTAAAAATTCTTTTTTATTGCAAAAATGGTTATTAATAGAATGTTTTTAGAGTGTCTTCAGATCCATCTAATGGCCTTGAGCAAATTACTTGAGGTTTGTTTATAGAATTATTTTGAGATTGGTAAATCTTTGGTGAAAACACGGTTTTAGTTTTCAGGAATTTAATGGAGTAGAAAAATGACAGACCTTGATCCATATTCTCTTGCTGAGGAAACTGCAATAGTTTTGGCAGACAAAACTGGTATTGCTAATCATGATATTGCTTTGGTTCTTGGCTCTGGATGGGCTTCAGCGATAGATGAGATTGGAGAAATTTCGGCTGAAGTTGAAATGGCGACTTTGCCTGGTTTCCCCGAACCGACTGTATTGGGGCATCGTAATTTAATTCGTTCTCTTAAAGTAAACGCCAAAAATGTACTTGTTCTAGGTGGCAGGGCGCACTTATATGAAGGTCACAAAGTTGATACGGTTGTCCACGGCGTTCGTGTAGCAGTAGCTTCGGGTTGTAAAACCATAATTTTGACTAATGCGGCAGGTGGACTGAATCCTGAATGGCCTGTCGGTCAGCCAGTACTTATTTCTGATCAATTGAACCTTATGGGCCAGTCGCCGATGGCGGGACCGGCTCCGCCAGAAGGTAAGGCAATTCGTTTTGTGGATCTAACTGAAGCCTATTCATTACGGCTAAGGCAATTAGCCCAAGAAGTGGACCCGACTTTACCTCAGGGTGTTTATGCGGGCTTACTTGGCGGTGCTTTTGAAACACCGGCTGAAATAAAGATGTTTGCAACAATGGGAGCTGATCTAGTAGGAATGTCTACTGTCTTAGAAACTATTGCAGCACGACATCTTGGGGCTGAAGTTTTGGGAATTTCTCTTGTAACCAATCAGGCAGCTGGTATGTCTGAAGAGAATCTAGACCATGAGGATGTACTTGAGGCAGCTGCAAATGCAGGGCCACGCATGTTTAGTTTACTTGCGGGGATTTTGGAACGTTTGTGACTAAAGAAGCTAATTTAGAAGAAGCTTTAGAAGTAGCTAACAAATGGCTAATTAACGATCCTGATGAAACTACAAAAGTTGAGACTGAAAATCTCATTTCTCGTGGAGATATTGAATTTATTCAAAGGTTTACTGATTCTTTAGTTTTCGGTACGGCTGGTATACGTGGTGCCAGAGGTGCCGGACCTATGAGGATGAATAGAGTGATGGTGCGGATCGTAGCAACCGCTATAGCGCAAGAATTACTAAGTCAAGATCAAGGAGATGAACCTCCATTAGTAGTAGTTGGCTATGATGCGCGTTACAAGAGCAAGATTTTTGCTCAAGACTCTGTCAGAGTTTTGGCTGGGCATGGAGTAAGAAGTCTAATTTTGCCGAGACCTTTACCAACACCTGTTTTGGCGTATACCTCCTTATCCGAGAAGGCTAAAGCAGGAATAATGGTCACAGCGAGTCATAACCCCGCAGAAGATTCTGGGTACAAAGTTTACTGGGAAGATGGAGCCCAAATAGTAGATCCAGTTGATTTGAATATAGCTAAAAGAATCGATTACAAAAATCCCCCTGTAGAGGGATCTTTAGCAGATTATGAAGATTCGGCAATTCTCAAGGGTGATGATGAATTGGTACAAAAATATGTAGATTTTGCATCTTCTTTTATTTCATCTGAAAGTAAACGTGAAATAAATCAGATTTATACACCCCTGCATGGAGTTGGGAAAGATGTTTTCTTAGAGGTATTTGAAAAAGCAGGATTCAAAAGCCCAACATTGGTTGAGAGTCAAGCAGAGCCAGATCCTGATTTCCCAACTGTTTCTTTCCCAAATCCAGAAGAAGAAGGGGTTTTAGATCTTGCTATTGAACTTGCTGTTGAAAAAAACTCTGATCTGGTAATTGCAAATGATCCCGATGCAGACCGACTGGCTGTTGTGGTTAGACATGAAGATGAATGGCGTTGTCTCAATGGAAATGAAATAGGTGTTTTATTAGCAGAACATATTTTAAGTAAAGGAACAGGAGAAGAGAGACTCGTAGTTACAACGGTTGTTTCATCTGATCTGCTTTCTAAAATTGCGGATTTTTACGAAGTTAAATATGCGGAAACACTAACTGGATTTAAATGGATTGTCCGCCCAGGTATAGAAGATAAAAGATTGAGGTTTGTTTTTGGCTATGAAGAAGCACTTGGTTTTGCATTAGGTGATTCTGTGCGAGACAAAGATGGTATTACCTCTGCTTTAGTTTTTGCAGAATTAGCAGCTGAATTAAAGGCTAAAGATAAGACTGTGATTGACCTGTTGGAAGAATTATGGGAGCGGCATGGCGTGCACAAAACAGCTTTGTTTACAAAACGACTTGATCCTGAAATAGATGTTTCTGCAGCCTTTATGTCCCCATGGAGAGACTCTCCACCTGAACAAATTGGGGGATTCGATGTTGTCGAAGTAATTGATTTGTTAATTCCTGGGTCGAACTTGCCTCCAACAGATGCTCTTGTTATCAACCTTCTGGACGGAAGAATAGTTATTCGGCCCAGTGGAACTGAGCCAATGGTCAAAGTCTATGTTGAGGTTACAGAATTAGTTATTAACGGCGATGTTAGGTCGGCTGAAAGATCAGTAGACCATAAGATAGAAGATCTATTACACGGAGTTAGCAGTTTATTCCAGGTGGAGAAAGATTAAAAAGAATGCCTACTTCTACTATTACGTTTCGGGAAACCGGTTCTTCAATAAAAGTTACTCCAGTGGACGAAGTTTCTCTTGAAGCCAGAGCGGCATCATTGGCAACGCGATCAATAAAAACTACTAGCAAAAGAGCAGCCCTTAACCTTGCAATTCGGTGTATGGACCTAACTACCCTTGAAGGAGCAGACACTCCAGAAAAAGTGGCTTCATTGTGTCAAAAAGCTAAACGCCCTGACCCATCTAACCACGATGTACCTTCTGTGGCTGCAGTATGCATTTATCCCGAAATGGTTCATCATGCAGTGGAAGGTACCGAGGGTTCAAACGTAAAGGTGGCAAGTGTCGCTGGTGCTTTTCCAAGTGGCTTATCAACTATTGAAGCAAGAACAGCTGATATATCAGATGCTGTTAAAAGAGGAGCAGATGAAATTGACATAGTTTTAAATCGTTCAGCTTTTCTTGCTGGTGATGAAAAACGGGCATTTGAAGAGATTGTTGCTTCTAAAGATGCCTGTGGTGAAGCGCACCTCAAAGTCATTTTAGAAGTAGGTGAACTGGGTAGTTATGACAAGATCAGACAGGCTTCGATGCTTGCCATGGCGGCTGGAGCTGATTTCATAAAAACCTCAACTGGAAAAATTCCTCAAGCATCAACTTTGCCAAGAGTGTTATGCATGGCAGAAGCAGTAAGAGATTTTGCGCAGCAAACAGATATTTCTGTCGGTATTAAAGCTGCAGGTGGTATTCGTACAGCTAAACAAGCTTGGCATTATCTGGTCGTGATTGGAGAAACGCTTGGAATTGAATGGTTATGTCCTGAAATGTTTCGTATCGGAGCGTCGAGCCTACTAAATGATGTGTTGCTTCAATTAAAACGTTTAGATTCAGGTAGTTATAGTGGCCCCGATTATGTGACGGTGGACTAATGGATACTTCAAACTCTAAAGACGGATCCAGTTTGGAAGATTTTGGGATCGAATATGCATCAGCGATTGAGTCAACGAGTCTCGTAAACATAAAAGATAAATACGGACTTTTTATCGATGGGAACTTTGTTGATTCTTCGTCAGGGAAATCTTTCAAAACTTTAGATCCTTCGACAGAAAAGCCATTGGCAGTTGTTACAGAAGCTTCATCTGATGATGTTGACCGAGCGGTAAGCGCAGCGGGTGTTTCTTATGAAAAGTATTGGAAGAGAATGCCTGGAGCTGACAGGGCGAGATATTTATTTCGGATAGCTCGTCACCTTCAAGAAAGAGCAAGAGAGTTTGCTGTTCTAGAGACCTTAGATGGAGGAAAACCTATAAAGGAAAGTCGAGATGTTGACCTTCCTTTAGCAGCTGCTCATTTTTTCTACCACGCTGGCTGGGCCGACAAATTGGAGTACGCATTTCCGCAAAGGAAGCTAGAACCTCATGGTGTCGTAGGACAAATTATTCCTTGGAACTTCCCTTTATTGATGGCAGCATGGAAATTAGCTCCAGCATTAGCTTGCGGAAATACTGTTGTCTTGAAACCCGCAGAAACAACGCCATTAACCGCCTTGTTGTTAGCTGAAGTAATAAGAGAGGTGGACTTACCTCCAGGTGTAGTGAATATAGTTACTGGAGCCGGAGGAACGGGTTCCGCTATAGTCGAACATCCAGAAGTTAAGAAGCTTGCTTTTACAGGTTCCACCGAGGTTGGCAAGTTGATTCAACGCTCGGCGGTAAAGCGCAATTTGCCTTTGACATTGGAGCTCGGAGGCAAGGCTCCACATATCATCTTTGAAGATGCAGCACTAGACCAAGCAATCGAAGGTGTTATCAACGGCATTTTCTTCAATCAAGGACATGTGTGTTGTGCAGGGTCAAGATTGCTGGTTCAAGAATCTATTGCTGATAATTTTATAGATCGGCTTCAGACACGAATTGAATTATTAAGGGTCGGAAACCCTCTAGACAAAAATACTGATATTGGAGCCATAAATTCACAAGCTCAATTGGAAAGAATAGATCAACTTGTTCAAGCAGGTATTGATGAGGGGGCTGAGGTCTTTAAACCCTCCTGCTCTTTGCCTGAAAAGGGTTATTGGTACCCTCCAACAGTTTTGACTGGAGTCCAACAAAGCCACCGTGTTGCCCGCGAAGAGATCTTTGGCCCTGTATTAGTAGTACAAACATTTCGAACCCCTGAAGAAGCTTTAGAAAAAGCAAACAACACTCCTTACGGTCTCTCTGCTGGAATATGGACTGAGAAAGGTTCTCTGATCCATTGGATGGCAGAACGTCTTAGGGCTGGTGTTATTTGGGCTAACACATTTAACAAGTTTGATCCAACAAGTCCTTTTGGAGGCTACAAAGAAAGTGGTTTCGGGCGTGAAGGTGGGATGCAAGGTCTCGCTGCTTATTTAAAGAACAGTGGGGGGCGTTCATAGTGACAGGAAAGATCCCTATAGCAAAGACTTACAAACTTTTTATCAATGGAGCTTTTCCACGTTCAGAATCAGGTCGAACTTTTTCGGTAAGCAATCCTGAAGGTGAGCTAATAGCAAATGTTTCCCATGCATCCAGAAAAGATTTTCGTGAAGCTGTTCGTGCAGCGCGAGCAGCACAACTTCCTTGGGCTTCAAGGACTGCTTACAATAGAGGCCAGATCCTTTATCGTGTAGCTGAAATGCTCGAATCTAGAAAGACTGAATTTGTAGATTTGCTCAAAAGCATTGGAGTGAATAGCAGGTCAGCAACGCGTGAAATTGAAGATTCCATTCAGAGATGGGTGTGGTATGCGGGCTGGTCAGATAAGTACAGTCAGATTTTAGGATCTGTAAATCCTGTATCGGGTCCTTATTTTAATTTTACCGTTCCTGAACCGACAGGAGTGGTTGGGATAATTGCTCCAGCTGAACCGTCCATGCTGGGGTTGATATCTAGGCTTGTACCGGCAATTGTTAGTGGAAATACGGTAGTAGTAGTTTCTGAAGGTAAGAGCTCTTTGACCTCTGTAACGATTGGTGAAGTATTGGCTACTTCAGATATGCCAGCGGGTGTAGTAAATATATTGACTGGAGATCAAACCGATCTTCTTCCATGGATGGTTGGACATTTGGATGTCAATGCAGTTGATATAAGTGGAATCAGTCATGAAACTGATCTGACTCTCATTGAGGAAGCTGCTTCAAACGTTAAACGTGTGGTTTCACGGCAAGTAAATGAGGAAAGCCTAGAACTTATTTCTGATTTCTTAGAGATGAAAACAGTATGGCATCCGATAGGGAGATAATTCTTCAAATAGAGATTTTGTCAAGAATCAACGGCGAACTATCAGGTGCTGAGTCAGATATTTCGATTGCTTCTTCTAGAGCATCGATAGCAGAATCAAAACAATTTGCGTCATCGCCATGAAGTTCTAGTACGGGTTCACCTGTATTAATGTAATCACCTGGTTTTGCTAGGCAGATGACTCCGGCTGTAGGGCTTACCGAATCTTCTTTTTTGGCTCGACCTGCGCCTAAACGCCAAGCGGCTACGCCTACAGAGCGGCAGTCCAACTTATTTAAGTAGCCGGTAGCTGAAGCGTTAATGGTTTTTTTATATTCAGCCACTGGAAGACCTTTTGACAGGTCACCTCCCTGAGCTGAAACCATTTCTTCAAAAACTTCCCTTGGTTTTCCAGATGCAAGTACCTCACCGGGGTCTAAATCTACGTTAGAGAGGTCCAACATTTCTTGAGCTAATGCCAAAGTAACCTCAATAAGGTCTTTTGGCCCACCTCCCTCTAGAACTTCGAGTGACTCTAAAACTTCTAATGCGTTACCAGCATTATTTCCTAGGACAGTTTCCATCGAAGTGATTAAAGCCACGGTTTTCATTCCTGAATTTTCACCAAGTTCAACCATAGTTTTGGCTAGCGTGCGTGCTTGTTCAAAATCAACCATAAAAGCCCCTGATCCGGTTTTTACGTCTAAGACGAGAGCTTCAGTTCCTTCTGCGATTTTTTTGGACATGATTGAGCTCGCAATAAGGGGAATTGAATCGACTGTGTAGGTGACGTCCCTTAGTTCATAAAGACGTCTATCCGCAGGGTTTATGTCTTCATTTGCTGCAGCAATGATTCCGCCAATTTCACGTAGTTGTGTGAGCATTCTTTCTTCACTAAGAGAAGCGGTCCAACCCGATATTGCTTCCATTTTGTCTAGAGTCCCACCACCATGTCCTAACCCTCGGCCAGAAAGTTGAGGAACAGCTAAACCACAGCTAGCAATTAAAGGTACGAGAATGAGAGAAACCTTGTCACCAACACCACCAGTTGAGTGTTTATCAACAGTTGGTTTACCTACACTACTTAAATCTAAAGTCACCCCTGAATCAACCATTGCTTTTGTCCAATTTGTTAATTCCTCAGATTCCATTCCATTAAAGAAGATTGACATTGCTAACGCTGCTGCTTGTTCGTCAGGTATGAGTTCACTTTCAGAAAAATTTTCTATAAACCAGTCGATTTGTTCTTTACTTAGAGTTCCACCATCTCTTTTGGTTTGAATAATTTCAAGAGCGTCCATTAAGGGTTGGTCCTGTCTCGTTCATTTAAGTCATCAACTGTAAAAGGATCTGCAAGTAACTCGACGATCGTTTTAGGTCCCCCAGGACCATCGACGATTAGTTCTTTCCCTCCTGCTTCTATAAGAATCTGACGACAGCGTCCACATGGGGCTAGTGCTTCTCCTTCAGGATTAGAAGCTACAGCTGCGATTAGTCTGCCGGCCTTCTTTCTGTGTAATTCACTTACCATTCCACATTCAGCGCAAAGAGTAAGACCAATAGAAGCATTTTCAACATTGCATCCCGTTACGATTTCGCCACTATCTGTTATACCAGCTGCACCAACAGGAAAATTTGAGTAGGGAGCGTAAGCCATTGTTGCGGCTTCTTGTGCTTTTATGCGAAGATTTTCCCAGTCAATTTTGATATTTTCCATGAAATCATCCTGCCAGAAGGATGAACAAAGCACACACGAAGGGGTGCAAAGCTTTTAATTTTTAGAAAGAGTTATATCGAAACGCGACATGGTTGTAGAAGCAATCAACAAGACCCATACGGCGCAAGCACCTAATAAGTGAGCGGTTACAACTGCGCTGGAGCTAACTTCAGTGAAAACATGGACTGCTCCAAGTAATACGTTTATTCCATATGCAACTGCTGCAAAATAAATCATTAGTTTTTCGTTTTTTGGCCGTTGACGTTTCTTAGCACTAGAAACCAAATACGCAATATAAATAATTCCTATTCCTGCTGCAAATCTATGCAGGTAATGAACGAATGTGTAGTGGTCTGAGATGTCAGGTTTTAACTGATTGTTTACAAGAGGCCATCCGGAGAAATACCTGTTGTGAACATATGCACCAAGTAAAAGTAATGCATATGAACCAAAAGCTCCGAAAGCTAGAAGTCGACTCCAGTCTCTGTGATCAGTTGCTTTTAAATTTTCATTTCTATTTGTTGATACCAGGATCACAATTACCGTCAAAAGAGCTATAACCACCATTGAGATTGCTAGGTGTATTGCCACAAGATCAGAATCTAAATCTGCTTTAACTACACCTCTTCCAATCATTGCCTGTACTGCTACTGCTACGACTGCAGCTATTGAAAGTCTCATAGCAGCCAAGTTGTTGCGAAGATTTTTCCTGATGCTTATCGCTGTTAACAAAATGAGAATTCCTACAATTGCTGCTACCCATCTGTGTAGCCACTCGATGAGCATGTGGTACTCACCTCTGGGTAGCAGACCACCTAAAAGTCCATCCTCACATAAAGGCCATCTATCAGAACAGCCGTACCCGCTCCCACTCCCGCGCGTGAAACCTCCGATGCCTATCAAAATAAAAGTTACTAAAAGGGAGGTTCGCGCTAGCCGGTTTGTAGTGTTCACATTTTGAGGTTACGAGGATCTTGCACCTTGACAACTGTAATATTTGACACGGTGTGACCTAAGGCTCGATAATTGGCCAAAATAGAGGAAAGTTTGTGAGAGTTTCCCAGAATTTCAACATTTTATCGATGTCACCTTGGATTTCTACCCTTGCATCTTCGATTGCTTGAGCAAGAGAGTATTCTGTTGCAATTAGCTCTTCAAGGACGTTTCGCGAAGAACTAATTAATACGTCTGAATCTTCTGAGGATGATCCGATTTTTGAATGAAGTGTGCCATTTGATAACTCAAGACACACTGTTTCACCTGTATCCATAAATGACCAGTTGATAAACATTGGGCCTAGCTCTATGGCATCTTTACCTTCTACTTTTACGGCTAGGAAATCGAATATCTGCCCCAACGTCATACCTTTTGCGACTTCCAGTCTGGGGCGTTGAAGAACAGGAACATCGATACTTCCATTTCTCAACTCTTGAGCTCCCGTTAGATAGATGTCACGCCAAGGCCCAGATTCTGCTTGATAAGCAAGTTGTTCGAAAGCATCTGCTTGCAAAAGTCGAGCACTATCATTTTGAGGGTCAGCGAATACTGCATGCCTTAATACTTCAGCGACCCATTTATAGTCACCTGCTTCGAAAGCATTTCTTGCTTTTTCCAGTAATTCTTCAATTCCTCCCATGAAATCTACGTATCTTTTTCCTGCTTCTACAGGTGTATAAGGGTCAAGACTGGAAGGGTGCCCATCGTAAAATCCGATGTACCTTTGATAAACAGCTCGTACATTGTGGCTGACTGTTCCATAATAACCATGACACATATAGTCATCCCAGAGTCCTGGAGGTAAATCAACCTGTTCGGCAATTTCATTTGGGGTATAGCCAAGATTTGCTAGTCGCATAGCTTGATCATGTAGCCACCTGTATAAGTCTCTTTGACGTGTTAAGTAACCCTTGACAGCACCTTTCCCCCAATGGGGCCAACCGTGGCTAGCAAAAACTATTTCAGATGAATCCCCCCAACGGTCAAGAGCTTCATCTATATATCTACTCCATTGAAGTGAATCTCTTACGAGTGCGCCTCTAAGCGTCAGAACATTGTGCATAGTGCCGGAACAATTTTCAGCCATACACAAAGCTTTATATTCAGGGAAAAAGAAATGCATTTCAGCTGGCGCTTCAGACTCAGGGGTTAGTTGGAATTCGATTTTTATTCCATCAAGAATAAGTTCTTGCCCTGTTTCAGTTATTTCGATTGTTGGTGGCACTAAAGCTGAAGAACCAGTAGGAATGCCCTTACCTAATCCTTGATCAACGTGTCCTTTTTCATTCCAAGGTAAAAGCATTCCAAATTGGTAAGTAGCGCGTCTTCCCATAACAGGTGCTGCGATAACGTTTTCTGCAACTGCTTCACGTAGGAAACCTTCAGGTGCAACGATTGGGATGTTCTCATCTTCGATTCGAGACCGTTCGATCATCCCTAGAATGCCACCATAATGATCCAGATGGGAATGAGTGTAGATAACAGCACTTATTTCACGAAACCCCAGATGCTCAGTAACTAGTTCATAAGCCGCCGCCGCCGTTTCGGCTGTAGTTAAAGGGTCGATTACCACCCATCCAGTTTTTCCTCGAATAAAAGTAGCGTTTGATGTGTCAAAGCCGCGAACTTGATAGAAATCTTGACAAATTTCGTAAAGGCCATGTTGAGCGTTTAGACCAGCTTGACGCCATAAAGAAGGATTGACTGTTTCGGGAGATTCTCCTTTAACAAAATCTGACTTAGAAAGATCCCATGAGATGGGTTGCCAAGCATTTGGCTCATGTTTTTCAATAATCGGGTCTTTTCGAGTTCCTATGAATCCTTTAGCGACATTGGCAGCATCAGTTCCATCGTCCGAAGGAAGGGTTTTTTGAAAAGCTTTGTTTTCCCTTATTGTAAATTCAGTTGCTTCTTTTGGTTGCCGGGGTTCTGTTTCCAATTTATGGTCCAGAAAATATTTGTTCGCCAACTGGCTTGTAGACTCTTTTTTCTATTTCATCATCGCCATATCTAGCAAGTTCAAATCTTCCAACAACGAAGTGGTGGACTTCATCTGGTCCATCCGCAAGACGCAAAGTCCTCTGACCTGTGTACATGGCAGCTAAAGGTGTCCATTGTGAGATACCAGTGGCGCCATGAACCTGGATTGCTTCGTCAATAATATTGCAAACTTTTTCTGGGACCATTGCTTTTACAGCGCTAACCCAAACTCGAGCCTCAGCATTCCCCATGGTGTCCATAGCTTTTGCCGCTCTTAGAACCATAAGACGACAAGCTTCAATTTCAATTCTTGCACGCGATATTAGTTCAACATTTTTTCCCAATTGAGCGATTTTCTTCCCGAATGCTTCTCGCGACAAACCCCTAGTAGCCATTAACTCTAAAGCTTTTTCTGCGGCTCCAATAGATCTCATGCAGTGATGTATTCGGCCTGGCCCTAGTCTCAACTGAGATATTTCAAAGCCCCGACCCTCTCCTAGGAGCATATTTTCTTTAGGCACCCTTACATTGTCAAGCTGTATGTGCATGTGGCCATGAGGGGCGTCATCTTGTCCAAAAACATGCATTGGTCCGATTATGTTTACTCCCGGAGTGTCCATAGGGACCAGAATTTGTGATTGTCGTCTATGTGGAGGTCCATCAGGATTTGTTTGGACCATGCAAATCATTATTTTGCAACGAGGATCACCAGCACCAGAGATGTAATATTTTTCACCGTTTATTAACCATTCATCACCATCTAAGACTGCCTGAGTAGCAATATTTTTCGCATCAGAGGAAGCAAGGCCAGGTTCGGTCATTCCAAAACAAGATCTGATTTCACCATTCAATAAAGGTTTAAGCCACATTTCCTTTTGTTCAGGGGTTCCGACGCGTTCTAGAACTTCCATATTGCCCGTATCGGGAGCGCTGCAATTGAGTGATTCAGAAGCTAATGGATTCCGTCCCAGCTCAGCTGCTATATATGCATAATCTAAATTTGAAAGTCCTTGCCCAGTTTCATCATCCGGTAAGAAAAAATTCCATAAACCGTTAGAGCGAGCTTTTTTCTTAACACTTTCCAAAAGTTCCAGTTGATCGTCGGTATATGACCAGCGGTCTTCACGATCCTCTCCAAGTTCATAGAATTTTTCCGTTATAGGTTCTACTTCTTCAGCAATGAATTTCTTGACTGCGTTATAAAGGGGTCTTGCTGTTTCAGACATTGCAAGATTCAACGAGTCATCACTTGGATCATCTACGTGCATTCCGGGACCAATAGTCATTTTTTCTCTCTCTTCTAATGGAAATATTTTAAGAGTTGATGGAATGTCTAGCAGAAGTTATTCAGTTTTGCGATTTTAAAGCGAAGTAATATAGATAAATAAAGAATTGTTTTATGTGTAACACATAATAAGTGTTACACTTATATATGGCTAATTTAACTCTAGCGATTGAAGAGGACTTACTTCGACGAGCTAGAGTTCGAGCCGCAGAACAAGGTACATCAGTAAATGCTGTCGTTAGACAATTGATTGAAGGCTATTCATCTTCTGATCGTGCGGGAAACGCGCGTAAACGACTCGTCGCACTTTCTATAACATCTGTCGCTTCGTCATGATCGTTCTGAGAGTCAATAGCCATGCTGAATAGAGTTTTTATTGACGCGTCAGTTCTGGTCAAGCTTTTTGATGACAATGCACCCATTGAACAAGCAGCATCTAGAAACTTAATTGGTGATGTCGAAAACACGACCCTTGTTACTTCAGCTTTGTCAATGGCGGATTTTTATGAAGAAGTCACTACTGAATTCAGTCGAAAGCTTGAAATGGTAACGGCAAAGCAAGCTTTAAACGATTTAACCGAATTGACTATTGTGCAAATTGATTCAGATTTGGTCTTGGCTGCTACAGAAACTCAATCAGATTTGAATATAGAAATGCGCGAAGCTATAGCAATCGAAGCAGCAGTTACTTCTGGATGCGATTTCATAGTTAGTGAAGTTATCGACAAAGAACACACAGTTAAAGGAATACTTATTAGAAGCCTTGAAGAGATGATGAATAATAAGGAGAACAAGGGTGATTGAAATCGAGGGTTTGAATCAGTATGAGATTGATATTCGTGGCGTAAATATCCACATTGCTGAAGCTGGAGAAGGACCTATGGTTCTTTTCATTCACGGGTTTCCCGAATCATGGTATTCATGGAGACATCAAATAGCTGCAATTTCTGCTGCTGGTTACCGAGCGGTCGCAATGGACGTTCGAGGATATGGTTCCTCTTACGCTCCGAAAACAATTGATGAATACAGACTTGTTTGTTTAGCCGGAGACTGTGTAGGAGTTGTCCAAACTCTAGGCGAAGACAGTTCTTTAATTGTCGGGCATGATTGGGGTTCTCCCATAGCTTCAGCTGCTGCATCTTTCAGGCCGGATATTTTCAAGGGCATAGCTTTACTTTCTGTTCCATATACCCCGCGGAATGACGTAAAGCCTTCTGATTTTTTTAGATCTTTGGGAGGAGAGGAAGAGTTCTATATTGAGTACTTTCAAGAACCAGGAAGAGCAGAAGCAGAAATTTCTCAGAATCCTTCCACATGGCTTGAAGGTTTTTATTTCACTGCTTCTGGAAGTGCTCCTGCAGTCATGGGTGATGAAGGTTCAATGGGTTTTGTTTCTCCAGGAGGTGAACTTAAAGATCGTTTCAAGTATCCAGAAGAACCTCTTTCATGGTTAACCGTAGATGATTTAGATTTCTACGCCAAACAATTTGAAAAGTCAGGTTTCACAGGCCCCTTAAATCGTTACAGATGCGTCGATCTTGATTGGAATGATCAAAGAATGCATCATGAGTCACCATTAATACAACCGTCATTATTTATTGGGGGAGAAAAAGATGGTCCAACAATTTGGGGAGCTGGAAGCATTTCACGTTTCTCAGAAACTCTCCCTAATCTGGTAAATTCTGTTATTTTGCCAGATGTAGGACATTGGATACAGCAAGAAGACCCTGAGTCAACTAACTCACTTTTATTAGATTTCTTTCAAACTGTCGATCTTGGACAATAAAAACGATGAAGTCTAAGGTTCTCTTATGAAAGTAGACAACAGGGGTAAATTGACTAGGTCACTTGCTCTGCGCCACGTTTTTGCTTTATCAACAGGAGCGATGCTTTCATCAGGCTTATTTCTTTTACCCGGTTTAGCGGCATCTAAAACTGGTCCGTCAGCGATTTTGGCTTATCTAATTGCAGGTTTCTTAGCGATCCCTGCCATGTTGAGCGTCGCGGAGTTGTCATCTGCTCTCCCTAAAGCAGGAGGCGCATACTATTTTTTGGAAAGGGCTTTGGGACCTTCCATAGGAACTATTGCAGGAATTGGAACTTGGCTTTCTTTAGTTTTGAAAGATGCTTTTGCCTTAGTAGGCATGAGCGCTTATTTGGTTCTAATTCTAGATGTAAATGGCAAAACTGTAGCGCTAGTTTTAATAGCTTTTTTTACTTTTGTAAATGTTGTTGGTTCGAAAGTAAGTGGTTCAATTCAATTATTTTTGGTTGTTTTCGTACTAACGGTGATGGCTTGGTTCCTTACAGAGGGTCTTTTCGAAACTCAAAAACAAGGTATAGATAAATCCAATCTTGACCCATTTTTCACAGAGGGTTTTTCTGGCCTTATTTCAGTGATAGGTCTAGTTTTTGTTTCATATGGTGGTTTAACAAAAGTTGCGAGTGCAGCAGAAGAAGTAGACGACCCCTCCTTAAAGATTCCACTTGGGATGTCATTATCTTTGTTAGTAGGAACTATTCTTTACACGCTTGGAGCCTTAGTAGCAGTAGCACTTCTACCCCCAGATATCTTGCATAAAGATCTAGCACCTATACATTCAGCTGCAGAAACTATTCTTCCATCAGCAGGAGTTGCACTTGTAGTATTAGCTGCTTTAGCAGCATTCGCCTCAGCTGTGAATGCTGGGATCTTGGCTGCGGCTAGATACCCAATGGCAATGGCGCGTGATGGACTTTTCCCTGAAGTGGCTGGAAGGCTAAGCAGATGGGGAACGCCTGCTTTTGGTGTAATTGTTACTGGAATTTCAATAGCGTTAGTGGTTTTGGTTCTCGATGCTGAATCAATTGCAAAACTTGCGAGCGCTTTTGTTCTATTAACACTTGGCTTGCTAAATATTGCTGTTCTGGTTTTAAGAGCTTCGCATATTCGTTCGTATGCGCCTGCTTTCAAAGCACCTTTCTATCCGGTTACACAGTTTGTTGGAATAATTATTTCTATATTTTTAATTTTTCAACTTGGTGTAACTGCCTTGCTTTTTGTCGCTTTTGTTTTTCTTGCGGGGTGGACATGGCACCGTCTTTATGCAAGCGGGAAAAGTAAAAGATCAGGTGCAATTAGGCAAGTCTTTGAAAGGTGGGGAGCTGATGCTGATCCGAAGTTAGACCGAGAAATGAGCGCTGCGATGGCTGGTCATGGTTTGAGAACCGGCGATGATTATCCTGGATTAATTGCCAGAGCTGGAGTTTTAAGCGTTCCACCGGGAACGAATATCACAGAAGCAGCGGATAGAGCGGCGACGGTTCTTTCTGACTTGATCGGTTTAACAGGCGAGAGAGTAACAGAACAGTTTTTAGAAACTGGTTCTTTATGGATCCAACCTTCTAAACAACATCCAACAGCAACCCCAGTTGCTTTATTTGAAGATATTGAAGAAGATCAACTTGTAATAGTCAGAGCATCAGAAGGCATTCGTATTCCTGCTTCATGGGGAGGTTCGGGTGAATGGGTCAACGCATTATTTTTCCTTGCAGGAACGACCGAAAATCCAGGTCGCTCATTAAGAGTTGCTGGAGAGCTCGCCGGTCATCTGCATACGGGTGCAAAACTGATAGGACTAGCTCAAACAGAAGCCGAAGTTAAATCAGCTTTACTCCCTGAGATGACATTCCGACAATACGCCCTTTTACCAGAAGGCAAAGATTCAGCACTTATCGGTTTAAAAATCGCTGAACTCAGTTTCCCTGATGAAGTCGAAGTAGTTTCTGTTCATCGAGAAGGGATTCTGATCCAACTCCATGATGAACTTTGCTTAGAAGCTGATGATCAAGTGACCTTATTAGGCCCCTCAGATACGATGCCGTCTTTAGGAGAGCCTCTACCTATTCAAGAGCCTCTCGAATAGTTTGAAGAAAAGGACTTTTTGTGTTTTCAGTTGATGTGCGTTCACGTTTAGATAGTGATGCAGAGCAGATCGATTCAGAAGTTTGGATTGATAATAAATTACCTTTTCTTTTAGAACAGAACTCTTTGATTGCTTATGAAGGGGCTCAAATGTTGGGTTGCCGACCATTGGGTATGAGGGTTGCACAAAAATCATTCACTCTCATTCCGTCAGAAGGAGAAATCAAACTAGATTTAGGCGTGTCTAATGCCTCTGTGGTAGTTGATTTAGATGAGATTTCATTTTCTGATTTGGTGCAAGATATACAGACTCCCCAATCACTAGCTACTTCAAAAGTAATTGATCTGCCCCTGAAGGAGCATTTCAGATTCCTAAAATGGTGGCCTGTTCTTAGAGCGATAATTGATGGCAGATCAGTTTATAAACCAGGCGAAATTGATTTCGTAAACCAAGACGGAAGTCCTCTTGATTTGAATAGGTCTTTTACTCAGGAAGATTCAGACGAAGAAATTTCGTGGTTTTTATCACAAACTGGTTTTTTGCATCTTAGCGGATGGTGGAGTGAGGATTTAATGACAAAAATATCTAATGACATGGATGCTGCTATAGGGAAATATGAGAGAGGTGATGGTCGGTCTTGGTGGGCGAAGACAAAGGAAGGAACAGATCGTTGTGTCCGCCTACAGTATTTTCAGGCTGAATCGGAATCCGTAAAAGAACTTCTCACTGATTACCGACATGAGAGGATCGCAGCGATACCGGGGGATGGACATGCCATTGGGTGGGATGGAAGCGATGATCTGAATGCAATTGAAGCTCTAATAAAACCAATAGGAGTAGTTGAAGGAATATCTGATCTTCCTTGGCATAAAGACTGTAGTCTCGGGAGGCATTCCTATGATTGTTCTTCTATGACGGTTGGAGTTTCAGTTACAGGAGCAGATTCTAGAAGCGGTCAATTATCCGTGGTAGCAGGTTCGCACAGGGCAAATTTGCAACCTAATTTTATTCATCCCTATCTTGATCTGCCTATTATTGATTTGCCTACCAAAACAGGTGATGTGACAGTTCATTTATCATGCACACTGCATATGAGTCACCCTCCTGTAGAAAAAGAAAGACGAGTTATGTATACAAGTTTTGTTTTGCCTCACAAAGGCGAAAAAATTGGTGTGGATCGGATTTCAAAAGTGAGAGAAGAGGCCTATATGAAAGTAAGCCAGGCTCCATCTAATAAAATGGATTAATCTCCCCTTAATAAATGGGCAATAAGCATCGCGCTTTTGCTAGTTCTGTTAGTTCGTGTTTCTGAAATGTCTGCCGCACCCATGAGTCGACGACTAGCGCGGACGCCTAACCAACGTAAAGGTTCAGGCTCCCAGCGTCTGGATCTTACACCTACCCAAGGAAGTCTCACTCTTTCAGTGTCATGACTCAGGATCAATTCTGCCATCGTCCGACCTGCTAAGTTTGCTGCTGCAACTCCCTCTCCCACGTATCCACCAAGTACACCTAGTCCGGAAAAAGGATCAAAACGTACTCCTGGGAGCCAGTTTCTTGGAATTGCTAGTACTCCTCCCCAACGGTGCGTGATTTTAAAATCACGAAGAGGTGGCAGTAAGTCGATTAATATCTGGTGGATTAATTCGTGGGATTTTTTGTTCACTTCTGCAGTTTTTCTAATTTCTGACCCAAAAAGATACGGAGGCATGCCCTGACCACCAAAGGCGATGCGATTATCTTCGGTACGTTGACCATAGATAACCGTGTATCTTCCATCAGTAAATGTAGGCCTATTTTTTAGTCCTATTTCTTGAAAGGTTTCTTCATTAAGAGGTTCTGTAGCAATCATTCTTGAGTAAACGGGCAATAAGTCAAGTTTGTGTCCTTTGAGGTCGCGGGTGTATGCCTCAGTCGCTTGAACTATTACTTCTGACTTAACCGATCCATGCTCTGTCTTTACTTCATTTTTAGAGATATTAATTGCTTTAGTCGATTCGACGATTTGTCCACCTAATTTTTCAACTGCTTCTGCTAACCCTCTTACTAAACGCGCAGGGTCGATTGTTGCCGACGGAGCGAAGAAAATTCCTGAAAGAACTCTCGTAGCGTTTAAATAAGTAAGTGCTTCATCGCGCTCAAGAGGACGTATTACATCTTCACCAAAACCATTTTCACGCGCAGTTTTAATTTCATCTAGTTGCCTCTTGGCCTGAGGTTGATTACGGGCAACGCTTATAACCCCACTTTTTATAAAACCACAATTAATATCTTCTCTTTTTGTAATTCTTTCAACTTCATCTACAGCATCGAACATTGCTTTTTCAAGTTGTTTAGCTTCATTTTTTGATGATCTTGCGGCGTATTTCTCTGCACCACCTGCAAGAGCACCTTCGCACCATCCTCCATTACGACCAGATGCACCAAAACCACAATATTCACTTTCAATTACTAGAAGTTTTAAGTTTGGATCTAAGCACAATAAATAATAAGCAGTCCAAAGACCACTAAATCCGCCGCCCACTATTGCTACGTCAACTGAAAGGTCTCCTTTAAGCGGGGAACGTCGCGTGATAGGTGGATCAAGAGTATCGAGCCAAAGAGAGTCAAGTTGTTGCGAATGTAAGGATGACATCACTTACTATGCAACTCGAAACATTCGAAAATAGCAAGTAATTCGAATTTGAAGCCAACTAGCACCAAGGTCTCTAAATAGGTAGCCTAATATCAGGTCAACAGAATAGAAGGACAAATGATTCCTGCCCTATTACATGCCTTTTCCAAACCAACTTCAGAGGATTTTCATACTTTGGTTCGTTCGGAAGGTGTTCGAGTTTGGGACAACAAAGGTAACGAATACATTGATGGACTTGGTGGACTCTGGTACTGCCAGATAGGGCATGGAAGACCTGAGTTAATTGAAGCGATTACTGAACAATTACAAAAAATGAGCTCATATCACACCTTTGCTCCTATGGGGAGCGATGTGTCAGATGCAGCAGCTGAAAGAATCCGTTCTGTTTCACCTTTTCCGGACGGTCGTGTTTTTCTTTGTTGTTCGGGCTCTGAATCAATTGATACTGCAATAAAAATATTGCGAAAAATACCTATTTTAAGAAAACAACCGGAACGTCAAATTATCTTGAGGCGTGGTCGGGGTTATCACGGTGTAAATATTGGTGGAACCACCATGCAAGGGATCCCAGCTAACCGTGAAGGTTGGGGTGATTTATTCCCGAATGTAATAGAGATTGATCCAACCAATATTGAATCTGCCGCTTCAATATTCGCACAATATGGTGAACAAATAGCAGGAGTTGTAACTGAACCACTGCAAGGTGCTGGCGGAGTTTTCCCACCACAGCCAGGGTATCTAGAAGGTTTGAGAAGATTATGCGACGATTACGGTGCACTTCTTGTTTTTGATGAAGTGATTACTGGTTTTGGTCGAACCGGTAACTGGTTTGCCTCTGACACTTATGGCGTAAAACCCGACATCATAACTTTCGCAAAAGGTGTCACAAGCGGTTACCAGCCATTAGGAGGAGTTTTAATCAGTAGAACAGTTTGTGATGTGCTTGAATCTGATCCAGATTTTATATTTATGCATGGTTATACCTATAGCGGACACCCAGCAGCATCTGCTGCTGCTATAGCGAACATAAATATCATCGAAGACGAAGGATTAGTCCAGAGGGCAGAAATAGTAGGTGACAGACTTTCTGGGGGACTTAAAGCTTTAGAAAAAGATGGAATTTTTTCTGAAGTCCGAGGTGTAGGAGCTATATGGGCTGCTCAGATCACTGATGCATCCACTGAGCAAGGCTTAGTCATACGTGACAAGATGACTGAAATGGGAGTGATCTGTAGGGCTATAAATGGAGCATTGGCTTTTTGCCCACCGCTCGTGATAGAAGAAAACGATATTGATTTGATTGTCGATACTGCCGCAAAAGCAGTTGAAGAGGTTGCCGAAAAGTGAAACGTCCACCCATAAGAACTCTTGAACTTTCTGGAACACCTGAAAGCATCGGTCACGAGCATGGGAAGACTTTTGCAGATGAAATTCGTGCCTACACAAAAGATAGAATTGAACTTGTTTCTTCAGGTTTGTGGTCAGGTGGATCAATATCTGAAACTGAAGTAATAGAAATTGCAGAATCAATGTTGCCAGCTCACCAAAATTTTGATGAAGATTTACACGCGGAGATGTTGGCTCTTGCCAGTGCAGCTGGAATTTCGCCGGCAGAAGCAGTAATAGTTGGAGGTTTTACTGATTTTGTTGATGCTGTAAGAGCGGTAATAGGGGCGGAAACACCTGGAGAACTTCAAGAAGATGATTGTACCTCGATGATTATTCCTGATTCTCGAGCTGATGGTTCAGGGTTTTTAGCTCAAACATGGGATATGCATGACACAGCAACTGACCATGTGTTGCTTTTAAAGATTACCCCTACCGATCAACCTGCCAGTTTGATATTTACTACTACTGGGTGTCTCGGTCAACTGGGGATGAATGATGCAGGTGTCGCTGTTGGTATTAATAATCTCAACTGTCTTGATGGAAAACGCGGCGTTACTTGGACTTCAGTAGTTAGGGGCATGTTAAAAGCTGAAAGTTCAACCGAAGCTTTGAATGTACTTCTTGAGGCTGACCTTGCAGGTGCTCATAACTATTTGATATTTGATAGTTCTGGTGACGGCTACAACATTGAAGCCATGCCTTCTGTTAGACCTGTAATCACACTTGGTTCAGACCCATTAGTTCATACGAACCATACGATTCAATCTGAATCCAGTGATGTTCAAGCCAGCCGTGATGCTTCCCTTTTAGAAAGTTCAGTTCGTCGTTTGGAAAAGGCTCAAGAAATTTTAGAAGAAGGAACTGTTGACTCAGACCGATTAATGACACTTACGCGAGATTCTGAAGCAATTTGTCAAATCGCTAAAGAACCATATTTCATTGAATCTAGCGGGGCAGCAATTATGAGACCCGCTACTCAGGATTTTTGGGCATGTTGGGGAAGGCCAGCTGAAAACGAATATGAGAGTGTGGATTGGTCCCATGAGTAAAGAACCATTTGTTCATTTGGGTGAAACTTCAGGAATTAGATATATGAATCCTCTAATTGATTGGGTTGGGGATATGGCTCAATTAGAACTATCTTCATTTCCTACCTCTGACCCTGAAGACCTTTATAACGAGAGTGAACTAAAAGTATTGGTCGAAGATTTTTCAGAAGGTTGTTTTGTTGGATTTGATCAAGAGAATGTTGTCGCTATGGGTCTCGGTATTAGAGTCCACTTTGACCTTGAGCAACCTCTTCACACAGTGCATGACATAGTTCCCGGTAATGAAACTTCTGGACATCATCCAGATGGGGATTGGTATTATGGCACTTCAATAGCGGTAAGTAAGCAATATCGGAAACGTGGTATTGGAAACGAGCTTTACAAGCTAAGGAAAGAGGTGTGCCAGTGTTTTAATCTCCGGGGAATTGTTGCTGGAGGAGTTATGCCTGGATACGTGGACTATAAGACTAATTATTCAGCTGATGAATATATAGAACTAGTGCGGAAAGGTGAGATTTACGACCCTACTCTTACGTTTCAGAGGGATAATGGATTTCAACTTGTTTGCGCATTACCTAATTACATAGTCAACCCTGAGATTGATAATAACGCTGCATTAATAGTCTGGCAGAACCCCGATTATGAGGGGGTTAATCCATGACTGATATTAATGAAGGGGATCAAGCTTTCAGGGCTAGTTCTTTAAAAGGGAAAGATATGGAAATGCCTTTTGGAGGGGCTCTTTCTTTTCTTCGAAGGAAGTACACAAGAGAAATTGACTCAGCTGACATTGTCGTGTCTGGCATACCATTTGATATGGCTACTTCAAATCGTCCAGGAGCCCGCTTCGGACCTCGAGCACTTAGAGCGGCGTCAGTGGGACTTGCTGAACTCGATGCGTATCCGTTCGGTTTCGATCCATTTGATTTTGTTGCTGTGGCAGATTACGGAGATTGCTTTATCGATTATGGGTATCCACAGAATGCAACAGATTTAATTGAACGCCATGCTGACCAAATCATAGATACAGATTCGATGATGGTAAGTATGGGAGGCGATCATTATGTTACTTACCCGCTATTAAAGGCTCATGCAAAGAAGTTTGGCCCCTTGTCTTTAATACATTTTGACGCCCATTGTGATACATGGCCAGATGATGGAAGTCGCCAAGACCATGGATCAATGTTCCTTCGGGCTGTGCGTGAGGAAATAGTTGACCCATCAACTTCGGTTCAAATTGGTATTAGAACACATAATCAGGACACATTTGGTTTCACCGTTTTGGGGGCTCCGTGGGTTCACAGGGAAGGTATTCCTGCAGTGATTGAAGTAATTAGAGAAATCGTCGGCAATAGATCAGCATATTTAACTTTCGATATTGACTGTTTAGATCCGGCATTTGCACCTGGGACTGGGACTCCTGTTGCGGGTGGTCTTAGCTCGGCGCAGGCCTTTGAAGCGATACGCTCGCTTGGCGAATTTGAAATTGTTGGAATGGATCTTGTTGAAGTGGCACCGCAATATGATGTTGGCGAAATCACGGCCATTGCTGGTGCCACGATCCTTCACGATTTTATTTGTTTACAGGCGATTAAAGCTGGAGCTACCAATTCGCCTTTTGGAAGAGTTTAGAATATGGGCACTTATTTTAGAGAGATGAAACAAAATGACTTCTGCAGTTGAACTGAGTGGAATAACGAAACGATTTGGTGATGTAGTTGCTGTTGACAATGTTGACTTGTCAATTGCCGATGGAGAGTTTTTTGCGATGTTGGGACCCAGTGGATGTGGGAAAACAACAACTTTACGTCTGATTGCCGGTTTGGAATTTCCTACTGAAGGAAGTCTTTCAATTTTTGGTCAAGAAGTAGGGACATTAACGCCTGATAAAAGACCAGTTAATACCGTTTTCCAAAACTATGCATTATTCCCCCATCTGACTGTTTTAGAAAATGTTGGATTCGGTTTGAAAATGCAAGGTGTCGACAAAGAAACGACACGTAGAAGGTCTATGGAAATGATTGAGCTGGTTCAGCTCGATGGTTTAGCTGAACGAAAACCTTCACAAATGTCAGGTGGGCAACAACAGCGAGTTGCGCTTGCTAGAGCTTTAGTAAATCAACCAAAAGTATTACTTTTAGATGAACCCCTTGGCGCACTTGATTTGAAACTTCGGCAAGAGATGCAACTTGAGTTGAAGAAACTTCAAAGAGAT
Organism: Acidimicrobiales bacterium; assembly: GCA_030742755.1. Classification (GTDB taxonomy): domain Bacteria; phylum Actinomycetota; class Acidimicrobiia; order Acidimicrobiales; family MedAcidi-G1; genus MedAcidi-G1. Next base: position 11,504 of record JASLTU010000012.1, on the reverse strand, counting down.
GTTGGAATCAGTTTTGTTTTTGTTACACATGATCAAGAAGAAGCGCTTACAATGTCAGACCGTATTGCGGTTATGGATGATGGCAAGTTGCTTCAAGTAGCTACACCTGAAGAAATATATGAGCGTCCTGCAAACCGGTTTGTGGCTGATTTTATAGGTCAGACAAATTTGCTCGAAGGTACTGTTTCAGATGCAGAAACTGTAATTCTTGAAAATGGTGTTTCTGTCAGAGCTAAAAATGGATTTAGTGCAGGAACTCATGTTGCAGTTAGTCTTCGACCCGAGCGTGCTCATATTCAATCTCAAGGTGAATTTGAAGAAGGTTGGTCACATGTAAATGGTTCTGTTGAAACAGTTACTTATTTGGGTAACGCGCTTATTTACGGCATAAAACTCGATTGGATGGATCTTGAGGTTCGCGAAGAAAACCATCCTGGGGTTGAGCTTTATAAGCCGGGTGCAGAAATTACTGTTAGCTGGGACCCTGATGCAATCTCTGTGGTTTCTGACTGATGAAGACTGTGGTTAGAGCGGATACTAAAACTGCGACTGCAACACCAGAATTTGAAAAGGCAGCACTTCGCCAAGAATCAAGACGCGGTCTCTTTCTTGCCATGCCTGCTTATTTATATTTGATTTTCTTCTTCGTAATCTCACTTTTCATAGTTTTTATTTATAGTTTTGCTACTCGAAACCGTTTTGGTGGTACTGATTTATCCGGATGGAATTTGGATAGCTATGCAAGGATTAGTGAACCAATAGTTAGAGATGTCCTATTTCGGTCCGTATGGCTTGCTTTTCTGACCACAGTTATTTGTTTGGTTATTGCTTATCCTTTTGCCTATTTTCTTTCAACGCGCCGAGTAGCTGTAAGGAACATCATGTTGGTATTTGTGATGATTCCCTTTTGGACAAATTTTTTAGTTCGGAATTTTGCTTGGAGAGTGATATTGGGGAACGACGGTCCTCTAACTAATACCACCGAATTTTTGGGCCTAGGTTCTGCAGAACTTCTATTCACACAAACCGCAGTTGTGCTGGGTCTTGTCTATGGCTACTTACCTTTTATGATTCTTCCTTTGTACGCGGCTATAGAGAGAATTGATAGGCGTTTATTAGAAGCAAGTCGGGATCTTTACGGGACAGGATTACAGTCTTTTCGACATGTCCTCTTCCCTCTGTCACTGCCAGGTGTAATCGCTGGGTCGATCTTGGTTTTTGTGCCAAGTTTAGGGGCTTATGTGACACCAGAAATTTTAGGTGGAGCTAAAACCACATTACTTGGAAGCTATATCGTTACTCAGTTCCTTACCGCTAGAAATTGGCCTTTTGGTGCAGCGCTTTCTTTCGTTCTGATGTTAGTGATGTTAGTAACCACAATTGTTTACTTTCGAAAAGGTGGCAGGACGTTATGAGTACCTCCGTGGAACCACGTGGTTGGGCTAAAGCAGCCTTACATTTAAACGGATGGGTTGTTTATATGTTTTTCTACGCGCCCATAGTTTTACTAGTCATCTACTCATTTAGTAATAGTAGAAATGTAGGCACATGGGGAGGCTTTACATTCGATTGGTATCGTGATTTTTTTGATAGCTCGAATGCTCGTGGAGCATTATCAAATTCAGTAAAAATTGCGATTTTCTCTACAATCATTTCTGTCGCGCTTGGAACTATGGCAGCGCTATCGCTTGAACGTTTTACATTTCGAGGAAAAAAAGTTTTTGATGCTCTTCTTTATTTACCAATAATTATTCCTGACGTGACTATGGCAGTAATGATGCTGCTTTTCTTTGGTGAATTTTTTGACGTACTTGATACTCTTTTTGGCCTTGGACTTCGTAAAGGTTTCTGGTCAATTTCAATTAGCCATATTGCGTTCAATATCAGTTTCGTATCCGTTGTAGTAAGAGCTCGCCTCGCTGGTATGAATACTGACTTGGAAGAGGCTGCAATCGACTTGTATGCCTCTAGATGGAAAGCTTTTCGCTATGTCACATTCCCACAGATAGTTCCTGGGATTGCGGGAGGTGCACTTCTAGCTATGACCTTGTCTCTTGATGATGTTGTAATTACACAGTTTGTCGCAGGTCCGGGTTGGACGACATTACCTGTCTATGTCTTTGGGTTGATTCGCAAGGGTGTAACCCCTTTAATTAATGCAGTTTCAGTGACCATGCTTGTGATCTCGATGCTTTTGGTCGTGCTATCGCTTGTCGCTCAACGAGTACGAAGAAGTGGTTAAGCGCTATTATCAATTTTAAGTATGTCTAATTGGCATTGGAGGGGAAAGAAATATATGAGAAATTTGAAACGTTTTAGGTATTTGGCCGTTTTAGTTGCCCTAGCTTTGGCAGTTTCTTCTTGTGGAAGTGACAGTGATGAGGCCGCTGCAGCTGACTGTGAATTAAACCAAATAGATGGTGATTTGGCTTTGTACAACTGGGCAGAATACATCGATGAAGAACAGCTAGCTGAGTTCGCAACAGAATATGGCATAAGCGCAACTATGGACGTTTATGATTCCAATGAGGCGATGCAACCAATCATTTCTGCAGGTAATTCTGGTTATGACGTTATTGTGCCCTCTGACTACATGGTTTCTATTCTTATCGCAGATTCAAAGGTCCAGAAATTAAATTCTGAAGCTATTCCGAACGCTAAAAACATCTCATCTGATTTTAGTGGTTTGTATTATGACCCTTCTGGTGAATACACAGTTCCATATCAGTGGGGTACTACTGGTATAGGAGTTAATACAACAGTTGTTGGAAAAGATTTTCCTCGTTCTTGGGGATTAATTTTTGATCCAAGCATTTCAGGCGCTTTCGATGGAAAGATCCAGTTGCTTAACGACCCACGCGAGACGATGGGAGCGGCACTGAAGTATCTCGGTTATTCATTAAACACGACAGATAAGGGAGAATTAGACAAGGCAAAGGACTTGGTGGCGTCAACCGCTGACAGGCTGGCAGCTTTTAATACAGATTCTGCAGATGAATTCCTAACCAGTGGAGAAACTGTCATTGGACACGGATATTCAGGTGACATGTTTGTTCAATTCTTGGAGACCGATAATCCTGAGGATTATGTTTATTTTGTTCCAGAAGAAGGTGGAACAAGATGGATAGACAACATGGGGATTCCTTTTGATGCCCCACATCCATGCACTGCACATACCTTTATTAATTGGCTACTAGGCGCAGATCAAGGAGCTGCTCTTTCTAATTGGAATTACTATGGAACTCCTAATGATGCTGCTGTAGCAGGTCTTGATGAAGATCTACTTGATTTTGTCAATGATCCTGAATTGTTAGCAGGTGGCGTTGATTCACTTGAAGAGATTGAGGATACAGGTGATTTTGAAATTAATTATGCCGACGCTTTCGTGGAAGCTAAAGGTTGATTTAAGTATTTAAAAAAGTGGGGTCTCTCTATAGGGGCCCCACTTTTTAATTTGTATTGCAGATAATTAAAGAAGCTTTATTTTAATACTTCAGCCATTGTGTCGATAACTTGACCTATTTCTTTGTCACTAATAGTTAACGGAGGACAAATTGCGAGTCCGGTATTTAAGGGTCTCAAAATAACTCCCTTAGAACGAATTTCATTTCTGATTTGCATAGGGTCCTGTTCAATTTCGACCGCGTATACAGCACCAGTTCCGCGCCAAGACTCAATGAGGTTATCTGACTGTAATGATTTCAATCCATTTTGGATCTGTTCTCCAACATGATTAGCTCGATCGACTAAAGATTCACGTTCCATCAATTCCAAATTTGCAATACCAGCTGCACAAGATGTTGGATGACCAGAATAGGTATAGCCAGTCCTAAGAACGAAATCAGGTTCTTCAAGAGTGTCACAAACATTTCTAGAAACAATTACGCCTGATAGAGGTAGATATCCAGAGGTAACACCTTTCGCAAAAGTCATTAAATCAGGAGTTACCCCAAAATGTTGAGCGCCAAACCATCTACCAGTTCGACCAAACCCGCAAATAACTTCATCAAAAATCAGTAAAGCACCGGAATCATCGCAGAGTTTCCGTAGACCCTCTAAATAGCCATCGGAAGGTGGATAAACTCCTCCAGCACCTTGTATGGGTTCAACAATTATCGCGGCGACCTGGCTTCCATGATTTGCAAAAATGGTTGCAGCCGCTTCGAGGTCATTATTTGGGACTTCCATAAAGTGAGGCACCAAATCACCCCAGCCTTCTCGATTTGGTGCAATCCCCTGAGCACTCGTTCCTCCGAAATTAGTGCCGTGATAACCGTTCGTACGTCGAATTATGATTTGCTTTTCGTTTTCTCCACGTAATTGTTGATAGAGCCTCGAGAGTTTTAGAGCAGTATCTACTGCTTCTGAACCAGAACAGCCTAGAAATACACGGCCGTTAGGATGAGGTGACCTTTCAGCCACCATTTCAGCTAATTGTGCTGCTGGCCCATTAGTGAAAGGGTCAAAGACGTTGTAAGCCTCGAGAGTTTTCATCTGTTTTGTTACAGCTTCAATAATTTCAGTTCTCCCATGGCCAACCTGGCAAAGCCAAAGGTTAGCCATAGCGTCTATGTATTGGTTGTCTTGGTCATCCCAGAGCAGGCAACCTTCACCGCGAACAATGTTCACAAAGTCAGATTCTGCTTTTGAGGGTGGAGCAAATCCGTGAAGTAGAGAATGCGTCTGTTCTGTCATTCGAAAAGCCTCCTTTTTAAATCAAATGGTATATCAGGTCTCACTGGTTGACGATCAGGTGGTTTAGTCAATATCCAACCAAAAACTAGCAGCACGATCATTATTATTGAAGTCGTGATCCAAACAACTGTGTCATTTGTGGTTTGGTAAATTACTGCAGCAACAATGGAAGCAAAAGCTCCAGCGGCGACTTCAGTTGCACCTGCTAGACCTTGTGCGGCAGCTTGACGTTCTTCAGGTACCGAAACTGAAACGAGCATTGGTCCTGCAGGGAAACCCAATCCTTCGAAGAGAGAACAAATAATTGTTAAAATAATGAGAGTTAAAAGACCTTCAAACATTCCAAAGCTAGCAACAAGGACAGCGCAAATACCCATAGTCCCTAATGTCCAACGTCTGGCTCCAAAGCGTTGAGCCAGGATTCCTCCTTTCATTGCTAATAGAGGAATTGGAAGTGCTGCGAGTGTAAGTCCAACACCGATTTGCCATTGTGACGCACCTCGAAAGTCAAGTTCTAAAACCCAAACAGACTCAAAAGCCCCAATAAAAACAAAGTATGCACTCAGTATTAGAAGAGCGCCGTTAAGTCTCCGTATACGAAATAAATCTAAGGGTTTTTTCTTTTCGACGTCACGTTCAGCTTTATCAGGTTTAGCTTTCCATGCTGTAGGCAGTAAGAAGATTAGGGCTATGCCCATTACCCAAAAAGGTGTCCTGAAATTCCCCATAGCGTTTAGGGCAGCAGTAATGCCTGGTCCTACGACCCAGCCGGCTACATCGTAGGCCCCTAATTTTCCGAGATTTTTACCTAATTCATCTGGATTTGCGACTATCACAGTTCTACGAGCAGCGGGAGAAGCTGATCCTAATGCGAAACCAAACAAACTTCTGCCAACTATGAAATACCACAGTGAATCACCTACAGCCATAAAAAAAAGAGCGATGATACCCAAGAGTAAACCTGACTTAAGAAGTATTGGTGATCGACCACGATCGGCATGCGGGGAAAGAATTATCAATGCAATAAAGGAAGAAGCAAATCCACAAAAAATTGTTAAACCAATTTCAAAGTTTGAAAAGCCAAGTTCTTCTTTAAATTCTGCGACTAAAGTGATGACACTGGATAATCCTGCAGACATCCCGAAAAGTATTAAAAAATAGGGCAGTAATTTTGGTGTATCAGTATTTGACACGGGATCTGACATTGAAGAAGTTTATTTACAATGTTTACCTTTACAAAGATTTTTGATGTTTAGAAATGATTTTTTGTGGCAATATCAATTTAGAGATGAGGAATGAAATTGGTTAATGAATTCGACGAATATAGACACGAACACGATAAAGGTCTAAGAGCTAAAATTTCCTGGTTACTGAAACTTCCAAAATTTTGGAATTCTCCTTTGAGTAAAGAGGTAATACAGATTTTAGAAATCCAAAAAGGGCAAAATGTTTTAGATATAGGCGCTGGAATGGGACCTGCATCAGTTGAAGCTGCCAGTAAAGGTGCTCATGTTGTCGCTATTGATCCGTCGAGGTTTATGCGCTCTGTTTTGGGTTTTCGAAGACAATTTCAAAAAAATCCTGGTCTTATAACGGTAGAAGCAGGTGTAGCGGAAAGAATTCCTTTACCAAAAGGTTCAACTGACGTGGTGTGCGCAGTGAACGCGATTCATCATTGGAAGGATTTGGAAGGTTCCATAGAAGAAATAGCAAGAGTAATTGCACCTAGAGGAAGAGTTTTGTTGGTGGATGAAGATTTCACTGATCCCAAACATCCTCAACATGAGACACATCATGATCATGAAGATGAAATGACGAAGGTTGATGTTGAAGCAATAAAGAATCTTTTTGAAGGCTGGGGTTTTGAGGCAAAAGGTGAGAAAGTTTTACTCGCAGGTGTCCCTGTGAAGCTCGTAGAAGCTAGTTCCCAATGAACTGTTCTTTTGTTTTGACGGTTACTTTAAAGCAGTTAGATTCTTAGTACTTAAGAGGAGCCAGCAGAATGCCACAAATTGAAGCTAACGGTATAAGTCTTGAAGTAGAGACTATGGGTAGCAGTGAAAATCCTGCGGTGTTGTTGGTTATGGGCCTTGGGGCACAAATGACTGCTTGGCCTGAAAATTTTTGTGAGCAGCTTTCAGAACGAGGATACTTTGTTATTCGTTTCGATAATCGTGACGTTGGATTATCGACATGGTTTGATGAGGCCGGTGAACCAAATATGAGTAGAACTTACTTGTCTGCCCTTTTTGGACGAAAGATAAAGTCACCATATTCGTTGTCAGATATGGCTGATGATGCCGTCGGAGTGTTGGATTCATTAGGTGTAGAAAAAGCCCATTTGATGGGAGCATCAATGGGTGGAATGATTGTTCAACGATTCGCATTAAATCATTCTGAACGAGTAATTTCTCTTTGTTCAATTATGTCTACTCCACGTTTTATCAGACCTGAGTACCAACTGACTGTGGAGTTGATGGAACCTGATTCTGGAACCAGAGAAGGCAGAATAGAATCTGGTCTTAAGTCGGCCAGACTTATTCATGGAGAAAAATTTCCACTTCCAGAAAATCTTAGTGAGTTAGTTGCAGCTTCTATTGATCGTGCATGGCACCCCTCAGGAACAACCAGACAGTTAACGGCAATCCTGTCTGATGGAGATCGCAGGCCAGAGTTAAGGGCGCTTTCTATTCCAACAACTGTTATCCACGGAACAGCTGATCGTTTGGTGCCTCCTAGGGGTGGGAAAGAAACGGCAGAAGCGATAAAAGATTCCCATTTAGTTGAAATAGAAGGAATGGGTCACAGCATGCCTGAAGAGACTTGGCCAGAAATTTTTAGAGTTTTTGATGACCTGGTAGAGAGGTCTTCAATCTGATCTTGATTAGGCGATTTATTTTGTTGCTTGGTCTATAAGCCAACTAAAAATCGGATTTGCTCCAGGCAACAATTCAGGATGCCATTGCACGGCAAGGATTCGGTTACTATCCGTTTCGATTGCTTCGATTATCTCTTCGGTGGCTTCTCCTTCTTTAGACCATCCCACAGCCTTAATTCCGTCACCTATTTTTTTGATTGCTTGATGGTGTAGTGAGTTAACGCTGATTTCAGAACCGTAGATTCCTGACAGGATGGAACCTGGTTCGAAACAAACTTTATGGTGTTGATCATCGTAAGGTTTGTTAATGTTCGCGTGATCCGGAATGTCTTGAAAAAGGGTCCCTCCTGCGTGGACGTTAATAACTTGTATTCCTCTACATATACCTAGAACAGGAACGTCTTTTTCGATCGCCTCGTTAAGGATTTCAAATTCATGAACGTCACGTCCTGGCTCAAATTTACTTAAACTAGGGTCTTCTTCGGGAGAGTGAATTGCCGGATCTACATCAGCTCCACCACTTAAAACTATTCCATCGAGTTTTGATACAACTTCAGTACTGGAATGGCGAGGTATAAGTACAGGAATCCCTCCAGCCATTGCCACCTGATGTCCGTAGCTCGCAAAAAAAAGATCTATATCTAATTCACCTTGAACCGATAGAACTCCATTTACATCGTGTCCTTTTTTTTGTCGTCCAGTAATACCAATTAAAGGAAGTTCGCTCATTCTTTTATCCTCATGGTTTCATCTTAAAAGTTTCTTTAGTTTGACGCACGAAAAGTCTATTTCTTGTCAAAAAACTGATCTATGAGTGAATATGTCTCACCGATTGCATAATCTCGTGATATGGATTCCTCTTTAGTCATCATTATTTTAATTGTTGCCTTAGCGGTAAGTATTTTTGTTACAGCAAAAGCCTTAAGAAATCAAAAGGTTTTTTCGGATACTGACACTGACGAAATAAAAGATAAAGATGATATGGCATCAATGGTTGCACAGTTGACTTTGGAACTTAAAGCGCAAATGGGAGAAGTAGCAAGTAAAGCACTTCAAGACAATAACGAACAGTTTTTGACTTTGGCTTCTGAAAGGATGAATGTTGTCAAAGAGCAAACAAAAGGTTTACTTGATCCCTTTACGAAACAGATTGATCAACTGGGAAAGACAGTTAGTGAGCTTCGTTCAGCTCATGACAAAGAGAAAGGTGCAGTTGAAACTTTAACATCAAGAATGGGTGAGTTAAGCGCTTCTAACGTCGCGTTAACCGAAGCATTGCGTTCACCCACTGCGCGTGGAGCTTGGGGCGAAAATCAACTCCGTAACGTAATTGAACTGGCTGGGATGACTCCTTATTGTGATTACGAGGAACAGCCAACTGGTGAAAATAGGAGCGGGAATATCGGAAGACCAGACGTTAGAGTCAGACTTCCTAACGGAGCACACTTAGCAGTGGATGCGAAGGTTCCCTTAGATGCGTATCTTGAAGCTCAAGAGGCTTCTGATCAATCTGAGATTGAGAATCATTTATCTCGCCATGCATCCGCTTTACGATCGCATGTTAACGCATTGGCAGGTCGCAAGTACTGGGAGCAAAATGATGGACCTGCACCAGAATTTGTAGTTTTGTTCGTCCCTGGAGAGTCATTTTTAGCGGACGCTTTAAGAGTCGATGTTTCACTTTTGCAGGATGCTATGGAAAAGAGGGTTCTTCTTGCTTCGCCAGTAAATCTTCTAGCTCTTTTATGGGCAGTTGCACGAGGCTGGCAAGAAGCGCGAATCACAGAGCATGCTAAAGAAATAGCAGATCTCGGTGAAGAGTTATATGAAAGGATAGGAACTGTTCTCGGGCATATGGATAAAACAGGACGAGGTTTAAATCAAGCTGTAAATGCTTATAACACTATGATTGGTTCAGTTGATGGACGCTTAATGGTGACTCTTCGAAAATTCCCAGATCTAGGAATTGGTAATGAGGAAATTTCTACTCCAGAAGAATTGGAAACAAAACCCAGAGATTTACAGGTTGACGAGATGAAAGGCCTGTCATCTCCTGAAAACTAGGGAAAATGCAAATTTCATAGTGATCAAAACTGTTGGTGTATTAAACCAAAGCGCTAACCTCATTAAACAACCGATATTTATTGGTTAATCTTCTGTAATAAGAAAATTAGGAGAATTAGATGTCAAATGTAGTACGTTCGGCCATGGTTCAAACGAGGTGGACAGGCGATAAAGAATCGATGATTGATCTTCATGAACAGTATCTTCGTGAAGCTGCCAGTCAAGGTGCTCAAATAATGTGTTTTCAAGAACTTTTCTACGGTCCTTATTTTTGCCAAGTCCAAGAAGTTGAATATTACGGTTACGCAGAAGCGATTCCAGATGGTCCAACTGTAAAACGGTTTCAGGAGTTAGCAGCAGAACTCGAAATGGTATTAGTACTTCCTATGTATGAGAAAGAAAAAGAAGGTTTCTTATATAACACTGCAGCCGTAATTGATGCTGATGGAACCTATTTAGGCAAATATCGGAAAACTCATATTCCACAGGTAAATGGATTCTGGGAGAAATTTTACTTCAAGCCAGGCAACACAGGCTTTCCTGTTTTTCAAACAGCTGTAGGTCGAGTTGGAGTTTACATTTGCTATGACAGGCATTTCCCAGAAGGTTGGCGGGCTCTAGGCATGAACGGAGCGCAGATAGTTTTTAATCCATCTGCAACAAGTCGAGGCCTCTCCTCTTACTTGTGGAAACTTGAACAACCCGCATCAGCAGTTGCAAATATGTATTTTGTAGGAGCGATTAATCGAGTAGGAATTGAGCCTTTAGGAGAAAACGATTTTTATGGAACAACTTATTTCGTTGATCCACGAGGCCAGTTCGTTGGAGATGTTTGCTCAGACCAAGAGGAAGAATTGATCATAAGAGATTTGGATCTAGAATTGATTGACGAAGTTCGTAATCAGTGGGCTTTTTACAGAGACCGTAGACCTAGTACTTATGAAGATTTAGTAACTCCTTAGGTTAGAGAAGGATAAATATGTCAACTAATTCAGAACTTTTAAAGCGTCATTCCGAAGTTCTTCCTTCGTGGCTGGCTTTATACTACGACCCTCCTATCTCTATGGACTATGGAGAAGGACGGCATGTTTATGATGTTGAAGGCAACCGTTACCTTGATTTTTTTGGAGGAATTCTGACAACGAGTCTTGGATACGACGTCCCTGAAGTGACTCAAGCCATCAATGACCAAGCATCAAAAGTGCTTCATTCTTCAACTTTGTATCTATCTGAACCAATGATCGAATTGGCGGAACTGGTGACAGAATTATCTGGGATACCAGATGCAAGAGTTTTTTTCACTACATCAGGAACAGAAGCTAATGATGCGGCTTTATTATTAGCCACTGCTTATCGTCGTTCGAACCAAATTTTGGCACTCAGAAACAGTTATCATGGACGTTCTTTTTCGACTGTAGCAATTACTTCTCATAGGTCTTGGTCGCCCACTAGTTTGAGTGGCTTATCTGTAAATTATGTTCATGGAGGCTACAGATTACGGAGCCCATTTAACGGTTTTGATGATGAGAGCTACACCAAAGCTTGTGTAGATGACCTTGTCCAAGTCTTCGACATGATGACATCAGGAGATGTGGCAACTATGATTGCTGAACCAATCCAAGGTGTAGGAGGTTTCGCTACGCCACCCGATGGTTTTTTTGGAGCGATGAAAAAAGAGTTGGATAATAGAGGTGTTCTATTTATTTCTGACGAAGTTCAAACAGGATGGGGAAGAACCGGGGAAAACTTTTGGGGGTATCAAGCACATGGGATGGTGCCTGACATGTTGACTTTCGCTAAGGGAGTTGGAAACGGTTTAGCTCTAGGAGGAGTTGTCGCTAGAGCAGAAGTAATGGAAGCGATGCCA
>JASLTU010000129.1:0-601 GCA_030742755.1 Acidimicrobiales bacterium | reverse complement strand
CACCAAGCGCCCCAAGAATTTCTTGACAAATACCGAGGGAAATTTGATGCGGGCTGGGATGAGATACGTAAGGCCTGGTTCACCAAACAGAAGGAATTAGGAGTAATTCCCTCAGATACTGTTTTAGCTGACCGTAACCCCGGAGTGGAGGAGTGGGACACCTTAAGCTCAAATCAAAAATCTTTCGCTTGTAGATTACAAGAAGCCTTTGCTGCAATGTTGGACCACACTGATGCACAAATCGGTAGTTTTATGGATTATTTGGATCGTATGGACCTAACCGAAAATACGATCGTCATGCTTCTTTCCGATAATGGTGCAAGCCAAGAGGGTGGTCCCACAGGCTTGATGGATGAAATGAAATATTTCAATATGGTTCCAGAAGACGTGGATAAAGCAGTTGAGAAGTTGGATGACATCGGGGGGCCAAAGTCACACACAAATTACCCATGGGGATGGGCGCAGGCAGGTAACTGTCCTATGCGATGGTACAAACAGACCACTCATGGCGGCGGAGTTAGAGATCCCTTTATTATTAGGTGGCCGAAGGTAATAAAAGACAAAGGAGGTAAACGCGATCAGTTTCATCACATAACTGACG
>JASLTU010000128.1:0-607 GCA_030742755.1 Acidimicrobiales bacterium | reverse complement strand
TCTTTCAATACAATCGGTGATTTCAATTTTCAAAGATAGAAATTAATCTATCATTGAGAATCCATATTTTTTGAAATTGTTGTGTCAATGCAATACACCTTCGATAACATATTTATATATCTACTTATACGTTGTATTGTATTTAACAAACTTTACTTCATATCCAAATTGTTAAAGAGCTCCCAATCCAGTTAATACCAGAAAGAGTATAAAAACTTAAATAAAACTTTAAATAAAATCTTATTTAAGTTTTCACATGAGAAAAATGGTGGAGCTAAGCAGGATCGAACTGCTGACCTCCTGGATGCAAACCAGGCGCTCTCCCAGCTGAGCTATAGCCCCAATTAAAACTAATAACCCAGAAAATGGTGGGTCTGGGTGGATTTGAACCACCGACCTCACCCTTATCAGGGGTGCGCTCTAACCAACTGAGCTACAGACCCTTAATATCAAATAGATTGACTTTGGGTTATTGGTCTTTTTCTCTTACTTTATTATTATCAAACAACTTGTGTGAACACTCATGCTTTTCTTAAGGAGGTGATCCAGCCCCAGGTTCCCCTAGGGCTACCTTGTTACGACTTCACCCCAGTCATGAACCACACCG
>JASLTU010000127.1:0-614 GCA_030742755.1 Acidimicrobiales bacterium | reverse complement strand
GGTTTGCTCTTTACACCTATGAATTCAGTGTAAAGTAACACATAAAGTGTTGGGTTTTCCCATTCGGAAATTTTCGGATCAAAGCCTGCATACAGCTCCCCGAAACTTATCGCAGTATACCACGTCCTTCATCGCCTTTCAGTGCCAAGGCATCCGCCAAACGCCCTTAAACGCTTGATTTATGCACAGAAAAAAATTTTTCTGTAATAAATTAAATTTTTGTTGGAATGTTCATCTATTCGAACATTCATTGATTGTTCATCTATTCGAACAATCGGATATAGATATTGATAAAATTATTTACGATTTAAAAAAGCTAAAAGTGTCAATTTTGGTGGAGGATAGCGGGATCGAACCGCTGACCTCCTGAATGCAAATCAGGCGCTCTCCCAGCTGAGCTAATCCCCCGAAAAAATGGTGGGCCGAGGACGACTCGAACGTCCGACCTCACCCTTATCAGGGGTGCGCTCTAACCACCTGAGCTACCGGCCCCTTATACATTTACTCAGAGACATTAAAAGAAGAGAAATGAGGACGGTCACATTAACCGATTTTTTTAAATCGAAAATAATTGATTTAATATTTTTCGATTTCCTTAGAAAGGAGGTGATCCA
>JASLTU010000126.1:0-632 GCA_030742755.1 Acidimicrobiales bacterium | reverse complement strand
AATAGTTTAAGATAATTAATAGATTATTGCAATTTTGAAATTATTGCATCACCCATTTTAGAAGTTGAAACTTCTTTCGTTCCATTAGACAAAATATCTTTTGTTCTCAACCCATCATTTAGTACTTCTTGTACAGCTTTTTCAAGAGCTTCTGCTTCTTTATCAAGGTCCAAAGAATATCTTAAGGCCATAGCAAAACTTAGTATTGTGGCGATAGGATTTGCAATTCCTTTACCAGCTATATCAGGAGCTGATCCATGAATAGGTTCATACATAGCTCTCATTTCACCATCTTTATTTTTTGCACCTAAAGATGCTGAAGGCAAAAGACCTAGAGATCCCGTCAACATTGAGGCTTGATCCGACAACATATCTCCAAATAAATTATCTGTTACAATTACATCAAATTGTTTTGGATTTCTTAGTAACTGCATTGCACAATTATCAGCAAGCATATGACTTAGTTCTACATCTTTATATTCTTTATCATGTAGCGTTTGAACTTCTTCTTTCCAAAGTTGTCCAGCTTCCATTACATTTGATTTTTCACAAGATGTAACTTTATTCGATCTTTTTTTAGCCAAATCAAAAGCAATTCTAGCTACTCTAATTATCTCACTGCTTGTGTAAGT
>JASLTU010000125.1:0-637 GCA_030742755.1 Acidimicrobiales bacterium | reverse complement strand
GAGCCGACGGCCGGCCATCCGCCTCTGTGGGTGATCTTTTTAGCTTTCCCAGTCTTAGTTGGTTTAGACAGTATTTTGATTCAACAGATTTTCTCCGCGTTAATAGGATCACTAGGTGTTTTTGCTATCGGATGGGCCACACGTGAAATAGTCGGCGAGAAAAGTGGTTTGATTGCTGCTGGAATTGCTTCAATATACGCATTTCTATGGCTAAATGATGGACTCTTAATGTCCGAAACTCTCGTAATACCCATAGTGGCAATTACAGTCGGACTCTCAGCTCGTCTTTACAGCAAAAATTCACTTCGTCTACTAATAGCATTCGGTGTAGCGGGAGGATTAGCAGTTCTTACAAGAGCAGAACTTATAATCGTTATCCCTTTTTTAGCATTACCTATTCTGCGTAATTCCTCTCAGGCCTTAAAAAAACGATTAACAAAATATTTTCTTGTCGGAGTTATCGTTGCTTCCTTATTAGCGCCTTGGGTTGCAAGAAATCTAATCCAATTTGAAGAACCAGTCCTCCTTTCTAATGGTTCAGGGATTTTACTGGCTCAAACTAATTGTGAAGCCACCTACTTTGGGGACAAGCAGGGTTACTGGGAATACCTGTGTGGCCTACCTCAACCTGTAGGAC
>JASLTU010000124.1:0-648 GCA_030742755.1 Acidimicrobiales bacterium | reverse complement strand
TCAGGATGTTACCGTATCACCAGGAGATGAGATTAGTTGGAGTTTTTGGCATAGAGGTAGATCAGGAACTGACACTGTTGGATTTTATTTGGGAGCACCTGGTTCAGAAGTTGAAATTGGACAATATTCTACACAGTATACATGGACAGAATATTCTGGAACATATACAGTACCTGATGGTGTCACAACATTGAGAGTAAGATTTAAACATATTAATTCAGCTGAGGGAAACACAGAGGGCCATTTAATAGATGCTGTAAAAATTATCAATAATTATTAGTGCATGATTAAAAGATGCTTAATTTTATTATTTATATTTCTTGCTTGTACAGAAAATACAGACACCTCAATTGATGAAGTTATTAACGAAAGTACTACTACAAGCACAATATCCAAAGCCACTACAACAACTACAACAACTACAACAACAATTCCCAGAAATAATCTAATTACTATGCATGACCCATCAGAGAGGACTGAGAAATTTAATTCAAAATTTATTGATTTATTTCCAGGTTACGAGGGAGACTCAAAAGAAGATTTATTAATTCAATTAGCAGTTAATCAATTACCTGATCCATTTAGAAGGATTTTAAAAGAGGAAATAATTATATTAAATGGATGTCATCCTTATGGAAAAGCAATTTT
>JASLTU010000123.1:0-654 GCA_030742755.1 Acidimicrobiales bacterium | reverse complement strand
AACCCTCCCAAAAAGTCGAAACTATTCGCATTGCTATCGATGAATTTAGAAAGATATGTGCAATTAAGATCGCCCACACGCTCTGCCGTAAGTCAATAAGTCCACTATCGAAATTAAACTTCGAAAATACAGCAGTAAAAGAACTGCCCACTACAACAGTGGGCAACACAAAAGGAATTGTGACTAGCGATCTAAGAAACCCCCTTCCTTTAAATTGATATTTTGTAAAAAGATAAATGCCAGGAAACGCAAACAGTATCGAAAAAACAGTCGATACTAAGGCTTGCCAAAGAGTGAACCAGGCAATAGACCAAAATGTGGCAGTGAAAATAATCTCGCGAAGCGGGTTAAAGGAATGACTTGCGGTCTCTCTTAAAATATAAGAAACCGGTAGAAAGAATAGAACTGCGAAAAATGAAGTCGGCAGTAACGCTATTGCCCAGTTCTTAAAACCGATAAAAGGCTTCAGCGGAGCACCGTTCGCGTCCATATTTCAGTCCAATCGTTACGATTTGATTCGATTTTCGCAGGAGACAGAACGTTTAGGTCAGCGGGAAGCATCGGGTAAGTTGAAAAAGAGTTAGGTAAGTTCGCGTCAGATTTAACTGGCAACATGAACATATTTAAAGGAATGTCTTCTTGAAAATCTTTCGA
>JASLTU010000122.1:0-659 GCA_030742755.1 Acidimicrobiales bacterium | reverse complement strand
CAACACCAGTAGCTTTTCCTATAGCACCTTCAACCTCTGCAGTACCAATACGATGACCAGAAATATTGAGCACATCATCTACTCTTCCAGTTATCCAATAATAGCCATCCTTGTCTCGACGCGCTCCATCACCAGTGAAATAGTAACCAGGTGCTTGTGAGAAATATGTATCAATGAATCGTTGATGATCACCATAAACCGTTCTCATTTGACCTGGCCAGGATTGCTTGATTGCTAGAAGCCCTTGAACATCATTGCCTTCTATTTCTTTTCCATCATCTGATAATAGAACAGGCTCTATACCAAAGAAGGGGTTTGTTGCTGATCCAGGCTTAGTAGGTGTAGCACCTGGAAGTGGAGAAATTAATATTCCACCTGTCTCCGTTTGCCACCAAGTATCAACGATTGGACATTTCCCTTTTCCTACAATATTATAATACCACATCCATTCAGGCTCCTTAATTGGCTCTCCAACTGTGCCTAATAATTGTAAGCTTGAAAGATTTCGAGTTATTACATGTTCATCGCCTTCTTTCATTAAGGCTCGTAGTGCAGTAGGAGCTGTATAAAACTGTTTTACTTTATGTTTATCAACCACATCCCAAAACCTTCCAAAGTCCGGATAATTAGGAACACCTTCAAACATTATAGTTACTGCT
>JASLTU010000121.1:0-676 GCA_030742755.1 Acidimicrobiales bacterium | reverse complement strand
GCGGTTCCTAAATTATGACCAGAAACAATAATTACATCATCAACTCTTCCAGTTATCCAGTAATATCCATCCTTATCTCTACGACACCCATCTCCTGTAAAATATTTTCCATCAAATTGTGAAAAATATGTATCTATAAATCTTTTATGATCACCATAAACTGTTCTCATCTGTCCAGGCCATGATTGAGATATGCAGAGTCTACCTTGTGCCTCTCCTTTTAAAACTTTACCTGCCTTATCAACAATTACTGGTTTAATTCCATAAAATGGTTTTGTTGCTGAACCTGGTTTTAAATTTATTGCTCCAGTTTGAGGACTAATTAAAATACCTCCAGTTTCTGTTTGCCACCAAGTATCAACTATTGGGCATCTTGAATCTCCAACTGTTTTATAATACCACTGCCAAGCTTCTGGATTTATAGGCTCTCCTACAGTTCCTAATAATTTTAGTGTTTTTCTTGAAGTTTTTTTTACAGGTTTATCACCTTCTCTCATTAGTGAACGTATTGCTGTTGGTGCTGTATAAAAAATATTTACTTTATATTTATCAACGATTTGCCACCATCTAGAATTATCAGGATAAGTTGGTATTCCTTCAAACATTATAGTTGTTGCTCCATTAGATAATGGGCCATAAATTATATAACTATGACCTGTTACCCAACCAATGTCAG
>JASLTU010000120.1:0-757 GCA_030742755.1 Acidimicrobiales bacterium | reverse complement strand
GTTATAAGCTTTATCAACGTAGCCTATAGCACCAGCCGAATTTAAAGGGTTCACTACGCACTGGATTGCTTCAGGTTTAATCTCATGATTTATGGCTTTTATTAAAGCTTTATTTTGGCCGAGCCCTCCGATGCCCCAGCTCCCTATTCTTCCTTCTTCTTTTAGTTTCTCAAAAGACGGTATAACTGCATCGAAATAAGAGGACAATGTCGTTGCCGTCCTGTGTTTAAACTCATCATTTGTATGTAGAATAAAATCATCCTCTATTAACTGAGAGTGTAAAAGTAATAGATCTACCCTTTGAAGGTTCATGCTGTCCAGACTTCTTGTTAGTGACCTGCTTAAGTAATCGTATACTTGATCGTCTGGTAAAGTTCCCAGTCTGCATTTAGTTGTTACGCTAATTCCATCAACTTTTTTTCCTTTAAGGGCCTCTCCTACAACCATCTCCGCTTCTCCCTTTCCATACATAGGGGCTACATCAAGGTGTGTTATTCCCTCTTCTAAGGCTAAATTTACAGTTGCGACTGCCTCTTCTCTTGTTGTTTCTCCCCAGACTTGACCCAATCCTCCTCCTCCGAGAGTCAATGAACTAACTCTCCCAAAAGGTTTAAATCCTCTATTTTCCATATAATGAATTTTTAATTATTGGACTGATTTTTAAGCCAATACATTTGAAGTATTATTCCTACTAAATAGATTAAGAGAAAAGCTAAATGGAAATTGGCCAGTAAAGGATCTTCAAACGAATCTATAA
>JASLTU010000011.1:0-36402 GCA_030742755.1 Acidimicrobiales bacterium | reverse complement strand
ATATTTTTGCGGTGGCTTTAGAGGATGGTAAATGGCATCACATAGATTCTTACACTTCAAAGAGAGCTAATACCAAAAGTACTGTTGAGCTGTGGAAAAAAATTAAAACTTTTGAAGATAAAAACTTTTTGAACATTTTCCCTCTAATACTTATAGCTTCTAATACTTATTGTTAAGTATCCCTAACAATAAGTCTTAAGCTACATGATTTAAAACCAATAGCAACCCCTTCTGCTTTCAAATTTCTTGTATTAGTCTTGACATCTATGAAAACAATTTCAGGCCCAGGAGCGGTAAGCGTTAAAGGTATTTCTAAAACCTTTGATCAAGAAACCGTCTTGGAAAAAATTGAATTGGAAGTTGCCCCCTCGGAAACTCTTTCCCTGCTTGGACCAAGTGGCTGTGGTAAAACAACCCTTCTAAGGAGCATTGCTGGACTTGAGAAACCTGAAGAAGGAGAAATAAAAATCGGCGACCAAGTTGTTTTCGGTATTGGAATCTCAATTGCTCCAGAAAAACGAAAAATAGGCATGGTTTTTCAAGATGCTGCACTATTCCCTCATATGTCAGTTGAACAAAATGTCTCTTACGGGCTAAAGAAAACCGACTCAAAGAAAGAAAGAGTCTCTGAACTATTGGAAATCGTCGGTTTGCCTAATTTTGAAAAAAGACGCCCTGAGACACTCTCTGGCGGTCAGAAGCAAAGAATCGCATTAGCAAGAGCACTTGCCCCAAAACCTTCTGTTCTTCTCTTAGATGAACCATTTTCAAATCTAGATAGCGCTCTGCGTATAGAAGTACGTGCTGAAGTTCATCGTTTGATAGATGAATTAGGGATTACTGCTATTTTCGTAACTCATGATCAAGATGAAGCATTTTTACTTGGCAACAGAGTGGCAGTAATGAACAACGGAAAAATTCTTCAAGTGGATTCACCGAATGTTATTTATGAAAAACCTTCTAATGATTGGATTGCTTCTTTCGTGGGAGCTGTAAATCTGATTAGCTGCAATGTTTCAGGCAATGAAGTAGAAACCTCATTAGGGGTTTTAAGGCTTGATGGGTCATATGAAGGGAATTTTGAAGTGGTACTTAGACCCGAGAATCTGATTTTAACAGATGGTAGCGATGCTGAAATAGAAGCTATTGAGTACTACGGCCATGACTCTCTTATCACAGTAAAACTCGACGACGAAACAAGATTGAAAGTACGAACCACTCCCTCTGTCAGTCATACTAAAGGAGCTCGTTTCGGCATCGAGCATAAAAATATAGAAGTTTCCGCTGTTAGGAAAAACTCTTAGTGTGGAAACCGAATTACTAATAGTTGGATCTGGCCCTGCAGGCTTGATGGCAGCTTATTCAGCAGCCAGCAAAGGTCACGATGTTACAGTCATTGAACGCCTCGATTCCCCAGGAGGCATGTCAGCTAGTTTTGAGATAAATGGTATGAGGGTTGACTACGGATCTCATCGACTCCACCCTGCTACTTCTAAACCTTTGTTAGAAATACTGAAAAATATTTTAGGAGACGATCTTCAAACAAGAAAACGAAATGGTCGAATCCGAGTTGAGGAAAAATGGGTGACTTTTCCACTCAGTTTCTCGAATCTAGTTAAATCACTTCCCGCTAAAAGTGTCTCTGAACTTTTTAAGGACTCACTAACTTCACCTTTTAGACAACCTGCAGAAGAGACTTTTGCAGAATACATAAAAGCTGGACTTGGACCAAAGGTCTTTGATCTCGTCTACGGACCATACGCAAAAAAACTTTGGGGAATAAACGCAGAAGAGCTCCATTCAGACCTTGCAAGAAAAAGAGTTTCAGCCAAATCTCATTTAGACATTTTAAAAAAACTAATTCGTTCAACTATTAGTAATGGTCAAAATTTTTTCTATCCTCGCAATGGGTACGGTCAGATATGCGAACGGCTCGCAGAGGAAGCTGAAAACAAGGGCGCGAGATTTTTATTTGAAACAGAAATCAAATCAATTGACTTTACGCATAAAGAACATGTGACAACAACAACTGAAAATGGAAGTTTTGACTCCCAAAGGGTCTGGTCAACTGCGCCATTTAGTTCTCTAGCCAAAATGATCAATCCTTCTCCGCCGCCACAAATTTTAGAATCACTAGAACAACTGAAATACAGAGCGATGGTTCTTGTTTATTTGATTTGCGATCAAGAAAGACTAACTGAATTCGACGCCCATTATTTCCCAGAAATAGATACCCCTATAAGTAGAATTTCTGAACCGAAAAACTATAGAGAAGGGTCAGACCCAAAAAACTTCACAATCATCTGTTGTGAAGTTCCTTGTTGGGAGGGAGATAAAATTTGGCTTGCTAGTGACGAAGAACTCGGAGAAATGATGATTGACTCGCTAGCAAAACAAGGACTTCCAAAAATTAATCTATTAGAAACTGAAACTCGACGTCTTCCAAGGGTTTACCCCATTTATGATCTTGATTATAAAGAGAGATTCGAAAACCTAATTGACTGGTCAACGAGTCAAGAACGTTTGACAATATTTGGTAGACAGGGTCTTTTTGCGCCTGACAATCTTCATCATGCCTTATCTATGGGTCACGCTGCAGCTACCGCGCTTAGTTCAGATACTTCTTTTGCTCACGACTTCTGGAAGTCTTCTCTTGAAGAATTTCAGACACATGTAGTGGAAGACTGACGCTCAAACTGTGTTTAGTTCCCTGTATACCGCTGGAACAACTTTTCTCAGGTAACCACCTAACTTTACGAAACTGTCTCCCTTAGTTCTGAATCTGTAACTTATGGGGACTTCCAAGTAACGGAAACCTTTGGCTAGAAGGTCTAATGTTAAGACTTGCGCATAATTGAAATCATGAATTATCTCCGCGTTGGCTGCAGCCTCATAAGAAAAAGCGCGATACCCAGACTGTCCATCAGTTATACGACGTCTTGCAATAACTGATAATACGACAGTCAATACCTTATTCCCGAAACGCCTGTGGGGTCTCATGTGTTTTATCGTTCCAAGAAATCTACTACCAACCACATAGTCAGCTCCATTGGAAAGAATTGGTTCAATTAAATTTTCCAGTTCGTCCGGAGGGTATTCTTCGTCAGCATCGCAAAAAGCAATCGCTGCAGCTCCAATGTCGACGCCATACTCAAGTCCAATTCGAACTGCGGCGCCTAAGCCTCCGCAGACAGGTAGTGAAATTACCTTCGCTCCAGCATCTTTTGCTCTTTGAGCGGTTCGATCTGTAGAACCATCATCTATTACCAATATTTCTACATTTCTTCCTAAAACACTTTCTGGACATCTCTTTACGCAGGACTCAACTGTCTCCTCTTCATTCAGAGCGGGCATGAAAAAAAGAACTGGAGCTTGAGGTGATAGTTCATTCGTAGAAATTTGATTTGTACCCAAATGTTTCATCAACCGAAAATGACCTAGTGCTCCTGGCTTGGGGAAAAATATGCAAATACCTCCAGCTAACAAAGAGTAAGCAGTTTTTAATGCATGAGTGATCAAAGCAGCTGCTAATGCAACTCCTGGATCGTGTCCCAATATCGCATACGCAGCAACTGATGCTGCCTCATAAGTACCAAAACCACTTGGAGCTATAGCTACAATTTGTGATGCAACTGCTACCGCAGTCACAAAAAGCGCCTCAGAAGGAGTTAGCTCTATGCCTGACCAACGCGCGCACTGCCAAATCACTGCAGCTTCTGCAAGCCACGCGGATGCTGTCAAAAAGAACACCAAAGGTCCCGGCAACTCCATAGCTAATGGATTGATTTTCTTGAGCTTGCGCATCCATAAAAAACCAAAGGCGCATAAAGACAAAGCAAGTCCAAGAGCAGCGAAACCCCAATATCCGACTACTTCCATAAAAGCTCCAGGAGCTGCCAAACATCCGAGACATACCACAGTGACTATGTCCGCAGATCTGAGCGTAATTGTAGAAGCCGTAGCAGTTTCAATTGGTATGCGAGCACGTCTAACTACACTCACAACTCTCAAAGGCTCTCCTAATCTCAAAGGAAGTAAGTGATTCGCTCCTAATGAGAGATGAATAGCCGACAGAGAATGACCAAAAGATAAACGAGGAATAATGGTTTTCCAGGCAAATGCTCTAAGAAAAAACGCCGATGCGAAAGCAACTGCTACTAGAAAGACTAAAAATGGTTCATCAAGAGCAGCAGACCATGATCTGCTAAGAGACTCACGGTCAACTTTTTGCAAAACCCAAAAAAGTGCCACTAAACAAACAAGAAGAGCCAACAACACCCCAATAGGTTTTGAAAGTTTCCTGAAATTAAACAGAGAAATTAAATTGTGTATTTTATTCATCATTATTTTTCTAAATTTTTGTTAGGTATACCTTACGAATTTTGGAAACCAATCGATACACTCAGCTTAATGAAAACCAATCACAAAATAATACTGTCATCCTTTATTTGTTTAGCAATCATAAGTGCAAGTTGTTCTAGTAGCAGCAACAAACGTGCTGAACTTTCAGACCGAGCTGCCGAAATAGTACAAGGAGATTGTGCTAAAGACGCAGGCAAAGAAGTGACAATTTACTCGGGCCGAAGCGAATACCTAATCTCACCTATTCTCGAGGCTTTTGCTTGTGAAAGTGGCATTGACGTAAGAGTTCGTTGGGGAAACTCAACAGATTTAGCGGTCCTAATTAATGAAGAGGGAAAATCAACCGAAGCTGACGTCTTCCTTTCGCGTTCACCAGGACCCGTTGGATTTCTTGAAGGAAATGATCTTCTCGGATCTGTCAGTGAAAATGTTCTTTCTCTAGTTGAAGAACAAAATCATGCTGCAAGTGGTTCATGGATAGGATTTTCGGGTAGAAAACGTGTTCTTGTCCATAACGTTGATCAAGTCTCACCTGATGAACTGCCGAAATCCGTTTTCGAGTTAACAGATCCGAAATACAAAAATCGAGTAGCGATTCCAGGAACTAATGGCTCTTTCGAAGACTGGTTTACAGTTTTCCGCGACCAACATGGCAACGAAACCGCTACTAAATGGTTAAATGACATGGTCGAAAATGGTGCAAAGTACTATCCGAATAATCGATCCATAGTTGAAGCAACCGGCCGAGGCGAAATTGATATGGGATTAGTAAACCACTATTACAACTATCAAGAGGCTGCAGCTCTGGGAAGTGAACACAGAGCAGAAAATTATGATTTTCCTTCTGATGACATAGGGTCTCTCTTAATCATCACCGCAGCCACGGTGCTTGCAACAGCTAAAGATAAAGAAGCTTCAAATGAACTTATTGCTTATCTTCTGACTCCACAGGCTCAAGCATATTTCTCTAACAAAACCTTTGAATATCCACTAGCTAAAGGCACAAAACCTAATCCAGTTCTTCCAGTTCTCGAAGCTCTTGAGATTGGTTCGGTAGACTTTGATTCATTAGGCGGAGGCTTTGAAGAAACCGAACGAATAGTTAGAGAGAGTGGAATTCTTAACTAGCAATACAGCACGACATAACCAGAGAGCACCTCTGGCACTTAAAGTAACAGCTTTAATCACTGCCTTTCTTTTTGCATGCCCTGCCATATACCTAGTTTGGAGGAATATAACTAGCGATTCTGATCCACTAAAAGTTCTTTTTTCTGAGCAAACACTCTCTCCGCTAATGAGAACAATCAACCTGACAATAGTAGTTACTTTGTCTGCAGCAATTTTGGGAACAGGTCTAGCGTGGCTAACTATTAGAACTGACCTGCCTTCGCGTCGAATACTTAAAATAATTCTTCCTCTCCCACTCGTTTTTCCAACCTTTGTTGGAGCTGCAGCTTTTATCAGAACACTGAATCCAGGAGGGCTAGCCAATAATCTCGTTGAGAAAATAGGTATAGAAAAGACACTTGAATTGCATGGCTTATTTGGAGCCTGGCTCGTTCTTACACTCTTTACTTACCCATATGTTTTTTTACCTGTTGCTGCCAGATTAAAAAACCTTGCCAGCTCCTTAGAAGAAAGCGCTCGTCTCCTCGGTGATTCCAGTTGGTCAACTTTCCGGAAAATTATTCTTCCTCAAATAGCATCTTCATTACTCGCTGGGTCTTTATTAGTTTTTTTATACACAATTAGTGATTTCGGGGCTGTTCAGCTCATGAGGTACGACACCTTGACTAGAGCGATATGGACCACAAGGCTAAATAATCAACCTGTTTCCTTTGCTCTCGCAGTAATACTTTTAACGTTTGCAGCTCTCGCAGTAATAATCGAAACTTTAATCAGTCGTAGATTTAGAAAACCTGATACAAGCACTCAAGCAGAAACTGTCCTGATTTCTCTAGGTAAATGGAAACCAATAGCAATAACGGCAAGTTGGCTTGTTGTTTTTTTAGCTCTTATTACTCCAACCATTGCATTAGGCGATTGGGCAGCGGATGGTTTGTTAAGAGAATTTCGAGGTGGTCGACCTTTATTCATTGACTTTGAAGACATCATAGAACCAACAATCAACACTGCTTGGATAAGCATGCTCACAGCTTTAATAGCTGCTGCGATCGTTTTGCCCGTTTCCTACCTTGTCGCTAGATACAAATCTTCAATCGGTAACACTGCAAATGCAATAATGACTTCGACCTTTGCTATGCCTGGTCTTCTTATAGCCCTATCAATGTTTTTTTGGACACTTAAAAATTCATGGGCAGCCGAACATTTACGTGGAACAATATTTATTTTGATTTTCGCATATCTTGTTAGATTCAGCGCTCAAGCTCTAGGCCCTGCACGAGCATCTGTAGCTTCCATCCCTCCGAGCTTAGAAGATGCTTCTCAAGTTCTCGGAGCAAGTAAAATCAAACGTTTTTTCACTATAGACATTCCAGTAGTAGCACCTGGTCTACTTGCAGGTTCTGGACTTGTTCTCTTGTCAACCATGAAAGAATTGCCAATCACTCTTCTCGTGGCTCCTTTTGAGTTCCCAACACTCACAACAAAAATATTCCAATCTTTTGAAGACGCTTTTGTTGCTGAAGGAGGTCTATTAGCACTGATTCTAGTTTTACTGTCAGCTGTTTTGACTTGGGTTCTAGTAATCCGTCGAGCTGACCATTTGGCGTGAATTTTGTTTAAAAAAATTACTCTTCGAAAGTTAGTTGTCTTTGTTGGTCTTTTAGTTTTTGGTATTTCCGCAATTGCAATTCCATCGCGTTCCACGTACGGAGCTCAAGTCAGCGTAGATGAACCACAATATCTCTTAACGGCCTTAAGCATTGGTGAAGATCTAGACCTTGACATTTCTGATGAAATTGAAGAAGAAAAGTTCAGAAAATTTCATGAAATAGGTCTTAATACTCAGACAATCGATATGAACTCATCAGGTCAGAGATTAAGTCCACATGACCCTCTTCTCCCACTTCTTCTTTCTGGCCCGATGCGAATAGGAGGATGGGTGGGTGCTCGGGTGATGCTAGCAATATTCTCAGGTCTTCTAGCATCTGCCACCCTTTGGGTAGCGGTCCGAAGATTTAAAGCATCTCCAAAAATTGCTGCTTGGGTGATTGGATCTTTCGGTGCCGCTCCTCCATTGTGCAGTTACGGTAGCCAAATTTATCCTGAAGTTCCTGCCGCTTTAGCCGTCGTTCTAGCTATTGCAACAGCCACCGGAACTCGCTCAAGGTGGAATTCAATTGGATTTGTACTTGCGATAACAGCCCTTCCTTGGCTCTCTATTAAATACTTGCCAGTTGCTTTCACAATTTTTCTTTTAGCTTCATTAACTAAAGACGGAACTGGAAAGAAATTTCTGTCTAAATCATCAGCAATAGTTTTCGTTTTGATGGCAGTGGTTTACCTGCTTTTCCATCAGCTTGTTTACCAAGGGTGGACTGTTTATTCAGCTGGAGATCATTTTGTAGGAGGCGAATTCGAGGTTATTGGCGGAGATCCAGATATTTGGGGACGCTCAAATCGAATTATTGGTTTATTGGTCGATAAAGGATTCGGCCTTGCTGCTTGGACACCTTCTTTTCTCATTCTTCCAATTGCTATTGCATTTAACTGCAGAAAGAAAGTTGATGGCTGGCATTATCTGATTCTTCCATTTCTGATTGGCTGGTCCACGGCAACATGGATAGCTTTCACGATGCACGGATGGTGGTGGCCCGGTAGGCAAACTGTCGCTGTTCTTCCTCTAGGAATAATTGCAATTACAATGCTTCTCGATCACTTTAAAAAATTCCTATTACCCACAATCCTTGCAACTGCTATTGGCTCAATCGGATGGATATGGGTTGCTATTGAAGCTCAGACTGGGAGAAGGGCTTTAATTGTAGATTTTGAAGATACAAGCTGGCCTTGGTATAAAGTTTGGTCAAAAATTTTTCCAGATTTTCACCGGATGCCTACGAACACCATGTGGATTGCTGCGTTTTGGGCTTTAATACTGTCTCTGCTAGTCACAGTTGGATGGTGTTCAGTCGACAGAAACAAGAATTCTTTCAGACGCAAAAGAGCCGACACCAATGTGACTACCACCAATCTCGACAGTAGTAGTTCCGTCAGGTGAAATAGCTGTTACACGACCTGTATTTCCAGGCTTTATATCTGCCTGCTCAAGAAACTCTAAAAGCCCTTCTGTGAACTCAAGTTCTTCTGGGATTCGTTCAACTACAAAATCTGACCCTGCTGGCAGGTCATTCAAATTCGCCAGATTTTTGGGCTCTTTATAATTTGATCCTGGAATAGGGTTTCCATGAGGACAGGTTGTCGGATCTTCGAGCATTTTTATCATGGCTTCTTCCACTGGGTTGGAAATCACATGTTCCCATTTACCGGCTTCATGATGGGCATCACTCCATGACAAACCTAAAACGTCTGTAAGAAAACACTCAGCAAGCCGGTGTCTACGAACAACACGAGTAGCTAGTTCCATTCCTCTGCTCGTGAGAACCACTCCGTTACTGCCGTCCTTCAATAAACCCTCATCAGACATCCTCTTAATCATTTCGGATACAGCAGGTCTTGAAACATCTAAACGCTCTGCGATTCGAGCTTGAATTACTTTGAGGTTGTCTTCTTCCAACTCAAAAATCGTCTCGCAATATTCTTCAAATGCAGGATGGTGATCAGGGGTTTGATAAGTCACAGTTATAGGTTAACCGACTTCTTGCAAAGTATGAAAGTGTTCTGAAATTGAATTATGCCATCCCAGTTGGGCTTGTAGGCCATTTTCTAGGGAAGTCTCAGGTTTCCATCCCAATTCTTCACTAACAAGATCTTTTGAAGCGCAGGTCAATTCTGGGTCCCCAGGTCTCATTTTTAAATGTTCAAGAATCACTTGCGAGCCAACAATTTCTTCAACAATTCTTATCAACTCCAATAGTTCTACGGGTTCCGCACCACCAGCATTTAAAACACGATTACTTATTTTTTCTGCATTTCCCGCCAATTGAAAAACTTTGACAATATCGTCGACAAATGTAAATGACCTTCTTTGTTTACCTTCACCCCATAGAGGAAATGGTTCTCCTTTTAAAGCGGATGCAAACATCCTGTGTATAGACATATCAGGTCTTTGTCTAGGACCAAAGACAGTAAAAAGCCGCAAACTTACAACGTCCAAACCACGATCGGCATAAACAGACGCCAAATGTTCGGCTGCTAATTTTGAAACACCATATGGGCTTACAGGATGAGGCAGGTCAGTTTCTTTAGACTCACGATCAGTATGACCATAAATTGAAGAACTTGAAGCTACAACAACTCTTCTAACCCCTTTTTCCAGACACCCTTCTAGAAGTTGCTGCGTTGTTAGAACATTTCTACTCAGGTGAGTTTCAAAACCTGAACCCCAAGAAGTCTGCACACCAGGTTGTCCTGCCAGGTGGTAAACAGTATCAACTCCATCTAGTTCTTCTAAAAGATTCAGTTCTAGAATGTCGGAATTAATTAATTCAAAATTCTTATCCTTCAATGCCGATTCTAAATTTAATTTCTTCTGGTTCGGGTCGTAATTACGCGAAAAGTCATCTATCCCAATTACTGCTCTGCCTTTATCCAAAAGGCTTTCGGTTAAATTTGAGCCTATAAATCCAGCAGCACCTGTCACTAGATCTTTCATTTTTACTAACCTTTATCTAGAATCCTTAAGATGGAAAGGATAATTCATAAATTATGAGAGGCAACCTTTACATAAAATCTCTTATAATTTTCTTTTTATTTCTGATGCAGGTTTTTTCTGCTTGTGGTTCAGATGACGGTCGTCATGTAAGAGATGTGAACGCACCGTTAGTTTTAAAATCAATTTAGTGAACTTACTAGTTGAATACCCCACCAGTTAATTCTTCACTCAATTCCCAAAGTTCTTGAGCATCTTTGTCGTCCAAAATATGACTTGCCATACTGCATGAACCTGGAGAACTATCTTCAGAAGCAAGTGGGACGCCTAATTGACAATCTGCCAGATAATGCCCCCCTTGTTCTTCGAGGCTCTCATCTACGCAAGCCCAGACTGTTGTTGCAGCTCCTGCTTCAACCGTTTTGGGATCCATCATTCCACCACTGTCATTTGATTCGTCATCTGCATCTATCTGCGATTTACGTCTTTCAATCAAACTCGTCATGTCATCTTCGGTCATATATCTGGATAACTCTGTAAAGATCATTCCTGGATGAACTGAAAAAGCGTGAACACCTTTTTCCCCATATCGTCGATCGAACTCGCGCGCAAAAAGAGCATTAGCTGATTTTGATTGTCCGTAGCTATTCCAGCCGTCATAATCACGTCGTTCAAACATCGGGTCTTTCAAATCAACACCACAAATAAGATGAGCTCCGGAAGACAGGCATACAACTCTTGACGACTCTGCTTTTTCTAATGCTGGCATCAACAATCCAGTGAATAGATGATGTGCTA
The DNA here is from genome assembly GCA_030742755.1 of Acidimicrobiales bacterium. GTDB lineage: Bacteria > Actinomycetota > Acidimicrobiia > Acidimicrobiales > MedAcidi-G1 > MedAcidi-G1. Next base: position 25,511 of record JASLTU010000011.1, on the reverse strand, counting down.
AATGGTTAACACCAAACTGTTGTTCAAAACCATCCGCCGTATGACCAAACGGTGTGCACATGATTCCAGCATTGTTTACCAAAAGGTCAAGACTCTCATGTTTGTTAAGAAATCCCTCAGCGGAAGACCTAACATCCTGCAGAGATGCCAGATTTAGTTCATGTAGATCAAGCTGAGCTTCAGGGTGAGCAGAAAGAATCCTTTCTTTAGCTTCAGTATTTTTTTCAAAATTTCGGGCCGCCATAATCACAGATGCTCCAGCTGCTGCTAAGGAACGAGCCGTTTCTTCACCTAACCCTCCTGAAGCACCTGTTACAAGGACTTTGACTCCAGTCAAGTTAACACCCTCCAGAATTTCATTTGTTGTTGTTTCTTTATTCCATTTACCCAAATCTTCCTCCTTCAACACTCATAATCTAGACCAGAAAGATTGTTTCTAATGATTGGGCTAAATCAAACACTGCGTGGCAGTATGTTTTAGACAAAGTTAATGCGATGTTTGCAAGGAGAATAAATGAAAACACCGATAACTGAAATGTTCGGAATCGAATTTCCTATTCTCGCTTTCAGCCACTGTCGAGATGTCGTGGCCGCAGTTTCCAAAGCTGGTGGTCTTGGAGTGTTAGGTGCTGTAGGCCACAGTGACGAAGCTCTAGAGGTTGATTTGAAATGGATTGAAGACGAAGTCGGCAATCTTCCGTATGGTGTTGATCTTATAGTTCCAGCTCGCTACGCCGGAGACGGTGAAGGCGGGCTAAAAATAGAAGACATTGTTGCCATGATCCCTAATGAGCACAAAGAATTTTTAGAAGAACTACTTGTACGTTATGACGTGCCGGAAGAAACTCCCGAAGAATCTGATTCATCCAATAGCTGGTCAGAGAGATCAACTGATGCTCCTTTTTCCGCAAATCGTGCTGCTCGTCAAATGGAAATTTCTCTAGCTCATCGACCTTCTTTGATGGCTAATGCCTTAGGTCCGCCACCAAAAGAAATGATCGACCAGTGTCATGAAGCAGGAGTAAAAGTAGCCGCACTAGCAGGAGCACGAACTCATGCTGAAAGACATGTCAATGCTGGAGTTGACATGATAATTGCTCAAGGATATGAAGCGGGCGGGCACACAGGTGAAATAGGATCTATGGTTTTGATTCCAGAAATTGTTGACGCTGCAGGCTCTGTACCTGTTGTTGGCGCAGGAGGAATTGGAAGAGGACGCCAAATGGCAGCTTCAATGGCATTAGGAGCTGCAGGGGTTTGGTGCGGCTCTGTTTGGTTAACCACAGAAGAAGCTGAAACTCACCCTGTCGTAAAAGAAAAAATGTTAGCTGCCGGATCTGGTGACACCCTCAGATCTCGTTCCTTAACAGGTAAACCCGCAAGAATGTTAAAAAGTGCATGGACGGAAGAATGGGCTAGAGAAGATACACCTGATCCTCTCGGCATGCCTTTACAACCCATTTTAACTGACGGTTCACAAGCAAGAATTAACAGAGCGTCTCACCATGCTGGTTCAGGATCAGAAAAACTTGCCACTTATTTTGTAGGTCAGATTGTTGGGTCAATGAACCGAGCACGACCAGCTGGTCAAGTAGTAATTGATATGGTCGAAGAATTTATCGAATCTTGTGAATACCTAGCTGAGCAATTAGAAACTTGATTTAATCACACGTTTATTGTTTCAAGATCAGATGGAAGAATAATTTCGCCGTCAAAATGTTCAGAAGCCATTTGTATCCATTGGTCAATATCTTCTTGCGTTGAAGGGGCAGGCACGCAGTGGTTTAGAACAAGGGTTTTAACTCCTGCCTTTTCCGCTGTACGAGCTGCGTCTTCAACCGTCGAATGGTAATCAAGGACGTCCAAAAGACGTTTTATTGGAAGCTGTTTAATCAGATCGTCTCTTATGACGGTCTGCACGTACACATCTGCACCTAAGCAAAGCTCGTCTAGTCCCGCACACGGAATCGTGTCTCCTGCTAAAACAATCGAACTACCTTCTGCTTCTATTCTGTATCCGACCGTCGGGTGGACTGGCTTGTGATCAGTAATAGCTGCGGTAATTCGAACCTGTTCGTCGTCTAAGATAACTCCTGCAGCAGTCTCGGTTACTTCAAGCTGAGGCGGTGAATCCATATCTGAATGATGCTCAATTCGATATCCAATATCAGGCCCAAGCATTTTTAGGGTGTTTTCAATAAAATTATCTGTGCCTTCAGGGCCAACTATCGGCAGAGGTGGAGCAGGAAATCCCTGAACCCACCTTGTCGTAATGAAATCATTAACATCTGTTACGTGGTCACTATGCAAATGGGTTAGAAGAAGTCTCTCAATCGTTATAGGTGTGGCTCCGGTAGCTGCCAAACGCATCAGACAACCTCTTCCACAGTCAATAAGAAAACTGCGATCTGCTACTTTTACCAACTGCGAGGGACCGGAACGATTAGGGTCTGGAAGCGGACTGCCAGTGCCTGTCATAATTAATTCCATTTGATTAACTCAAATTATTAAAACTGATAAGGCCACCACCATCGAGGACTAAAGTTTGACCTGTCATCCATCCAGATGACTCGCTAGCAAGGTACAAAGCAGCCGACGCTATGTCCTGAGTCTCCCCCAGACGTTTTAGAGGATAACTTTGAGCCACGATGTCACCCTGTCCGCCTTCCCATAAGGCCTTTGCGAAATCTGTCTTTATTAAACCTGGTGCAATAGCGTTGACTCGAACTCCGGGCGCAAGTTCCGCAGCTAATTGCATGGTTAAATGGATCAAAGCCGCTTTGGTTATGTCATAGGGACCAAGTATCGGGTTAGTTGAAAGTCCTCCCACTGAGGAAATATTGACTATGTTTCCACCGTTTTCTTTCATCCACAAGTTCCAACATTTTTGACTCCACAGTAATGGCCCTGTGAGATTTACTTCGATTGTTTTGTCCCAGCGAGGAACATCAACATCTATTGTCGGCCCAGCATACGGGTTAGTTGCGGCATTATTAATGAGAATATCCACACTTCCGAAAGTCGAAAGTGTGGCTTGGACCGCACGTTCAATATCTTCGATACGCCCCGCATTGCCAGCCTCAAATGCTAAATCACCGCCAGTTTCTTCAGTAATTTCTTTTACAGCTTCCTCGCACACCTCTGCCTTGCGGCTGGTAATCATTACTTTTGCTCCTGCTGAAGCAAGTTCGGAAGCTATTGCCTTACCGATACCTCGAGAACCGCCTGTTACTATTGCTACTTTTCCGTTTAAATCTGTATCCATGTGTCGACTTTATCTACTAAAAGATCTGATGGGCCGATCAGGCAAAAGATGTGGAAACTCTGCAAAGATTAAGTCGTGGAAGATAAAAAAGGAATTGAGTTAATTCTCGAGCCTGAAGACGAATACAACCATGAACCTGACGAGGTCTCAAACTACAACGAATCAATGTATTTCAATCTGATTGATCACTCGCAAAAAATTGGCGGATGGTTCAGATTGGGAAATCGAGTTAATGAAAATTATGCGGAAATGACGTGTTGTATCTATTTGCCGGATGGGCGTGTTGGTTTCATGTACAAGAAACCAGAAATTCAAACAAACGATATTTTTGATGCTGGCGGTATGCGTTTCGAAGTAGTTGAACCTTTTAAAGAGTTGAAACTTTCTTATGAAGGGAAAGTGTGTGTTTTGGATAAACCAAATGACATGGCTGAACCAAAGAAAGCTTTTACTGAGAATCCCATGGTCGATACGAAAGTTGAGCTTACATTCAATGGGATTTCCCCAATGTTTGGTGGGCGTCCAGTGGAAAAATTAACAGGAAAAGAACCTGCTCAAAAAATGGAGGAGTCTTTTTCAAAAGCCCACTATGAACAGCACATATCCGGAAAAGGGACCTTGGAAGTTGGAGATGAACATTTTGAATTAAATGGTTTAGGTCTACGAGATAAATCATGGGGTGCCCGATATTGGCAGGCAATTGCCTGGTACCGCTGGTTGCCAATGGCTTTCAGTGATGATTTCGCGATGATGATTTCGTTAATCAGTAAAGATGGGATAACAGCCGCAAGCGGAGGAATGGTTCTTCATGATGACACTTACCATTTAATCAGAAATGTGGAAATTGATTCAGTTTGGGATAACGATTGGTATCAGAAATCTCTAAAAGCTCGTATCTCAACAGATGATAGAGATTATGAAATTAAAGGTGAAGTCGAATCGCTAATACCACTCAGGAATCAAAGAACCACTCCAGATGGCGAACAGTTATTTACACGAATAACCGAAGGTCTTACGCGCTATGAATGCGATGGTATGACTGGATGGGGAATGTCTGAATATCTAGATCAAATCGTCGATGGAATCCCTATAGGAGCTAAGTAATTCTTTGAGTGGGGGGAAATCAGAAACCGAAAATACCGTTCGATGCAACTGGGTGAGTCAGCATGAAGATTATGAGGCCTACCATGACGATGAATGGGGTCGACCGGTAACCGGCGATAGTGCTCTATTCGAAAGAATCTGTCTCGAAGGATTTCAAGCAGGTTTGTCATGGCTGACAATATTGCGAAAAAGAGAATCTTTCCGATCTACTTTTGAAACTTTTGAACCTTCAAGAGTTGCTGAGTTTGACCAAAAAAAAGTCGAATCTCTAATGAATAACAGTCAAATAGTTCGCAACAGGGCAAAAATTTTGTCAACTATAAACAATGCTAAGTGTGCTTTAAAAATGATTGATGAATATGGGTCACTTGCGAATTTTCTTTGGTCTTTTGAACCGTCTTCAAAAAGGTACAAAAATGTGAACTCTGTTCCTTCTCAAACTGATGATTCAAAAAAGTTAAGTTCTGAGTTGAAAAAAAAGGGTTGGAGTTTTGTTGGCCCTACAACCATCTATGCGTTCATGCAGGCCGTGGGAATGGTAAACGATCACGTAACGAGTTGTTGGGTTTTTGAAGATGTGGAAAATGAGAGGCGAAAACTTTCTCGTCCGATTTAAAACTGATGTTATGAGTCTCTATTCACAACAAAGTGAGCAATTTCTTCCAATTCACTAAATGTTTCTTCTCTAATATCTGCGTTATTAAGAAATTCAATTGCTCTTTTGAGATGTTTATCTGCTTCCTCAAGAGTAGCTTCACGCCCTCCGGCATTTTCTATTAGAGAGGATGCATAAGAGACTTCTTCCTCACTGAGATCGCCAATAACGTTAAAAATTTCTGAAAGTTTTTCTGATTCTGAAGTGTCCGCAGAAAGAACAATCGAAACCGGCATAGATTTCTTTCTTTCCCTAAGGTCGTTACCAACAGGTTTGCCTGTAACTTTTGGATCTCCCCAGATACCAAGCACATCGTCTACTGCTTGATAAGCGAGTCCTAGCTCATATCCAAAAACTTCAAGAGAGTTACAAGTGTCATCATCAGCTCCACTCAAGACTGCTCCTACTGAAGACGCGTAACCTAATAAGGCTCCAGTCTTAGCTGCTTCCATTTTTAAACAATCTTCGAAACTAACAGTCGGCAAATCGTCAAAAGTCATATCTGATGCTTGCCCGGAAATCATCGTCGTAGTCGCATCTACTAATCGTCTAGCAGCACGCACGCGGTCTGGGGAGTCTTCTTCTAACAGAACTTGAAAGGCCAGAGTATGTAAAGCATCACCTGCTATCAAAGCATCTTCAACAGTGAATGCCGTCCATGCACTAGGCCTATGTCTTCGTTCTTTATCACCATCAATAATGTCATCATGAATTAATGAAAAATTGTGGATCATCTCCACAGCTACCGCTCCTGGTATGGCCGATTCGGGATCTCCACCCACTGCCTCAGAAGATAGAATTGCAAGCGTAGGGCGCAGACGTTTTCCTGTATCTTTAGGGGTTTCGATTCCTTGAATTGTTTTCCATCCAAAGTGATATTCAATTACAGGTAGCAAATCGTCTGAAAGTTTTTTCACCGAATTTATTAATTCTGGTTCTATTAACTTCATGACCCTGTTCAGGGCTTGTGGGCTTTCCATAACTTATTTACTTCGATCATTGATGAAAGGGAAAGTTTCCCTTACTTCAGAAACTCTTTCTGGCTCAATATCTGCTATCAGTATTTCCTCACCTTCTGAAGAAGCCTCTTTTAAAACTTCTCCCAAGGGATCAATGATTGCGGAGTCTCCTTGATAGGACAAACCATCGCCTTCGCCTACTCTATTGACACCAACAACATACGCCTGATTTTCAATAGCGCGAGAACGTAGTAGTGCCTTCCAGTGATTACTTCTAGTCGATGGCCAATTGGCAACTACTAAATACAAGTCAGTTTTTGGAGCTAGGTTCCAAAAGGCATCTGCAAATCTCAAGTCATAACATACGAATAAGCTCGTCCGTACTCCCACCAGGTCGATTGTCACAAATTGACTACCAGCTCGATAATTTTCATGTTCACCGGCGAAAGTAAATGGAAAAACTTTGTCATATTTATACGACTCTCCCGAAGGGCCTTTAACTAGAAAACGGTTTACAGGAAGTTCATCTTCTCGATCTTTTGTTGGAACAGACGCAGCCATCCACAAATTGTTAATCTTTGCTTGCTCGCTAAGAAAAGTTTCACTTTCCCCTTCAGATTTTTCTGCGATTTTTTCAGATGCCATTGAGAACCCAGTTGAGTACATCTCAGAAAGGACCACCAGCTCTGCTCCCTTCTCTGCAGCCTGAGTAACCATAGGGGCTAAATTCTCATGATTTGCTGAAGGGTTTTCCCAAACAACATCATGTTGTATGGCAGCTATTTTCATTTTTGAGCCTTTAAAGAGAGTAGTTTCTCAACTGCATGATCCAAGACCTCAGGTTTCTTACAATAGGCGAACCTTACAAGTGGTTTTCCTATGTTCTTATTGTCATAGAAAACCTCATTAGGTACTGCAACAACCCCACAACGATTAGGCAAATCCCAGCAAAATTCAATGCCATCTTCATCCCCTAAAGGTCTTATATCAACAGTTGCGTAGTATGTTCCCGACGGTCTGAAAACCTCAAATCCGGCTTTCTCTAGACCTTCACAGAGGATGTCTCGCTTTTTTGCCATATCAAGCGCAAGACCCATATAGTAATTTTCGTCTAACTTTAAAGCTTCTGCAATTGCATGTTGAAAAGGCGCCCCATTCACATAAGTCAAAAATTGTTTTGCAATTCGAACTGCAGATAAAAGTTCAGAAGGACCATGCGCCCAACCGATCTTCCAACCAGTAAATCCAAAAGTTTTTGCGGCAGAAGAAATCGTAAGAGTTCGTTCACTCATATCAGGAAGAGTCGAAATGGGTATGTGAGATAACCCGTCAAAAACTAAATGTTCATAAACTTCGTCAGTTATGACTAAAAGATCTCTCTCGACAGCTAGTTTTGCTATTTGAGAAAGTTCTTGATGATCGAAAACTTTTCCTGTTGGGTTATGAGGAGAATTAAGAAGAATTAATCTTGTGTTTGAATTAACTTTCGACACAAGCTCTTCGTAGTCGAATGAATAGTCTGGAGTTTTAAGAGTTACTACACGACGTTTACCACCAGCCATTGCAATAGCCGCGGCATACACATCGAAATAGGGCTCAAAAGTAATAACTTCTTGTCCTGGTTCGACCAAAGCTATTAGAGACGCTGCTAAAGCTTCTGAAGCTCCAGCTGTTATCAATACTTCAGTTTCTGGATCCACTTCTATCCCATAAAACCTCTTTTGATGTTCTGAAACAGCAATCCTTAAAGATTCAATTCCTAAGCCAGGTGGATATTGATTGTGCCCATCTCTAATTGCTCTAATTGCAGCTTCTGCCACTTGATTAGGTCCATCAGTGTCAGGAAAACCTTGACCAAGATTTATTGAATCTGTTCGAACAGCTAAAGCTGACATCTCTGCAAATATAGTTGTTCCGAAGTCTTGCAGTCTTTCTGCCAAATATGGATTTTTTTCTGTCATTACTTTTCAAACCAGTTCAAGTTGTTACTCCTGATTTATTTGAAATAGCTGACCAAATCCTCTGTGGCGTTAATGGCATATCTAGATGTTCGATACCAAGATATGAGATTGCATCTATTACAGCATTTTGTGTAGCAGCGGTTGAACCAATAGTTCCAGACTCTCCTATACCTTTTGCTCCTATGGAATTGAGCGGAGTGGGAGTTTCTATGGATATACGATCAAAACTAGGGACCTCCATAGCTGATATAGCTGTGTAATCCATCAGGTTAGCTGTTTGAGGATTTCCTTCATTATCGTATGAGATTTCTTCTAGAAGGGCTTGAGCTATCCCTTGTGCTAATCCTCCGTGCACTTGACCTGTTGCTAATAAAGGATTAACTATTTTCCCAGCATCATCAACTGCGACGATTCTTTTTATTTTTGCTTCCCCAGTTTCAATGTCTACTTCAGCTATAACAATGTGAGCGCCAAATGGAAATGTTGCGCCTTCCTGTGAAAAATCTGACTTCCCTATTAACTGTTTTTTATCTGCTTTAGGATTTGAAGCTAACTCGCTCCATGAAACTGACACTGCAGGTGTTCCTACTACATGAAAATTGCCAGATTCTTTGTTTATAACAATGTCTTCCTCTGATGCCTCTAAAAGGTCTGCCGCAACTTTGCGTGCTGCATCAACCAGTTTTTCAGCTGCATCAGCCATTGAAGATCCTGACACTTGAACTGACCTTGACCCTCCTGTCATCTCACCAGATGGGACTACATCAGTATCACCATAAATTATCTCTACTTTTTCCATGGGCACACCAAGACGGTCTGCGACGAGCATTGCCCACGTAGTTACATGTCCCGTTCCAATTGGTGTACTTCCTGTAGTAGCTCGAAAAGTCCCATCATCTTTAAGTTCGACTAAACCAAATTCGCTGCCACCTCCTCCAGCGGTGACTTCCACGTATGCGGATATACCAATTCCTAACTGCAATCTTTCGTTTTGTTCGCGTCTACGATTTTGTTCATTTCTTAGAGCTTCATAATCAATGACACCTAGAGCTTCGTCTAGAGCTTTTTCATAATCACCTGAGTCGTAAACAGTTCCTGTTGAGTTTTTAAATGGGAATTCATCGGGACTGGGGAAATTTTTTCTTCGTACTTCCGCTGGATCCATTTCTAGTTTCTTTGCAAATAGATCAACAGTTCTCTCAATTACCGAAGTGGCTTCTGGGCGTCCCGCTCCTCGATATGCACAAACTGGCGCCGTTGTCGTAGCGACAGAACGTGAGGAAAATTCGACATTAGGAATTTTGTATACTCCACTTGCCATCATTAAGGTAGAGCCAGGTAAAACAGCTCCCCATTTTGGATAAGCACCGCTATCTTGAATTACTTCGAGGCTGTAGTGGGTAATTTCACCATTCAGGTTTCCGCCCATTTTGACTTTTTGCTTTTGCGCTCTTCCATGTGCAAATCCAGTTAAGTTTTCTGTCCTACTTTCCATCCAACGAACAGGTTTTTCATGTATTCGGGATAGATGGGCGATAATTATTTCCTCTTCTGAAGCAAGTCCTTTAGCTCCAAAACCGCCTCCTATGTCAGTAATAATTACCCTTATATCTTTTGTTTCCATTTCAAGTGCTTGGGCAACAGAGTCGCGATAATCGTGTGCTCCTTGATTGCTGGCCCAACATGTGAGTCGACCATTTTCAAAAGATGCAAGTGTGACTCTCGGTTCGATCGAAACGGCAGCGACTTTAGAGTTGATGATCTCTGCTTCTACCACTACTTCGCAATCAGAAAAATCTATTGGCTTTCTTCTGGGTATCTCTGTAACTATATTGCTGTCTAAATTTGGAAAAAGTAAGACTTCACCAGTGGTTGCTTCTTCAAGATCTACTAACGCTGGTAAAGGTTCTATATCTACCCAAATGTTTTCGGCAGCATCTGCTGCTAAATACTCGTTTTCTGCCAGAACTACTGCTACTGGCTCTCCAACAAAACGTACCCTTTCACGGGCAAGATATGGCCGTTTCATCTTGGGTTCATAAGCATTTAATATGACATCTCTATCCGCCAAATCTAAATTTTCAGCGGTATAAATAGCGAAAACTCCTGGCATGTTCAGAGCTTCACTAGTTTCCACTGAAATTATTTCACCATGTGAAACATTTGACCTTACAAAATGGGCGTGTAAGGCACCTTCCATTGGGACATTTGCTACATATCCGCCTTTTCCCAGTAGAAGATTTAAATCTTCACGACGTGGAACAGCATTTCCCAGTAAAGACGTTCCTCCGGTGCCATGTTCGCCTGATCCTTTACTACTCATTCAGCTGGGTACCTTTCGAGAAGTTTTCTAGCGATAACCATTTTCTGGATCTCGCTTGTCCCTTCTCCAATGATCATTAACGGAGTGTCTCGCAAATAACGCTCTACTGGAAACTCTGTTGTGTATCCATTACCACCATGAATCCTCATTGAAGACATGGCGATTTCAAAAGCCGCTTCAGAAGCAAAAAACTTCGCCATCCCTGCTTCCATATCAACCCTCTCTCCGGCATCTGCTCGCCTCGCCGCATCAAAGGTCATCAAACGTGATGCTTGGAGCTTTGTTGCCATTTCAGCAAGCATGAATTGGACAGCTTGGTGTTCAAAAATTGGTCGGCCAAAGGTTTCACGTTGTTGAGCGTATTTCATTGCTGAGTCAAAGGCTGCTTGTGCCACTCCAACAGCTCTTGCAGCTATATTTATTCTTCCCAACTCCAAAGCTGAGAGTGCATATCTTCTACCGTTTCCTATTCCTTCTTCGCCTCCTAATACATTCGCAGAAGGGACACGATGATCCACGTAAGACATTTCGACTGTTTCTAATCCCCTATATCCAAGTTTGTCTATTTTTTTTGAAACTTGGATTCCTTCAAAATTTTCTCCAGGTTCTTTTTCAACCAGAAAACAAGTAATTCGATCATCTGGGGTTCTCGCTAAAAGCATTACTAGAGATGCGCGCGTTCCATTCGTAACCCACATTTTTGTACCATTTATCACCCACTCATCTCCATCTTTTTCAGCTTTGCAACGAAGTGCTCCAGTGTCACTACCTGCATCAGGCTCAGATAAAGAAAACGCCGCTCTAAAAGAACCATCGCACATTCGAGGTAAAAAATTTTCTTTCTGTTCTTCCGTTCCGAATCTGTCAATCATGGTCACACCTATTTTGTGTGTATTCAAGATTCCAGCAAGAGACATGAACCCACGTGATAATTCTTCAACTATCCGAGCGTAAGTTGTGATGTCTATTCCGAGACCTCCATACTTTTCATCGATTGTGGAACCGAAGAGTCCAAAATCGCACATCTGTTGAAACATTTCTTGGGGGAACTCATCATTTAGTTCAAATTGAGCGACATTTGGGATCACGTCGCGATCAACCCAGTCTTTTATTGTTGAAACAAGTTCATCAGCTAGTGCCTGATCTGTAGCCATCTTTTCTCACTCTTCTAGACTTAAACGGTTTTACCACTAATAATTAGATTTTTTCTTATTCTGATCGTATCGTCAGGTAACTTTTCTGGCAGTTCTATTTGCCTTATGATTACATCTAATAGGAAATAACCCAAAAACGGCGATACTCTCGAAGATGGTTCTACTAAACAGGAGCTTAGGTGACAAAGATTCCCCGGATAATTTCAGTTGATGATCATGTGGTTGAACCACCAGATCTTTGGACTAGTCGCATACCTTCAAAATATGCAGATAGGTGCCCACGTGTTGAACGTGATTCTGCAGTTTTCAATTTTGAAGGTGGTGTTTTTTCTTACGAAAAAGGAGTTAAAAATGGCTCTCCGTGCGACTGGTGGTTGTATGACGATCTGATATATCCGTTTCCTAAACTTTCCGCTGCAGCAGGTTTTGAAAATCTTGATGTTGAGCCAGTTACTTTTGATGAAATTCGCCCGGGGAGTTGGAAACAAACTGACAGACTCGCCGATATGGATGCAAATCACGTTGATGCTTCAATATGTTTTCCCAATGTTCTTCCAAGATTTTGTGGTCAAACTTTTCTTGAACGAGAAGATAAAGACCTAGCTTTACTTTGTGTAAAGGCTTATAACGACTGGATGATAGATGAGTGGTGTGAAGGTGAAGGGAAAGGCCGCCTTATACCGCTGACCCTTATACCACTCTGGGATCCAATCGCAGCCGCTGAGGAAGTCCATAGATGCGCAAATAAAGGATCTTTTGCTGTTGCATTTTCAGAAAATCCTTACCATCTGGGTTTACCGTCTATACATGATAAGGATCACTTTTGGGATCCTTTCTTCACTGCATGTCAAGAAACTGAAACTGTAATTTGCATGCATATTGGATCCTCATCAAAAATGCCATCAACTTCTCCGGATGCTCCTTTTTCTGTTTCTTCAACCATTACTTTTGCAAATGCGATGGGGTCTATGTGCGACTACATACTTTCAGGAATTTTTGTTCGCTTTCCAAAACTCCGGATTGCATACGCAGAAGGACAAGTTGGATGGATGCCCTACGTAGTTGAACGAATGGACAAAATTTGGGAAGAAAGAGGGGATGCTAGTTTTGGGATAGATCTACCCAATCCACCTAGTTCTTATATACCTAACCACATTTGGGGGTGTATTTTTGACGATGAGATCGGTTTGAAGAATCGAGACATAATAGGAATGAACCAGATCTGTTTTGAAGTCGACTTCCCTCATGCAGATACTACTTTCCCTAATACATTGAAAGTAGCAACAAAAATTTGTGAAGAAGCAGGGCTCTCAGAGGACGAAATATACCGACTTATGCGGGGTAACGCTATTGATTGCTTCGGACTCGAACGTTTCGGTATAACAGTTTAAATACACTCTCAGTTGTGTTATGGAACAACTGGAATTTCATCCTTCCAACGATCTACCCCTCCTCCAGAAATAACTTCTTTTACTCTGTCTATACTTTCTTCGATTTCTTCAAAGGTGGTATATAGAGGAGCAAAACCAAATCTGACTAAGTCTGGTGGTCGGACATCTGGGATTGTTGATTGTTCGTTAATTAATGCCTGACCTATTGCCAAAGCTGAATCATGAGAAAAAGATAAATGAGAGCCACGATCCTTGTGTTTTAAAGGTGACGCAATAGAAAATCCTAAAGGTAGAAGTTCTTTTTCAGCTTTGAATAAAAATCTTTCAGAAAGAGCGACTGACTTAGATCGAATGTTCTGGATTCCTGCTTCAAGCACCAAATCAACACCTGGCTCTATCAGCAAAGTTGAAACTAAAGGTGGCGTGCCGGTTAGGAACCTACGATTGTCGTTTTGTGGCTTGGAATGAGGGTCAAACCCGAATGGATCTTTACTTCCGTACCAACCTGCTATGGGATTTATCAAATCGTGACAGTTTTCTGAAATATAAATAAAAGCAGGTGCTCCTGGTCCACCATTTAAATACTTGTATGTGCATCCGACAGCTAGATCAATTTCATCTTTTCTTAGATCTATTGGAACCACTCCTACTGAGTGTGAAAGATCCCAAAGAACTTTGGCTCCTACTTGATGAGCCTTTTCAGTAACTGTTGATAAATCCCAACAACACCCTGATCGGTAGGCAACCTGACTTAGCGATACCAGAGATACAGTTTCATCAATCGCATCTAAAAGCTCTTCAACTGGAGCTTCCAAACCATTGCTTTCTATCACTATGACCTCGTGATCTTTACTGACCGTTGATGCAGCTGCCTTCAAAGCCTGAATATCGGAGGGGAAATTTTGGTCATCTGTAAGAATGATGGAACGTGTTGGATTTGAAAGAAGTGCTGAAACTGCAGTTTTAAATAAACAAACAGTTGTTGAGTCAGCTAATACAACTTCTCCTGGTTTTGCTCCAACCACTGATCCAACCTTGTCTCCGATTCGAACTGTGTCTTCTAACCACTTTTCGTTCCATGAGCGTATTAAGCGATTACCCCATTGTTCGGAGACTATTTCTTGAGCAAGGTCTTTGGTTTTCTTTGGAAGTCGACCTAAAGAATTTCCATCTAAATAGATTAAGTTTGGATCCTCGATAACGAACTTTGAACGGAAGTTGGCTAGTTGATCGACATTGTCTAGGTCTTTGGCAGTTGTTTGATTTAATTTTGCTTTTTCAAAAAGATCATCAGAGTCAATCACCAGATTTTTCCTCATCAATTATTTCTTGCATTCGTCTTTGAGTATGTTCCTGGCTCAAGCTTTGATGATCGCCTTCCACCTCTTCTAAAGGCTGGTTCTCATCAGCATCAAACTCAAGTTGAAGTGCTCTAGAGATAACCCCATGCATTCCATATGTGGCAACGATGTATGTGAGTTCAAGAATTTCTTCATCTGACAGGTGCTCTGTGAGCGTATGAAAAATTTCATCAGTTACTAGACCGTTGTTGAGCGCCAGGCAATCCGTATATGCAAGAACCGCTCTTTCAATTTCATTGAAACATTCTGATTCTTCCCAATTTGAAATCGACTTGATTTTTTCTTCGCTTATTCCAACAGTTCGACAAGATTTACAGTGCTGTGAAAAAACAAACCGACTTCCAACATCCCAACCCACACGCGTTTGTCCGAGTTCTCGTAACTGTGGATCCAATTTTCGCTCTGGGGATCTGTACAAAGCTAAACCTGCAACTGCATGATCGAAAACTTCGGGCACCAAAGCAAAAGTAGGCCACCAATCTCCTGGACTTCCTGTATCAGTACCAGGTTCGACTGTTGGGTCTCTGTCCCCAAATATAAGTTGAAAAATAGTTTCTGCTGCTGGGTGTAAATCTGAACGACTTACTTGTTGGATCCGAGGCATTCGAACCTCCTAGCTCTCTTTTGGCTCGGGGAAGAGGCTAAATCCTCTAAGACCTTCTATGTCTAAAGGTTGAATAAACGTTGAGTGGTCAGTGTCATCTGTTGAATCAAGACGTGCTGCTGCGATTTCAGGGGCAATTCCGAATTCACCTGTGTCTCTGCAAAACTCAACCATTATCCCATTTGGGTCTATGTAATAAAGCGAGTGGCACCATCCGTGGTCCACTTCCATCAAGGGAACAATTTCTTCTTCAGCCAACCGTTCTCTTACTGTTTCAGTTCTTTCTTCGTCAGAAGCAAAAGCTAGATGGTTAACCCAAATAGGAAGACCATTGCCAATGGATACTTCAGAACTCCAATCAGGATTTTCACCTACCCCTGAAACTTCGAAAAAAGCTATACACGAACCATCGCCAGTATCAAAAAACAAATGACGGAAGAAGCCATCTGGAGCATTTTTTACCTCAGTATGAACTAAAGGCATTCCTAATAAATCTTCATAGAAATGTCTGGTTTCTTCGCCGTTCCTACATGCATACACAACATGGTGTAATCCTCTAGTTCTAATTTCTTTTGTCATCTATATCACTGCAATCCTTTTGCTGCTCCACCATCAACTGGGATTGCTGCACCTGTAATAAATTTCGCTTGTTCTGAACACAAAAAAGCTACGACTTCACCGAAATCATCAGGGCTACCAAGTTTTCCTGTTGGAACATTTGCTGCTACACCTTGTAGATCTTCATAAAGTTCAGTGAGTCTTTCAGTTTCATGAAGTCCTGGTTGAATTGAATTTACTGTCACACCAGCTCCAGCCACTTCGGTTGCTGTTGTCTTCAAAAAGCTCGTCAATCCGGATCTAGCTGTATTTGAGAGAATCAACTGAGCCATTGGTTCCCTTACTGCGATAGAAGTAATAGCTATTACTCGACCCCATCCTCGATCAACCATTTCTGGGATGAGACCTTTACACATTTCGACAGTAGATAAAAGGTTTAACTGAATGGCTTCTGAGAAATCCTCTGTTGAAGTAGTTTCAAAATTTCCTGGTGGTGGACCACCAGCATTCGCTACAAGAATATCTACTTCACCAAATGTTTCTTTCACTTCTTCCAACATGCTTTGGATTGAAGAACGGTCTGATAAGTCAGCAGCAATAGCATGGCAATCATCTGCCAGTTCTTTAGCTGCAATTGACAATCGGTCAGTTGAACGTGACACCAAACAGACTTTTACTCCGGCATTAGATAGAGCTCTAGCGCTAGAAAAGCCTAAGCCTCTTGAAGCACCAGTGACTAGAGCCGTCCGACCTGAAATACCTAAATCCATTATTATTCGATTCTTAAACCTGATATCGCTCTACTTATCACTAGTTGTTGGATCTGTTCTGTTCCTTCGAAAATATCGTGAATTTTTGCATCCCTATGCCAGCGTTCAACTGGATATTCTCTTACATATCCATATCCACCAAGAATCTGGATTGCTCTTTCTGTAACCCAAGTCGCAACTCTTCCAGCCTTCAACTTAGCCATTGAACCTTCAGCATTCTTGAAACCTTGATGAGTTCCAAGCCATGCTGCCCGCCAGGTAAGCCATCTCGCTGCATCAATCTCAACAGCCATATCTGCAAGCATGAAAGCAATACCTTGGTTCATAATTATTGGCCTACCAAATGCTTCTCTTTCTTTGGCATATTCGAGTGAATACTCATATGCAGCTCTAGCAACACCTATTGCCTGAGCTGCCACAGCAGGACGAGTAGCTTCAAAAGTCTGCATTGCTGCTTGAGCATTTCCAGATTTACCTTCTTTTACTCGTGCAATTCTCTCATCAAGTTTCTCTTTAGTACCTAAAAGACAAGAACCCGGTATCCGAACATCTTCTAATACAACCTCTGCAGTGTGACTTGCTCTGATTCCATGTTTTTTATACTTCTGCCCCTGGCTTAAACCGGGTGTATTAGGAGGCACTATGAAAGATGCGTGACCTCTGGATTTAAGTTCAGGTTCGACCACTGCAACCACTACATGAATATCAGCCAAACCTCCATTAGTGATCCAAGCTTTCGTCCCATTTAGCACCCATTCATCTGTGGCTTCGTCGTAAACAGCTCTAGTTCGGTAACCACCTACGTCAGATCCAGCATCAGGCTCACTAGCACAAAAAGCTCCAATTTTAAGATCTCCCGCTTCTCCGTAGCACTGTGGCACCCATTCCAAAACCTGCTCCTGCGTTCCAGATGCCAAAATCCCAGCAGCAGCTAAACCAGAACCCATAATCGCCATTCCGATACCAGCATCTCCCCAAAATAACTCTTCGATAGCTACAGGGAGAGTAAGGCCTGTCTTGTCACCCATCATTCCATTTGCCAGGAATTCCCATGAGTAAAGACCTACCTCTGCTGCTTGCTCCACTACAGGAAATGGAAACTCTTCTCTCTCATCCCATTCTTCAGCAGCTGGTCTAATCACATCTTCAGAAAACTGATGAACCCATTCTTGTAGTTGCAACTGTTCTTCGTTCAACTCCATAGAGAAGTCGCCCATTGATAACCTCCAAATTAACTTTCTTCATTTTGACAATACCCTCACAAGACAAAGAGCAAACAATTCCGCTCAGTTATAATCAATAAGCGAGATAGTCTCAAATTGGTATATGAACAGTAAAAAGAATGCCTCAACAATTCCCAATAAGCCGTCTTTAGACGGAATTGAAGAAATCTGGTGCAACCATTGGGAAAAAAATGGGACCTATAGCTTTGATCGAAGTAAAACTAGAAAAGAAATTTTTTCTATAGACACTCCCCCTCCGACAGTTTCAGGTTCTTTACATGTCGGACATGTTTTTTCATATACACACACTGATGCGATAGCCCGATATCAACGAATGGCTGGGAAAGAAGTCTTCTACCCAATGGGATGGGACGACAATGGACTTCCAACTGAAAGAAGGGTTCAAAACTTTTTTGGTGTCAGGTGTGATCCTTCGCTTCCCTATGATTCGGATTTTAAAACACCAGAGGATGCTGGCGACCCAAAGGCAATTAAAGCACGCGGCGAATTTGATATAAGTAGACGCAATTTTATTGAACTTTGCCATATTCTCACGGCAGAAGACGAAAAGGCTTTTGAAGCTTTATGGCGGCGCCTTGGACTATCAGTTGATTGGAGTCTCACTTACGCAACTATCGATGAAAAATGCCAACGTGTAGCTCAACGTGCTTTTCTTAGAAACCTTGATAGAGGAGAGGCGTATCAAACTGAAGCTCCTTCGCTCTGGGATGTGACTTTCAGAACTGCTGTAGCTCAAGCCGAACTCGAAGACCGGGAAAGACCAGGCGCTTACCATACGCTTACATTCCACACGAGCAGTGGTGAAGACCTGCAGATTGCAACTACCAGACCGGAACTATTACCAGCTTGTGTAGCTTTAGTGGCTCATCCGGAAGATACAAGATATAAAAACCTTTTCGGTACAAATGTGACCACTCCTGTTTTTGGAGTGGAAGTACCTATTTGTGAACATCAACTCGCAGACCCTGAGAAAGGTACTGGGATCGCGATGATATGCACCTTCGGTGATACTACTGATGTGACTTGGTGGCGAGAATTGAACCTACCTGTTCAAGCAATAATCAACCGAGATGGAAGAATCATAAACGAGCCTCCTTCGGGAATTACTAATGAAGCTGGTGTTAATGCATTCAAACGTCTATCCGGAAAAACAATTTTCTCTGCACAAGAAGAAATGGTAACGATGCTTAGAGAGACAGGTGAATTAGTCGGAGAACCCGAACCTATAACGCATCCAGTTAAATTTTTCGAAAAAGGAGACAGACCTCTTGAAATCGTCACTTCTCGCCAGTGGTACATAAGGAATGGAGGACGTGATCATAATTTAGCCAGTTCACTTGTTAACCGAGGTGACGAAATGAACTGGTATCCAAGTTATATGCAAGCTAGGTATAGCAACTGGATCGAAGGACTTAACGGTGATTGGCTTATAAGTAGACAGCGTTTTTTTGGAGTATCTATACCACTTTGGTATCCAATAGACAAAAATGGTGAAACTGTGTGGGACCAACCGATTATCCCTCAAGAGGATTCTCTTCCTATAGATCCAACTTCAGAGGTGCCAACTGGATTCTCAGAAGATCAGAGAGGAGAACCTAATGGCTTCATGGGTGATCCAGATGTTATGGATACTTGGGCCACCTCATCTCTTACCCCACAGATTGCTTGCGGGTGGGAAGAAGACCAAGATTTATTCAAACGCACTTATCCGATGGATATGCGTCCTCAAGCACACGACATAATACGAACTTGGCTTTTTTCAACTGTTGTGAGGTCACATTTTGAATCTAACTCTTCTCCTTGGTTGAACTGTGCTCTTAGTGGTTGGGTGCTCGATCCTGATCGAAAAAAAATGTCTAAGTCCAAGGGTAATGTAGTTACTCCAATAGATTTATTAGAAGAATACGGATCAGACGCTATTCGTTACTGGGCTGCTAATGGAAGGCCTGGAACAGACACGACATTTGACGACGGTCAAATGAAAATTGGTAGGAAATTAGCTATAAAGATACTTAATGCAAGCCGATTTGTTTTAGGTTTCAGCGACCCAACAAGCAATTCGCTCGAGATTGACACCGATCTTATTACCAACCCTTTAGATCTTTCAATGCTTGCAGGTCTAGGTGAATTAATAGATGAAACAACTGATGCTTTTAACAACTTCGATTATGCGCGAGCACTAGAGAAAACCGAGTCTTGGTTCTGGGATTTTACTGATAACCATTTAGAACTTGTTAAAGTTCGCGCTTATGGAGAAGAAAATAATAACTCAACTTCAGCTCAACACGCGCTACGTTTAGCGCTACAAACTCTGCTGAAACTTTTTGCACCTTTTCTTCCTTTTGTCACCGAAGAAGTCTGGTCATGGTGGAAAGAAGGTTCGATTCATCAGCAGGATTGGCCTTCAAACGAAAATTTACTTTCAACTTCCAGTGCTTTTGGAGATAAAGAAGTCTCTGTTATAGCTGCTCAGGTAATCGCTGAGATTCGCAAGAAAAAAACTGAAGCAAAATGTTCGCTAGCAACACCGGTTAAGAATTGCACCGTTGTTGATACTGCCGAACGACTCGACCTTCTTCGTCTTGCTTTAGATGATGTTTCTGATGCGGCAAAAGCCGAAAATATAAATCTTGTTGCAGGAGAAAAATTTGAAGTTGAAGTTTTACTCTCAGATGTAGAAGGCGATTGAAATGGGAGATGAACCGAGTTTTGAACATTTAATCGTTTCTTCAAACGGGCAAACAGCCCAGATGCAACTCAATAGACCTGAACGTCTGAACGCATTATCAGCTGCTCTTATGCAAGAAATAACTGAAGCTGCGAACTGGTTTGACCAACAACCTGATTTGCGTGTTGTTGTCGTCAGTGGAGCAGGTAGGTCATTTTGTGCTGGCTTTGATATTGATGCCTTCGGAGGTAATGACCAAAAGTCTTCCGGAAAAGAAGGTAGTAAAAAACCTGCAGACTTGGGTCGAATAATGGCGGACGCAATCGAAAATATGGCACCAATAGCTATAGCGCGCCTTCATGGCCATGTTGTCGGTGGTGGACTTGTACTAGCAGCAGCCTGTGATTTAAGGATTGCTTCCGCTGAAACAAGTTTTTCTATTCCAGAAGTCGATCTGGGGATTCCTTTAGCATGGGGAGGGATCCCAAGACTTGTAAGAGAGATAGGGCCTACTTTGACAAAAGAATTGGTAATGACTTGTAGACCTTTTGACGCTGAAGAGGCATCCAAAATAGGTTTTTTAAACAAGATCACAACTATTGATGAAATTGACTCTGTAGTAAACGATTTAGTTTCAGCAATTGCAGCAAAACCCAGAATCGCTACTCTTTCAACAAAATCGCATGTAAATGCAGTTACTTCTCAGATGGTCGGAACTGTTAGATCTTGGGCAGATGCGGATGGTTTAGAAGTTGCGATGGCTGATCCAGAATCGCAAGAAGCACAAGCTTCCTATTTAGCACAAATAAAGAAAAAGAATTCAAACTCATAATTTTTTCAACGATCAAAACACACTTCAAAATCCTTCACGCAGGCCTATGAAGAACTCCGTTAATGAAAGATATTTTTATAGTTCCTTCTTCCGGATCTATGACTTCACCGTCCCCATCAATAATCATGCTAAATCCACCTTCAGAATAAGGTGGGAAAATCAGAGTAATCGATCGATTATCATTCAAATTATTGAGAGTTCCTTCCCCCGGAGCGCAAATGAAAAAATCTTCTTCCAAAAATATTGGTGAATGAACAACTTTTGCTCTTAAGTTTTTCGCAACTGTTACCACAAACGCAGAATTGCCATAATCTTTAAGAAGTTTTTCTAAATCTTGACTTGTAACTTTAACACTCATAGCAGAATCATAATTTATATTTCTAGAAAATAAAGTTGTATTTGCTAGTTTTTTAAGTATTTTTTATTGTATGTACAAGTTTAAAATAGGTGAAGCTGCGCAATTGCTTGGTGTCAGTACTGACACCGTAAGACGCTGGGCAGATTCTGGTCGTCTTTTGACTGAAAGAACCGAGGGTGGACATCGCCTTATTAATGGACCTGATCTTGCAAAACTGGCTCAAGAGATTTCAGACTCTAATGAACAGGAAGGGGCAACTCTTTCAGCGCGAAATCGCTTTACTGGCTTAATAACTCGAGTTGTCGCTGATGGCGTTATGGCTCAAGTGGAAATACAAGCAGGGCCACATCGCGTTGTTTCTTTGATATCTGCTGAAGCCGCAAAAGAACTTGGATTGAAACCAGGTGCTCTAGCAGTGGCCGCTATAAAGGCAACCAATGTGGTTATCGAACTCCCTTAAAAAATCGAATAAATTTTTGTTTATTCTTGGAATCGGTTGGTTTATTTTTTCTGGATGCAGTAACCAAGACAAAGAAATAACTATTTCGGCTGCTTCTTCTCTTACTGAAGTAGTTTCTACAGTCGTTAGAAATTATGAAAAGGTTTCTAATGTCAAGGCAAAAACAATTTTTGGCGGCTCAAATCATCTCGCTGCGCAACTTAGAGATGGAGCATCTGTGGATGTCTTCATCACAGCAGATTCTAAACTCCTAGAGGGTTTGAACTTTCGCAAAGTCATAAAAGATTTCACACGGAACTCTTTAGTAGTCGTAAAGCCGCTCGATTTTGTTGATCAGAATTTTGAGCCAAAAGACTTAGAGTTAGAAGAAAAACTAATTGCGATCTGTTCTGAAGGCGTGCCTTGTGGCAATGCAACAAAGTCACGATTTGGAATCGTGAATGCTGATACCTACGAATTAAACGTCAAAGCAGTGCTAGCTCGTGTCTCAGCAGCAGAGGTTGATCTGGGAATAGTCTATGAAACTGACCTTAAAAATGAACCGAAAGTAGTTGCTGCATGGCCTCAAGAAAAGACATGTCCTTGCGTCTCTTACGCTGTAGCTTCAAAAGGAAAAGTTGGGGATGATTTTGTTGAATTTTTAGATTCCAAAATCGCCAAAAGAATTTTCCATGAACATGGTTTTCCTCATGAATAAACTCCCAAAAACAGTTGTGCTAATTGCACTTTTTGCGATTCTTTTTCTCTTGTCTCCCCTTCTGGGACTCCTGCAAAGAATGCCTTGGTCTGGCTTAGTGGATCTCCTTGGAACCGAGGTTGTTTCAGATGCTTTCTTCCTGTCACTAATTGTAAGTTTTTCGGCCACCCTTATAGTGCTTGCATTAGGCACTCCGATCGCATGGTTTTTAGCTAAAGCGAAATTTCCATTTATTAAACTCCTTCGAGCAATAGTGCTTCTCCCAATGGTTCTTCCACCGGTGGTAGGAGGAACTGCTTTACTTTTTGCCTTTGGGAGACAAGGTTTTTTAGGTAAATGGCTTAATAATTGGTTCGGTATCACTCTTCCGTTCAGCACAACTGGATCTATTCTGGCAGCGGTTTTTGTTTCAATCCCTTTTTTCGTTGTTGCCGTTGAGTCTGCTTTTCGTTCAATAAATGAAGATTCTGAGAAAGTAGCAGAAACACTAGGGGCTTCCCCTTCAAAGATATTTTTCAGAATAACCTTGCCCCGGATCCTACCCTCGGTAATTGCGGGACTTGCTCTATCTTGGGCTAGGGCACTTGGTGAATTTGGGGCGACAATAACTTTTGCAGGCAACTTGCCTGGTGAAACTCAAACCTTACCTCTAGCAGTTTTTCTTGCATTAGAAACTAACCCTGAGGCTGCTTTAGCTCTCAGTTTGGTGATGATCGTAACTTCATTAGCAATTCTTATACCATTCCGCGATCAATGGTTGCCGAGTAAATAACTATGATTAAATTAGATGGCTCTTTAAATCACGACCACTTCAGTTTGAAAATAAACCTAGAAGTTGGCCCAAATCAGACAGTAAGCCTCCTTGGACCCAACGGCTCAGGCAAATCGACAGTACTAAAAATCATCAGTGGTTTAGAGAAACTCAGTTCTGGAGAACTGAAAATCAATAAAAAGATAACGGACTCAGGGAAGACTTTCGTTGAACCGCGGTATAGGAATGTTGGCTGGGTGCCTCAAAACCAAGTACTTTTTGAACATTTAACTGTAAAACAAAATATCGAATTCAGCCCTAGATCCTCTGAAGAAAAAGTATCTGAATTAATTGACCTATTTGAATTAAAGCATCTGAAAGAACGAAAAGCAGGCGAGTGTTCCGGAGGAGAATCGCAACGAGTCGCTATTGCCCGAGCTATTGCATCGAGACCTCAAATACTTTTACTCGACGAACCTTCAACAGGTCTTGACGAAAGAAGTAAAAAAATTATTCACCATTATTTAAAAACACAAAAAGAAGTTACAACTTTATTGGTTACACACGACCCGCTTGAAGCGGCATCCTTATCTGAACAGTTAATTATTTTGGAAAATGGTCTAATAACCCAGTCAGGGACTCCAGATGAAATAAAAAGTTCACCAGCAACCACCTATTCGGCTTCTCTCGTTGAACTTAACTTCGTCACCGCTTTGGCGGATGGACTCATAGCTGTAACTGAAAAAGGAGCGAAACTCATTTTAAGTGAACCGTCTAAAGGCCGTGTAAACATTGTGATACCCCCCAAGGCCATTGCTCTTTACAGGGAAAAACCAACAGGTAGCCCCAGAAACGTTCTAAAGGCAGAAATTTTGAAAATAAACCATACCGGTCAGAACGTACGCGTAAATCTGGGAGGTGAATTAGAGTTCTTGGCTGAAATCACTCAAAACGCCTTTGAAACTCTCAAACTTCGCAATGGCGACACGGTTTGGGCAGCGTTTAAGGCAACAGAATTGATAATCACCCCAGAATGAGAAACATTTAAGATACAGCTATACATTAGTTTGTAATAAGGAAGGTATTGAATGAAACTTGGATTAATTTGGGGATACTGGTCAGCTCAACCACCCACAGACTGGGTTCCACTCACACAGGAAGCTGAAAAATTGGGTATCGACACGGTTTGGACTTCGGAATCTTGGGGATCCGATGCTTTCTCGCCACTGGCCCACTTAGCTGCAGTAACTGAAAAAATTCGTTTAGGTACAAGCGTTGTTCAAATCGCAGCTCGTACACCAACCGCATGCGCTATGCATGCAGTAACTCTTGATCATTTATCTTCCGGTCGCTTAATTCTCGGCATAGGAGTATCAGGGCCTCAAGTGGTAGAAGGTTGGTATGGACAGCCATTTAAACGTCCTTTAGCTAGAACTCGAGAGTACGTCGAGATCCTAAGATCAGCTTTCGCTCGTGAAGATTACCTTTCTTACGAAGGCGAATTTTTTCAACATCCCTACAAAGGACCTGATTCGACCCAACTTGGTAAACCTCTAAAAATTATGACTCATCCCCTACGAAACGATATACCCATATTTATTGGAGCGGAAGGTCCGAAAAATGTAGCTCAAACATGTGAAATCGCTGATGGCTGGCTACCTCTTTACTATTCGCCATATCGTCAAGATGTCTATAGTGAAGTGATTTCAAATCGTAAAGAAACTTTTGAAATACCTCTTAATATGATCGTGAATGTAACTGATGACATTGAAACAGGTCTAATCCCGATCAAAATGAGTATCGCTCTGTACATAGGTGGCATGGGGGCGAAAGGGAAAAACTTTCACACAGAGTTAATGTCTCGAATGGGATTTGAAGCCGAAGCTAAACGCATACAGGAATTATTTCTAGAAGGTAAACGAGAAGAAGCAATTGCTTCAGTGCCAAGTGACTTCTGCGATGAGATAAGTCTTGTTGGACCAGCAGACAGAATTCGAGACAGGGTTCAAGCTTTCGAAGACAGCCCAATAACCATGTTGAATATTGCTGCACGCTCACTTGATGAACTACGCGAGGTGTCAGAAATAATTCTTGGATAAATTATAGTTTTTTACCTCTTTTCGACTTTTTACATAACATCAAGTTCAAGTAGCCTTCGCTGATGTCTAGGAACCTTCGATGACCCTTATCAAAGCGGCTGTGTGTCACGGTTCTAAAACCGACCTAATCATTGAAGAGATCCGATTGTCGGACCCTGAGCAAGATGAAATTCGAGTAACTGTAGAGGCATGTGCTATCTGCCATTCTGATATCACCTACATAGATGGAGGTTGGTCAATTGGATATCCGGTCGTTTTGGGACACGAAGTATCAGGAAAAGTAGCTGAGATAGGACC
>JASLTU010000119.1:0-801 GCA_030742755.1 Acidimicrobiales bacterium | reverse complement strand
GACCCTGAATATCGAATAGGTATTGATCTTAAAAGTGTTCAAGTGGGATCAGATGAAAGCATGGCATGGTTTGATGCATCTAAACTTGCCGACTTATTCACCGGAGTCGAAACAGGTGATCTGTTCGGGGCACTTCTTTTAGGTGTTCTAGCAGGTCTAGGCGGGCGCTCAATGGCTTGGCTGGTTAGGTGGTCAAAAAGTCAATCACGAAAGACTTCCTTTGTTCCCCGAGTTCTCTTTGGAGGACTCCTTCTAGCTGCTCTAGCTGTATCTGCAGACGCAGCCTTTGGTTCTCCACTTACTATAGGCCCTGGAATAGAGGCCATGGAATGGGTCGTGTCTCCGGAAAATGGTCTGGGTTTAATTGCTTTATTATTCGGCCTTAGAATCTCAGCAACACTTGTGACGCTAGCTGCTGGTGGCGTGGGAGGTCTCTTTATCCCACTAGCCGCACAGGGAGTAATCCTAGGTCAATTCACAGGTCAATTAATTGGTTCCGACAGACCAGGTTTATACCCCACACTCGGCCTTGCGGCTTTTTTGGGAGCTGGTTACAGGGCTCCTATTTCTGCTGTGATGTTCGTAGCCGAATCAACAGCTGGAACATTCGTAGTACCCGCGTTAATTGCCGCAGCCGTAAGTCAGCTTGTTGCTGGTAAATCCTCTGTTGCAGAACATCAACACAGCGTACGACTGGGACATCTCGAGAGGAGATTTACACTTCCTGTAACCTCTGCTCTGACCACAGATGTTTTAACTGTTCCGCCTGATGCCTCAGTATCAGAATTCGTTTATTCACAC
>JASLTU010000118.1:0-808 GCA_030742755.1 Acidimicrobiales bacterium | reverse complement strand
GGCTTAAGATTTGCACGAGCGGCATAAGTTGCTGCAGTTAGTCCAGCCGGACCAGAACCAATTATTATTACTTTCCTATTCATATTATTTTATTTATTATTTAATAACCTCATCTAATATTTCAGTTATTTGATTTTTAGGCACAGCTCCAACAATCTGATTCGCAACTGCACCACTATTGAAAACTAACAATGCTGGAATACCTCTTATTCCATATGTCATTGCTATCTGTTGATTATAATCAACATTTACTTTACCAACTTTTATTTTCCCATTGTAATCAGCTGCGATTTCTTCTACAACTGGTGAAATCATTTTACATGGACCACACCATTCTGCCCAAAAATCAACCAAAACAGGTACTTCTGATTTTAGAACTTCTGTATCAAAATTATCATCAGTGAATTCAACTACATTATCTGACATTTCTACTCCTAAATAAATTAATTATGATGAATAAATAGCATGCAAATTAACTTGATTATACATCCTTAGAAATAAGAATTAACATTCCTATTTATTTTTTTTATTACAAATTATAATTGTCTAATTAACTTTTAAAAAACGTCGCTTCCCTACTTTAATAACTAATTGTTCATCTTTATTAATAATACGATCACGATCTATACATTTCTGATCATTAATTTTAACTGCACCCTGATCTATTAATCGACGGGCTTCCGATTTGCTTGAGACTAACTCATATAATAAAAGAAGATCTACAATAAGTGTATCTTCATCTAATACCACCTCAGGCATATATTCAGGTTTATCTTTCTTTATAAAAATTTTATCGAAGTTCTCTTCA
>JASLTU010000117.1:0-818 GCA_030742755.1 Acidimicrobiales bacterium | reverse complement strand
CCAACTCTAAAACGACTTCACGTTTGCCATCGAGTGAAACCGTATATACACAATGTTGAAAAAAGTCAGAATACCAAAGCAGACCATCATGCCAGCGAGGCCCTTCACCAAAATCTAAACCATCAATTAATAATTCTACAGAAGACATACTTCTCCTTTATGAAAAGAATATACCTACTAGAAGCGTGAAGTAACTTTACTTTAGAATCCAAAGGGTACGATCTGATGGGAGGTATGAATGCTTTTTGCTATTTATGCGTTAGACAAAGAAAATTCTTTTCAACTCAGAATGAACAACCGAGAAAATCATCTCAAATATTTAGCTAACTCGCCATTGGTTTTTGCTGGCCCTCTTTTAGATGACGATGAAAAAATGTGCGGTTCTTTAATTATCCTCGAAATGGACGATATTTCCCAGGTTAAAGATTTTGCAGCGAATGACCCTTATGCAGTTGCAGGTCTATTTAAAAATGTCGAAATTAAACGTTTTGTGAGGGCCTTTCCGAGAGACGAAACTGATTCTGCATGAAGATCATTTCATCAGAGCTAGAAAAAGAACGTTCTGCGAACATTGAATCAGTATCGAAGACTCATTTTGATGCTCTTATTATCGGAGGCGGCATTAATGGTGCAGTTTCAGCTCTAGCTTTGCGATCCCATGGTGTGAACGTGGGATTATTTGAAAAAAATGATTTTGCTTCAGGGGTCAGCCAAGAGTCATCAAATTTGGTTTGGGGCGGATTCAAATATTTAGAAAGCTATGAATTGAAACTGGTTATGGAACTATGCCACTCAAGGAATCGGCTTGCTCGCGCTTA
>JASLTU010000116.1:304-823 GCA_030742755.1 Acidimicrobiales bacterium | reverse complement strand
GCAATGAGTTCTTATGGGATTCAAGGTGAAGAAGTAGGTAATACCTTAGCTGTCTCCACAGCGCTTTTAACGGCAACTGTCTCCTTGTTGATGGTAGTTAATATTCCTTATTACAGTTTTAAAGAGATAGATATGAAGAAAAGAGTTCCATTTTTCAGTATGCTCTTCGTCATCTTTATATTTGCTTTAATTGCAATTGACCCGCCAATAGTTTTAGCCTCTTGCGCTTTTGCCTATATTTTATCGGGGCCTTTAATCACGATTGCAAAGGCCATAAGAAAGTAGCTTATTTATCTTAACGAGATTCTTTATTTTGTTGTAATATGCTCGCTCCACGCAAGTGGGTCTGTAGCTCAGCTTGGTTAGAGCGCACCCCTGATAAGGGTGAGGTCGGAAGTTCAAGTCTTCCCAGACCCACCAGTTTTCAATATAAGTTCTTGGTTTATTAACCAATATCAATTCCTTTTAATTTCTTAAGTTTAAAATAATTTTTTTAACCTTTGGGGATTTAGTAATGGC
>JASLTU010000116.1:0-294 GCA_030742755.1 Acidimicrobiales bacterium | reverse complement strand
CCCCTAAGTCCTTAAGGATAAAAAGGGTTATCAGTTACATAATTAGGAAGATTATAAAATCTTCTAGTTCTGTAAACAGGTTGCCCTAGTTCTTTCTTAAGGGATTTTTTGACTGCACGATTGATTATTCGCGCTTCTTCATATTTAGTCATAACATCTCCTGTTAAAAAGATGCGTTCCTTCGGTATTATCACCTACTTCCGTCCCTTTCGGGATGAACGAAGATGCGTTCCTTCGTCACAATTGACTACTTCCGTTCACTGCTACATTTAGAGTGAATGAACGATTTGATCA
>JASLTU010000115.1:0-828 GCA_030742755.1 Acidimicrobiales bacterium | reverse complement strand
GACGATTCTTTACCCGGTGAGGGTGTTTCGTTGAGTATGTGTCGTGCTGACTGGGCTTCTGGTTATATCCAGGCCGAGATTGTACGTCAGATATTGCAGACTGCTGGTTTCGAGGTTTCTGATCCGGCTGAGATTGAGCTTGGACCATCGAATGCATTCACAGCTATGGCTGAGGGTTCATGCGATTTCTGGGCTAACTCTTGGTATCCGGGTCACTTCTCATGGTTTGAGAACCAATTGTCCGACGGGTCGCTTGTTGCTGACCACGTAGAAGCCGTTCCTGGTTTGTTCCAGGATGCTGGTGTTCAGGGATTCTTGGTTACTAAGTCATGGGCTGAAGACAACAATGTTTCAACCATTGATCAGATAAACAGTGATGAAGCTTTATGGTCTCAGTTGGATTCTGATGGTAACGGTAAGGGAGAGATCCTTGGTTGCCCAGAGAACTGGACTTGTGATGACATTATTGAGAATCAGATTGCTTTTGGTAACGGAAGCACTGCTTGGGACAACATGGAAGAAACCAAGGCTGGTTACGACGCTCTGTACGCAGAGATGGTCGACCGTGTAAATAACGGTGAGCCTGGAATTCTTTACACATGGACTCCTACGTCTTATGTAACTGTTCTTGTTCCTGGTGAGAATGTTCTTTGGCTTTCAGTCGAGACTCCGTTGGATGCGTCCAACCCTCTCGGCAAAGAAGGTGGAGCTTCTCACGCTCAGGGAGCTGGTTTCACAGGCTTTGACGCTTCTATGTGTACACAGCCTTGTCAGTTAGGTTGGGAACCTGCAGATATTCAGGTTTCAATGCGTACGGACCGTCTCGAT
>JASLTU010000114.1:0-833 GCA_030742755.1 Acidimicrobiales bacterium | reverse complement strand
ATTCTACCTGGAGTAGTGTCAATACGCACTTCTTTATTTAATGATTTTGAGAATATTCTAGCCTTAATCTTCGCATGAAGACTTATATCTGAATTATATAAGGCTTTTTCTACTTCAAACAAATCTGAGAAAGATCTTCCCTCTCCTTTTTCTCCTTCTCTTTCAATAGACAAATAATATATTCCCAAAACAATATCTTGAGATGGAACTATAATTGGCTTACCACTTGATGGAGATAATATATTATTAGTACTCATCATCAATACTCTTGCTTCAAGTTGCGCCTCTAAACTTAAAGGAACATGCACAGCCATTTGATCTCCATCAAAATCTGCATTAAATGCTTCACAAACTAGTGGGTGAACCTGGATGGCTTTACCTTCAACAAGTATGGGTTCAAATGCTTGAATCCCTAATCTATGTAATGTTGGAGCTCTATTTAATAAAACTGGATGTTCTTCAATTACTTCAGCTAATACATCCCAAACCTGTGCTCTCGATCTCTCAACCATTCTTTTAGCAGATTTAATATTTTGAGCTAAACCGATATCACAAAGCCTCTTCATAACAAAAGGTTTAAATAATTCCAATGCCATCATTTTTGGAAGACCACATTGTTGTAAATCTAAATGAGGACCTACAACGATTACAGATCTTGCTGAATAATCTACTCTCTTACCAAGTAGGTTCTGCCTAAACCTACCTTGCTTTCCTTTAAGCATGTCAGAAAGTGACTTAAGACCTCTTCCTCCGGCACCAGCAACTGCTCTTCCTCTTCTACCGTTATCAAATAATGCATCTACTGATTCTTGGAGCATTCTTTTTTCATTGCT
>JASLTU010000113.1:0-834 GCA_030742755.1 Acidimicrobiales bacterium | reverse complement strand
TCGACAACCTCAACAACATCTCGATACATATAATGGGTATCAATACTATTAATTCGAACTGAAATCGTCTTGCCATTACCCTTCCAATCTAAATCATTAATAGCATCAATAACATTTTGACGTGCTGGTAATTTATCATCTGGAGCTACAGCATCCTCTAAATCCAAAAAAACAAAGTCAGCGGCACTTTTTAAAGCTTTTTCAAACATTTTAGGGCTTGACCCCGGAACAGCTAACTCGCTTCGTTGAAGTCTTTGCCTGACTGGCTCATAGATAATATGACTCATAACATCCCTTTAAATAAAAACTCATTAACCGACTAATATAACAAGAATGTAGCTTAGTAAATTGAGTAATTATCACAAGTGGTTTAGGTCAAATCAACTTTTAAAATTGATTGATTGAAAAGTGGCGTCCCGTAGGAGATTTGAACTACCTGTTTCCAGGATAAAATCCTGGCGTCCTAGGCCACTAGACGAACGGGACAAGAAAATTTTAGTAGGTTTAGTTTGAAAAAGTAAGTTAAATTTAACTTACTTAATCAAAAAAATTGGCATCCGGTAGGGGAATCGAACCCCTCTTGCCAGGATGAAAACCTGGAGTCCTAACCGATAGACGAACCGGACCAAATCATTATTGCTATGGTGGAGCTAGGCGGGATCGAACCGCCGACCTCAACACTGCCAGTGTTGCGCTCTCCCAGCTGAGCTATAGCCCCAAAAAACCGGGTTGTTAGCAAAAACGTAAATTATAATCTGTATCTCATTTCAGTCAAGTCAAAATTGGTAAAATATTAGTCATGGAAAAAATATATAACAGCAATAATTACTCAAT
>JASLTU010000112.1:0-925 GCA_030742755.1 Acidimicrobiales bacterium | reverse complement strand
AAAAGCTCATTAACTGACTATGGACTTCGACTTCCCACCTGAAAATGACCACAGACGGACAGAAATAAGGGATTGGATCTCCAAGAATCCAAATCCAAGCAATCAAGAATTGGTGGATGCTGGATATGTAGTACCTCACTGGCCTGAACCGTGGGGTATTTCTGCTGAACCAATGCATCAACTAATTATCGATGAAGAGCTTAAGAAGGCTCGAATAAGTCGACCAGCTAACCCGATAGGAATAGGTTGGGCTGGTCCAACAATTTTAGCTGCAGGCACAGATGAACAAAAAGAGCGTTTCCTCCCCCGCCTCTTAAATGGCGAGGATTTTTGGTGTCAACTATTCAGTGAACCAGACGCCGGTTCTGACCTAGCCAACCTATCGACCCGAGCTGTACGTGACGGTGAGGAATATATAGTCAATGGTTCAAAAATCTGGTCCAGCGGCGCTCACCAAGCTGCTTTCGGAATTTTGATAGCACGAACCAACCCTGATACTTCTAAACATCATGGGATCTCTTATTTCATATGCCCTATGGATCTTCCTGGAATCTCCATGGAACCAATAGTCGATATGACGACCGCCCATTCATTCAATCAAGTATTTTTCGATGATGTGAGAATTCCAGCTGAACTTTTAGTAGGAGAAGAAGGTGACGGGTGGAGATTAGCGAGAATGACTCTAGCAAATGAACGCGTATCACTATCTTCTGGTGGATCCTTGTGGGGCGATGGACCTTCAGCCGACACGCTGCTCGACCTTATAAGAGATTCAGGTGGTGAAACCAATCCTCATGTCCGACAAAAATTAATGAGCCTTTACTGCGAATCTGAAGTATTAAAACTCAACAGATTAAGAACTCTAAGTGCAAGACTCGCAGGTAAAGCCCCAGGACCTGAAGCTTCAATCCAAAAATTAATGGCT
>JASLTU010000111.1:0-947 GCA_030742755.1 Acidimicrobiales bacterium | reverse complement strand
AAGGTGCCAAAGTCGTAGTAAACGGTAGAAGTCCTGAAAAGGGCGAACAAGCTCTTGCGGAAATGGATGCTGGAGACAATGCCCATTTCATAGCTTGTGATGCTGGAAATCAATCAGAAGTTGAGGCACTGATCGACGGAACGGTTGATCACTTCGGCAAGCTTGATATTGCAGTCTTAAATGCTGGGGGCATAATGGGGGCTGCTCCAGTAGCCGAAATGACTGATGAAGTTTGGAATCACGCGTTGAATCTTAATCTAAATCATACTTTTTGGGGTATGCGTAAAGCATTAGCTCATATGATTCCTCAGGAGTCAGGACGTATAATCGCAATGTCTTCCATGGAAGGCAAACTGAACAAACCGACTCTTTCAAATTACACGGCAAACAAGCATGCCATAAACGGCCTTGTGAAAGTTGCTGCGCATGAAGTGGGAACCCTAGGGATTACTGTTAATGCGATCTTGCCAGGGTTGGTTCTTACAGATATGTTCTATGAGTCAATGCCAGCTACGGCGGAGAGTATGGGAGTCACATTAGAGGAAGCAGCAGATATGTTCACTCAGCCTGCTGCTATTAAGAGACCCAATACTGTCGAAGAAGTTGCTGCAGTAGCTTTAATGCTTTCGCGTGATGAAGCCCGCAATATCACAGGATGTCTGTTCCCTGTTGATGGCGGGACAATGCCTTATTAAAAAATCCAACTAGATTATTCATCCATCCAAGATGGTGGTCTTTTGTCTAGATAGGCTCGCATTCCTTCTTGAGCTTCTTCACTTTTAAAAAGGTTGGCTGAGAGTTCAGATGTCCAAGCAAAAGCCTCATCTATTTGCATGTAGGGAACTTTCAGAGCTAGTTGTTTGGCGGCAGCTATTGCTTCGGGGCCTCCAGCTTTAATATCAGAAACTATTTCTTGAACTACAGAGTCGATTTCACCTTCTGGAACT
>JASLTU010000110.1:0-999 GCA_030742755.1 Acidimicrobiales bacterium | reverse complement strand
GTAAATAGACTTTGAGTCGTTTATAAACTTGCACGCGTTTTCAACAAGATCTTCACTCAGGTGGTAATTCTCCTCATCTTTTGGTCTTTCAATATGGTGATTATCGCGTGTCAGTTCGGGGTGAAATTGATCTGTTTCCCCCTGAAGGAAACCATAAAAACGGTCAAAGCCACTCTGCGTTGGCCAGTGATCAAAAGGACCTGCTCCCGACGTGTCTTCCATCGGTGTTAAATGCCACTTACCCACACAGTAAGTTCCATAACCCTCCTCATGCAGGACTTCAGCTATGTTTGCAGCGTGCTTTGTTACTCTTCCACGTAAATGAGGAAATCCGCTTCTCATGTTCGAAACAGCCCGCATACCTACCGTATGGTGATTTCTACCTGTTAACAGACAAGCTCGTGTAGGGGAACATAAAGCAGTTGTATGAAAATTAGTAAACTGCAAACCATCCTTTGCTAATTTATCCATGTTTGGTGTGTCAATCGACGAGCCATAACAGCCAAGATGAGCGAATCCAGTATCATCTAGAAGTATCACTACAATGTTCGGACTCCCAGCAGGCGGTTGTTTGCGTTCTGGCCACCATGGGGTTGATTCTTCATAAGTTTTACCTATTACACCTTCAAATTTTTCCATATCTTCCTTATTGAATTAAAATGGCATAGGAAGCAGTGCGTTTCTATGCCGATAGTACAATGGGGCTTCGTGAATAGTAAAAAACCTACCATTTCAACCATCTTCGATGAAGATGAGTGGTCAGAAAATAAGGATTTTAATTTTTCTGATATCACATATCACCGTGCAAAGAAATATGGCACTGTCCGAATTGCCATTAACCGACCAGAAGTTAGAAATGCCTTTCGCCCGAAAACAGTGGACGAACTTTATTCCGCTCTTGATCATGCCCGAATGACAACCGACGTTGGTTCGGTACTTCTTACTGGTAATGGACCATCACCGAAAGACAATGAATGGTCTTTTTGTTCTGGCGGCGAT
>JASLTU010000010.1:0-37061 GCA_030742755.1 Acidimicrobiales bacterium | reverse complement strand
GTATTTTCGGAAATTCAGCAGTTATTGAAGACCTTGATTCAGAAGAATGGCGAAGAGTGATGTCTGTTAATGTCGACTCGGTGCTATCACTATTTGGGAGCATTGGACCTTTACTAGCTTTATCACCAATAGGAGGAAGAGTCGCAGTAATAGGCTCTAAAAATGTGCCAGCTCCAGGTAAAGGAGCAGCCGCGTATTCAGCCTCGAAAGCCGCTTTGCAGCAGTTATGCAGAGTAGCAGCATTGGAATGGGCATCTAACAAGACTCGGGTCAATTTGGTTCATCCGGATGCAGTCTTTGACACAGGTTTATGGAGCAAGGAGCTCATTGAAGAAAGAGCTTCAAACTATGGAATTAGCCCTGAAGAATACAAGAAAAGGAACCTTCTTTCAGTAGAAGTAACATCAAAAGCGGTCGCACGTTCAGCAATTTCGCTTTGTACTGATGATTTTTCTACAACAACTGGTGCTTCTGTTCCCACTGATGGAGGAAGTGACAGAGTTATCTGACGATAAAATTTTGTGGGGGGTGCGCGAAAGTGTCACACCCATGAACCTATGCTTGGGTTATGAGGTCAAATATAGTCAAGTTTCTATTCGGCGGACTTTCTTTGCTTATTATCAGTGCGTGCGGCGGCGGAGACGAAGAGCCAGTTCTCGTGCCGGCTACCATAGCTCCCACTACGACTGTCGTAGACCTGTCAACCACAGTGCCTATGACAACAACTACTTATGCGGCGCCAGCAACTATTGTGCCGATCGTTGTCGAAACGACTACGACAACTGTCGTGATTGAGCCTGAGTCGATACAACCTGAACCAGTTGCATCAGTTGAATCCGTAACGGTAGCCGCTGGAGATTCATTATCAGAGATTGCAAAAAGTAATGGAACTACAGCTGAAAAACTCGCGAGGATTAACGGTATTTGCAATGTGAATTCAATTTATGTGGGACAAGTGATACTTCTCACTGCCCCTGAGTCGGAAGTTGAGACAGATGCAGAAGAAGAATCACTTAGAACTGTCATAGTCGAAGCAGGGGATTCGCTTTCAAAAATAGCAAAGCGAGAGGGTGTTACGGTTGATGAAGTCATGTCTATGAACAACATCAGCGACCCGAATCTTCTTTTCGTAGGTCAGAAGTTAACAATAAGTGGTCAAGCTTCTCCTGAACCGCAAGAAGAAGACCCAGTTTGTTAATCTAAAAGTAAGGCGCCCATCTATTAAACCTCTAAGTTTATTAGGTGACTGTTAATCTTTCTGAATTCGACCAGAGTTGTTTAGACGGACGCGAAGGTCCTGCCGCTGCTTCTGCAATGAGAGTAATAGTGCGTTTAGCCGAAGCTATGAAGGCCACGGAACTTCTAGACGTGACTTCAGCACATATTGATTCATGTCTTTATCACGGGCCGGCAGTTTTAGATTTTGCAAAATGGCTAGAAGATCAAGGAGCTCAAGTAAAAATTCCTACTACTTTGAATGTCTCTTCACTTGACCTACTGCATCCAGATTTATATCGCGGGGATAAAGATTGGGGTGACCAGGCAAGATTGTTGATGGATTCTTATGAACAGATGGGTTGCCTGCCGACCTGGACGTGTGCTCCTTACCAACTAGAGGAGAGACCCAAGTTCGGAGAACAAGTGGCTTGGGCTGAGTCGAATGCAATAGTTTTCGCAAATTCTGTTTTAGGGGCTCGGACACACAGGTATGGGGATTTTATTGATATTTGTGCAGCAATTTGCGGTAGAGCACCAGCAGCTGGACTTCATTTGGACGAGAATCGAAAAGGTGACATTTTGTTCCGGGTTGATGGACTAAACGATTCGCTATTAGACCGCGATGTTTTTTATCCGGTTTTAGGTCATCTGGTAGGCAAAAATTCAGGCAATGGTATACCCGTTATTCAAGGTTTGCCGAATGGGGTAAGTGAAGACCGTTTGAAAGCACTGGGAGCTGCAGCAGCCTCATCTGGATCTGTAGGAATGTTTCATGTAGTCGGAAGCACCCCTGAAGCATCAACTACCGAAGAAGCATTCTTAGGGCTGGACCCAACTGATGTGATAGATGTGACATCAGAAAAAATAATTGCAGCACGAGATCAATTGAGTACTGCTTCAAGTCCAAAAATAGGAGCGGTAAGTCTTGGCACACCTCATTACTCTGTCGAGGAAATAAAGAAACTTTTTGAACTTTTTGACAGTAAGTCTGTTAATTCGGAGGTTAACTTTTATGTTTCTACAGGTAGAGATGTTCTAACCGAGGCTTCGTTACGAGGTTTTGTAAAACCGTTGGAAGAGGCAGGAGTGATTTTCGTTACAGATACGTGCACCTACATAACGCCCATTATGGAAGCTGTGACTCTGCCGGTAATGACTGACTCTGCTAAATGGGCATATTACGCTCCTGGAAATTTAGGGGTAGAAGTTATTTTTGGAGCAGTTGAAGATTGCGTAGCTTCAGGCATTTCTGGGGACTTATCAATTGACAATAAAATTTGGGTTGATGGTTAACCTATGATTTTTTTAGTTTCAGGGAAAGCAAACGGAGAAGTTTTAAAACTCGATGAACCTCTTAGTTTTTGGGGAGGAGTTGATCCTAAAACAGGAGAGATTACTGACCTTAGGCACCCGCAAGGTGGAATGTCAGTAAAAGGAAAAGTTTTGATGATGCCTTTTGGAAGAGGATCTAGTAGCGGAAGCTCTGTAATAGCAGAAGGAATCCGTTCAGGTTCCGGTCCCGCTGGAATAATAATGATGGAAGCAGATGAAATAATCGCTTTGGGTTCAATTGTTGCTGACGAAATCTACGGAAAAGCCATGCCGGTAATTGTTGTCGAAAAAAGTGAATATGAAAAATATTCGACAGGGGATCTGGTGGTTATCTCAGAAGATGGGATCACTCTGAGTTAACTCGTCCTAAGAAATCCAGTCTTCTATGGCGATTCCTAATCCGTCAGCGAGCCTGTTTGCATAAGCGTAATAGGCTGTTACCTCAACAATGTCGAGAATATCACGGTCACTGAAACCTACTTTGCGAAGTTTTTTTATATCGGTTATTTCCATATTTCTAGGTTCATTCGTAAGTTTGACCGAAAAAGTCAACATCATTTTACGGGAATCTGATAATTCCGAAGTCATCCAATCTTCTTCAATTTGTTCCAGAAGCTTGTCATCTTTTAGCAGTTTACGCAGACCGCGCTTGTGGTGAAATACTCAATAATGGCAATGGTTTTCTAAACTAACAACAAATGCGATTAATTCTCTTTCAACTTTCCTTAAAGAAGCAGTTCCAGACATAGCAGATGAATACAGGGCATTGTGCGCCTCGAGGCTTCTAGGGTTGATGGAGTGAACCGCCATTATGTGATCCACACGGCCGTTTTCTTGATCTTTGACTTTCTCAAGTGAATCGCTTAGAGAACTGTCGTCAGCCCAGTCTGTTTCTGGAATGATCTCTATCCAAGCTGGATCTTTCATTACTCAATTCCTTTGCAGGCATATTTTTTCAGATTGTCATACAAGATAGTCGCTTCTTCAAGAACTGGTAAAAATTTTTCAGGCATTGGGTCTCTGTTGGACTCTTTGTTTGAAAAGGCAGATGATTCATGAGTGTTTTTGTACCAGTGTTTAGCCCAAACACCGTCTTCAGGTTTTGGTCCAGGTTCCCAAGAGAGCATCGAATCATCAAAAGTAATTTCAAGATGTTGGCACAATTCTCTTAATATTGCTTCTGGTCTCGTAAGCAAGTTGGCCGAGTCAACTACTACTGGAGCTTTACCAGATTCCAAAATCCTATTTAAGAGAAAATTTTGAATATCTAAACCTATGTCTGAGACTTTAAGATCAGGAACGTTCTTTGCATGTGAGCGAATCACAAGACTAGGTTCCCTTATTAACAAAATATTTGAACAGTTGTCTAAAAATGAAAGATCTATGTCTACTAGGTGGTGACACATTTGTTTAAAGAAGACAACTGGAGTCGCGTAGTCACTCATCATGACATTTTGTATGACACGGTCTGAATACTGATCCTGAGAATCTAGAACTTCTTGGTGCCCCGGGTGTTCACGGCCGCTCACCCTCAAATAATGGGCGTAAAAAGGTTCGTCGACTACGGTTGTATCCGCACGCTCACGGAATGAATACATTAAAGCCGTTGAAATATTTCTAGGTCCTGACCAACAGTTGATTCGTAAAGTCATTGCGACACTTCTGCGTTAATAGCTTCCTTGTATAGGTTTTGCAAGAGCATGGTTGTATTTCCAATTTTTCCATTTGAAATCTTTCTTCCATCAACTTGAATAACAGGTGTCAAGCCGCCGAAAGTTCCTGTGACGAATGCTTCATCCGCAGAATATACATCAGTTAGAGAAAAAGGCTTCTCGAAGGCTTTCATCCCATTCTTTCTAGCGATTTCAATAACGAGTTCTCTAGTTATGCCATTTAGGCAATATTCTCCTGTGGATGTCCAAACTTCGTTATTTTTGATTATGAAAAAATTTGTTGCATTACATGTAGCCACTGCGCCAGTTGGGTCAAGCATTAAAGCTTCATCAGCTCCTGCTTCTATTGCTTGCACAAGGGCTATCACCTCGTGAAGTTTTGAATGGCAATTTAACCTTTGATCCAGTGTGTCAGGTGGAGGGCGGCGAACGGTTACTGTAAATAGTGTGATTCCGTCTTGGCTAATAGAAGGGTCAGCAACCTTATGCTCAGCAATTATTACGATGTTAGGGCCACCTACAACATTCGAAGGGTGTTGCGAGGGTGTCTTTTTGTCGCCTCTAGTGATCATTAAGCGAACATGCGCACCGTCAGTCATTTCATTAATTTCAACAGTTTGACGCAGTGCATTTATCAATTCATCTCGATTTAATCCAATATCTAAATGAATTGCTGCAGCACCAGCAAAGAGTCTGTCAAGGTGCTTATCCAAAAAAGCGAATTTTCCGTTGTGGAGTCTTAATCCCTCCCAAATTCCGTCACCGACTAGAAAACCACTGTCGAATACAGAAATCTGAGCGTTTTCTCGACTGTGAAAGTCTCCATTTATATAAATTTTTACATTTTCATTTCGCGGATCGGCTAACGCCGAATGAGTACTTTTAGCCATGACTGGTCAGCGTACCTCCCTAAACTGCTACGGTGCTTATAAGTGTAAAAAACAAAACACCTTATAGATCAAACATAGCGTTTTAATTAGATTGGTTTACAAGGCAAATAAGGGGAGGAAAAGTGGCTGACGGGGAAACAATAATTTCTCTAGAAAACGTTTTTAAAATATTTGGGCCGAATCCTCGCGGTAGAGCATTTGATTTAGCTAAATCTGGAGTTCATAAAGATGATGTTCAAAAACAGTCTGGACACGTTGTCGGTTTGACCGATGTTTCTTTTTCTGTCAATAAAGGTGAAATATTTGTTGTTATGGGATTGTCAGGCTCTGGTAAATCAACCGCAATCCGTACAGTAAATAAACTCCATGACGTTACGAGTGGAAAAGTAATTGTAGAGGGTACGGATGTTCAGGAATTGACTGGATCTGCACTGCAGGAATTCCGACGTGAAAAAATGGGTATGGTATTCCAGCATTTCGCTCTATTTCCGCACAGAAATGTAATTGATAACACGGGTTACGGTCTAAAAGTGCAGGGAGTCGATAAAAAACAACGAAACGAAGCTGCTATGAAGGCTCTCTCACTTGTAGGTCTGGAAGCCTATGCGTTTAATGCCACAAGAGAACTTTCCGGTGGAATGCAGCAACGAGTAGGGCTGGCTCGTGCCTTATGTAGCGATCCAGACATACTTCTTATGGACGAAGCATTTAGTGCTCTTGATCCATTGATACGACGCCAAATGCAGGACGAACTTATGTCGATTCAGAGCGAACTTCATAAAACAATCTTGTTTATTACTCATGACTTAAATGAGGCGCTAAGGATAGGTGATCGAGTCTGCATACTTAGAGATGGTTACGTTGTCCAAATTGGCACTGCAGAAGAAATTCTCACTCAGCCTGCTGATGCGTATGTGGCTGAGTTTGTTCAGGACGTGGATCAGGGAAGAGTGATTGATGTTGCATCAGTTATGGAAGCGCCAGCAATAGTTAACAGCGACTCAACTCTTGTGGACGCCGTTAATTCACTTGGTGGACGCCAAGGAGGATTTTGTTGTGATCAGGATGGAAAGCCCGTATCTCTTTTACACTTAGTGGATGCAAGTTCTGCTTTAGCTCAAGGTTCAACCGATCTGAAAGATGTGCTCAGAACCGATTTCGAAACCACCACAGCGGAAGCGACATTTAGTACAAATTATGCGGCTGCCGGAAGAGGATTGCCAATTGCAGTCATTGATGAAGCAGGACGTTTAATAGGCGAACTCGAGCCTCGTGAAATCATGGAGGAAATGGGGCGTGTCGAGCAGCTAATTGATGGTTTCGATAGGGAGGTGTTCCTATGATGCAAATTTTCGGACAAATACGTTTTGAGAAAGCAGGTACTGGAGAATCAGTAAGCATATTTGATACTGCAATTCTGGATGAGTGGAGAATTCCTTTCGGATATTGGTTTGATCAGATGGTTGACTGGATGGATTTGAACGCAGGTTGGGTCCTGGACACAATTAAATGGCCTTTCGATTTTTTGCTTGACAACTTTGTCAATTCCTTCCTTCTTACAGTTTCCTGGTTTTGGGTTGTTCTTTTCACAGTTGTTTTCGGCGCTCTCTTCCGTACC
Source organism: Acidimicrobiales bacterium (assembly GCA_030742755.1). GTDB lineage: Bacteria > Actinomycetota > Acidimicrobiia > Acidimicrobiales > MedAcidi-G1 > MedAcidi-G1. The sequence goes on along the minus strand of JASLTU010000010.1, from coordinate 30,330 downwards.
CCAAGAATTGGAATCCAATCAGGTTTCGCTCTTGCACTTTGTGGATTACTCGGTCAGGCCTACTGGCTAGACACTATGAGAACTGTCGGAATGGTTATCGTTTCAGTTGCTCTTTGTGCTCTTATCGGAATCCCATTAGGCGTACTTTGCGCACGACAAGATGGGGTGTGGAACGTGGTGCGACCAGTTATGGATGCTATGCAAGTCATTCATTCATTTACTTACATGGTTCCTTTCGTGTTTTTCTTCAGTATTGGTGTCGTGCCCGCAACTATGGTGACGATGATTTACGCCCTGCCTCCATTAGTCCGTTTAACTAATCTGGGTATAAGGCAGGTGCCTGAAGATGTCGTTGAGGCAAGTCGTGCATATGGAGCTCCTGAATCAAGAGTTTTGGTTGATGTTCAACTTCCATTAGCGCGACCGGCGATCATGACAGGTTTAAATCAATGTTTGATGCTTTCAATTGCAATGGTTGGGATTGCAGCAATTATGGGTGCATCCGGACTAGGACTTCAAGTCTTTAGAGCGGTTCAAAACCTTGATGTTGGTCTAGGATTTTCAGCTGGTTTCGCCCTATTTCTAGTTTCAGTTGTTTTAGATCGACTTTCACAACCTGAAGGTGATAATCGTGGTCTCTATGAACGTATTACGGGAGCTGTGAGGGCTCGTAGAAGTACAGATGAAGAGTTATTAAGTGAATTGGCAGACCGGAGTAAAGACACAGAAACGAAAGAAGTTGAATGGAATGCCCCTGCAACACCAAATGAGCGCAAAGGTCTACTCGTAGCTGGTGTAGGCGGAGTAGTTGCTTTAGTCGCATTATTTTTAACCTGGGGTAGTGATGCAGGTTTAATAGCTGGACACTCCCGTGCGGCTGATCTTGACCTTGCAGGTCAATCATTTAATGGATTTTCCGCATCAGGAGGAAATTGGTTTGGATTTTTTGTCTTTGGTGCAGCATGTTTCATGATTGTTGCTGCAATCACAACCATCCGAAACCCAGGCGCAATCTCAAAATGGATGGGTGCACATGGTTCAGTAATAGCTTCTTTCTTAATTTTGGTGTCTTCTCTGACTTATTTGATTGCTAATACGGCAGAAGGAACAGTTAATTATTCTCACGGGGTGGGAATTTATGTGTCATTAATTGGAGGAGCTATAGGCATCGTCGGTTCACTTTTTGCTTTACAAACAGCTCCACTGGCGCCGCATAGGCCCTTAACTGTTTCTATCGCATGGGGTCGGATATTAGCTGGTGCAACGGCTCTCCTCTTAGTGCTAATAGGTTCGATTTCTGGATGGACTTTTGATGAAAGAGGAGCGACGGATTTACCACCAGAGGCTCAAGCAGAAATTAATATTCTTCGTGAAGAGGTTGAATTATCACCAGCGCTAGTTGCGATCAACAACTCAAAAATTAGTTCTCTAATCAATAAGTACCGTATGACCGTTGAAACTATCAACGATGGTATAACTCCAAATGGTGCTGGTCTTTCTTACTTGGCTATACCGCTTGTAATTATTGGTCTCCTTACATTATTGCCAGCAGTGGGAATTTTTGGTTTCAATGAGCATTTGCGATGGCGATGGAGTGTTATTACTGCAGGCATAGGGGTTGGTATATCGATAATAGGACTTGGTTGGATCATAAGTTTGGCTAGAGTCTCAGATCTACAAATAGTCACAGGGGCAGGAGCTTTCTTGACTGCTCTGGGAGGTGCTGCTTTGGCATTATCATCACGCTCAATTTTGAATGAATTTAACAGGCAAAAAGTATACGAAAACCCAAACATCGGGCAGAATGTTTAATCTGAAGTTTTAGAGGCGAGTATGTCAGAGATAGTTAAAAAAAGATTCAAATCACGCGTATCGGCCGTAGATAGATTCTTAACTTTCATTCGCGTCCTTATGGCCACATTGATAGTTATAGGAGTTGTAGCGTTCATCTCCCAACAAATATGGCCTGGCAACTTTTTTGCTGAGTGGAGAAATCCTGATGCTCGAGGTCTGACAGGGGATCAATTTAAAGGTTTGGTAGTTTCCGGTTTATCCCAAGGTGCTATGTACGGGTTAATTGCCTTGGGTTATTCAATGGTCTACGGGGTTTTAGGTTTCATAAATTTCGCTCATGGAGAAGTTTTCATGGTGGGAACTATGTCAGGTTGGATTACGTCTGAAAAATTAAACGAAGCTGGTTTATGGGAAAGTAATTTTGTTTTATCGCTCTTCCTAATCATTTTCGTAGCAATTACCACTTCTACTGTGACAGCGGTTATTACTGAAAGAATTGCTTATAGGCCGTTACGTAGTTCGCCTCGATTGATTCCTTTAATAACTTCGATAGGCGTTTCGTTTTTTATCCAAAATGCTGTATTGGGATTGTTTGGGCCAGCGAGTAAGGGATATCCCCGTCTTCCTGAGTGGTTATCTAAGCAAAGATCGATTTTAACTGTTGAGATAGCTGGAACAAAGATTCTTGTAATGGTTGTGGCTGGGATTTCAATGGCAGGTCTTTGGTATCTGGTTGAAAGGACTCAAACGGGTAGAGCAATGAGGGCAGTTGCCGAGGATAAAGAGATTGCCTCACTTATGGGAATAAATGTAAATCGAACAATTGTTATTACGTTCGGCGTTGGTGGGGCAATGGCTGGAGTCGGTGGAATCCTTTGGGGTCTACTATTTAGAAGTGTCACTCATATGACAGGGTTTTTGCCTGGAATTAAAGCATTTACAGCTGCTGTGGTTGGAGGCATAGGAAACATGGGGGGAGCGATGGCTGGAGGCGTTTTCTTAGGGTCAGCAGAATCGATAGCTCCTATGGTCATATTGGAGCCACTTGGAGTTCCCGGTGTAAGCCAACTTAAGGACGCCGTTGCTTTTACGGTTCTTGTGCTTGTTTTACTATTTAAACCGTCAGGACTCTTTGGAGAGAAGCTTTCACAAGAGGATCGTGCATGATGAACGCTCCTCCAATTCAGAAAAAACTGTTTGACCAAAACTGGAAACGTATTTTGTTTTGGGGAAGCACATGTGCGTTAACTCAGGTTTTTATTTGCTTAGTTGGTCTCCCATCAGAGTTGAATAGGCGAATACTGATTGAGTCAACTCTAAGTCTTGGATATCTTTTTATACTCTGGATTCCTTTGGTTTTCGGCTATGTCGTTTCAAAAATGGTCAAATTAGAAGGTATAGAAAACCCCAAACAGGGTGCAGCTGATTTACTGTCCGGAGCGTTAACGGGGCTCTTGGGGAGTTTAGGTCTTGTATTACTTATGCTGGGTATCGATAATCTCGACATGAGAGACCCTTTGATCAATTGGAATCCGAAACTATTCAGATTGCTTACTTTTGAAAACAGTATCGGCTTCGGAAGTCTGGTTTGGATTGCAGTAGGTGTAGGACTTGGAACCGTCGGGGCGTCTCTGCACCAGATGTCAAGCCAGATTCGAAAAATGACTGCTTATGCGATGTTTGGTCTTTTTTCCTTCGCAGTGCTAGAAGATGTCATAGACGACCTTTCAGAAGGTTTTCGTTTGGAATGGTTGAGCGACATGATCTATGCCAAAAAAGGCGGCATGACAGTAACTTCAACGATTGTTCTTGCTGTGGTGCTTGCATTATTGCCATTAATTGTTCGGGGAAAATTCAAAAAGACTGTAGAACGCTACCGGTCAGAAGCTAAGCCCGAGGATAAAAGGCGAAACTCCATAGCTCTATTTTCTTTTGTTGCGGTTTTAGTTATTGTGCTGCCTTGGTTTTTAGGTGGAATTGTTAACGAACTTTTAGCGAACGTTGGGCTTTTCTTGCTACTGGCCTTGGGTCTGAATATCGTGGTCGGTCTTGCAGGTCTTCTAGACCTCGGATATGTAGCTTTCTTTGCTGTGGGGGGCTACACAACTGCAGTTTTAACTTCCCCTAATTCACCATGGTTCTCTCCCGAAACTCATTTTGGTATTTCACTACTGGTTGTTGTAGTGATGGCCACTTTGGCCGGCCTCCTAATAGGCGCCCCCGTTATTCGAATGAGAGGTGACTATTTAGCGATTGTTACTTTAGGGTTCGGCGAAATTATAAGACTCCTTTTTCTCTCTGACTGGCTTAAGCCTTATCTCGGAGGATCGCAAGGTATCACAAATATACCTGCCATAGATCTGGGACCTTGGGAAGTACGAGGAGCGGACCCTAGATCTGTTTTCTATATGGTTCTTGCTTTTTGTGTTCTGGCTATATATGTCTCATGGCGACTTCAAGCTTCCCGTTTAGGTCGATCATGGATGGCTATAAGAGAAGATGAGAGTGTCGCTGAAGTAATGGGAATAAATACAGTTAATTCTAAATTAATGGCTTTTGTGGTAGGAGCTGTTCTGGCTTCATTCAGTGGAGCTGTTTTGGCAGCTAAAGTCGGATCTGTTTTCCCGAAGAGTTTTGAAATTCTCGTTTCAATAATAATTCTTGTAGTCGTGATAGTCGGAGGCATGGGAAGCATTACAGGAGTAATGGTTGGTTCGTTGGTTCTGATAGGAATTCTTGGCGGACCGCGACAACCTGGACTTCTTCAAGAGTTTCAGAATTTCAAACTGTTAATTTATGGTGCCTTGCTTGTTTTCATGATGCTTAAACGCCCTGAAGGGCTTGTACCCACTGCGCGACGAACTAGGGAATTACACCAAGAAGAGTATCTTCAAGATGCTTGGCTGGGTGACGATGAGAGTGAAGACCTTGAAGAAGTTGGAGAGCAACTATGAGTTTGTTAGAAATTCATAACCTTCAGGTCACTTTCGGAGGTCTAGATGCACTTTCAAATCTTGATTTTTCAATCGAAGAAGGAGAAATTGTTAGTGTTATTGGACCTAATGGTGCTGGAAAAACAACATTTTTTAACACGATTTCAGGAATGGTTCCTCCGACTAGTGGAGAAATAATCTTTGATGGTGAGTCAGTTCTAGGTCTTGATCCAAATCAAATAACAGAGATGGGAATCGCTCGAACATTTCAGAATGTGAGATTGTTCCCTAATATGACCGTTCTTGAGAATGTGATGGTTTCACAACACTGCCGAACGTCACAGCTCATAATAGGAGCTTTGTTTCAAACAAAGGCATTTAAACAAGAAGAGAAGGAAATACGGGAACGTTCTGAAGAAATTTTAGGCTTTTTTGGAACTCGTCTTGTTGGATACCGTTTAGATCAACCAGCTTTTGCATTGTCCTATGCGAATCGACGACGGCTCGAAATTGCACGAGCGATGGCGACTCAGCCGCGTTTATTGCTTTTGGACGAGCCAGTTGCGGGTATGAATCCGATAGAAACAGCAGAGTTAACTGGATTGATAAGCAGACTGCGTGACGAATGGGGATTTACAATTGTAATTATCGAGCACGATATGAAAGTGGTTAGAGACGTTTCTGATCGTGTAGTGGTTTTAGACCATGGTGTTCCTATCGCTCAGGGAGCGTACGACGAGGTTTCAACCAACCCTGATGTAATTGAAGCGTATTTGGGTAGACCAGTAGAGGCTAAATCATGACAGAAACAGCTTTATTAGAGTTTCGTTCAGTCAATACTCATTATGGGGCTGTTCATATACTTAAAGATGTGGACCTTGCAATATATCCAGGTGAGATGGTTTGCTTATTGGGCGGCAACGCGAGTGGAAAATCAACAACTTTAAAAACCTTATTAGGGATGGTTACGCCTACCTCAGGCGAAGTTCTTCTCGACGGCGAAGTGGTTAATGAAAAACCAACTAGCTACAGGGTTACTAATGGCGTAACTATGGTTCCTGAAAATCGTCGACTCTTTAAACGTTTAACAGTAAAAGAGAATCTCGAACTAGGCGCTTACTTGCGGGATGACAGGGAAGGAATCGAAGAAGATCTAGAAAATATTTATGAACTTTTCCCTCGCGTCAAAGAAAGACTTTCTCAAAAAGCAGGAACTCTTTCAGGAGGTGAGCAGCAGATGGTTGCGATCGGTCGTGCATTGATGTCACGTCCAAGGGTTCTTCTTATGGATGAGCCATCAATGGGATTAGCTCCCGCTCTTGTGCAACAGAATTTTGAACTCATTCAACAAATCCACGAAGAAGGAATGGCTATTTTTATGGTGGAGCAAAACGCCAATATGGCGCTTTCTATTGCTGATAGGGGATGGGTTTTGCAGACAGGAAGAGTTGTGCTTGACGATACCGCTGAAGCTTTATTAGCTAATCCAGAATTGCGCTCTTCTTATCTCGGGGAGAGCTAAATAACGGCTTTCTCCAAAAATGGTTCATTTCTAATAACTCGGTCATAACCAAGCTCGGTTAGGTCTAAGGATTGGTATTTGCCATAAATAATTAATTCGCTCAAGCCCCGGCCTACGCCTGGACTTTGTTGGAATCCGTGCCCACTGAAGCCATTGCAAAAAAAGAAATTCGAAAGCTTTTCACATGCACCAATGATGGCATTTTGATCCAAAGTGTTGTAGGCATAGTGGCCAGCCCATGAACTTGTTACTTTAATTTTTTCGAAAGCTGGAATGCGGTGAGCTAGTACAGGCCAGATATTTTCTTCCCATTCTTCACTTCTAACCTCGAAGTCACCGGGATCAACTTCTGAATCATTTGTAGGAGGTGCGCCTGCTAGAAAATTAGGAGGGTCGGTTCTGACGTGAACCCCTGAAGGGTCGATCGTTAGTGGGAGAGTTTGCCCTTTAAGTTCTTCTCGGCAGTCAAAAACAAAAGCTGCTCTTATTCGTGGTTCAACTGGAAGTTCCAGTCCTACCATTTCTGCTATCCATTTTGAACGAGGACCGGCGCAATTAATTACCCTTGAACATGAAATGGTCTCACCTGAATCTAATTTGACTTCCTTTACGAGTCCTTTGTTTTTATCAACTTTTATCGATACAACTCGATTGTGTAAATACTCAACCCCGTTATGTCTGGCACGTAGTTTTAATCCTTGCATTAATGAAAAAGCATCGAGTGTTCCTTCGTTTCTCGTTCCTAAGCTTCCGCATTCGAGGTCATCGGTATTCATGTAAGGAAATCTTTCTTTGATTTCACTTGGTGAGAGTAGAACTACTTCTGCTCCACATTTTTTTTGGACCTCATGATTGGCTGTCAAATTTTCCATTCCGTCTGCAGTGGCCAGAAAGAGATATCCAGTTTCGTGAAAAGGAAGTTCGGGTGCTTCTCCATTTACTTGGACATGGGCGTGAAAATTTGAAAAAAATTCTGTAGCAAACATTGAAAGCTTAATATTTACAGGTTGTGAAAATTGGTGTCGGATACTTGCCTCAGAAAGTGCTGTGGAGGATCTTGCGTATGTAGGATCTGGTTCTATTACAGCTATGTTTGCGTCATAGTCAGTATTTTCAGATAGCCAATAGGCAGCAGAACTACCCATCACGGCGCCTCCGATAATTAAAGTATCGAAATGTTTCATCAGGTGCCCTTAGCTGTAAATTTTGATCTGGACTTATCTAAAGTCTGGCTCGACATTTTTTAGGAAACATAACCCTGCGTTAGATCATTTTCAATCGAATCCAAATTTCGTTCTTTTGGGTTACCGAAGCCCCCTCCACCGGGGAGTTCTAAAATTAGTCTTCTGCCTTCTGGAACAGGTTGTTTGCCTTTTGCGTCAAAGGGTGTTCCGTCATCGAGGTATACCTTTCCAGGGGATCCATTTTCTCCTCCGTTGCGCCCTCTTGCCGGATTCTCAACTCGATCAAACATACAACTAAAGAAAAATTTATAACCTTCAGAAGGAGCTAACTCAATTATTTGGCCCAAACCACCGCGATGGAGACCGTTTCCTCCAGAATTTGGTCGTAGCTCTTTTCTCCAGATGACTATCGGTCCGATCTGTTCGGTTGCTTCAGATGACATTGTTCTCACACCACTAGGGAAAGCGGTGCTACTTAGTCCATCTAAATTTGGCCTGGCGCCTGTGCCCCCACTATTGAACATAAGTATTTCCCTTGGTGGGAGATTGGGATTCGGGTCAGTAGCCCTAGCACTAACATGAAAGTTCCATAAAGCTCCTGCACCTTCTGCAGGGATAACTTGAGGGAGTGCTTCTGATATCGCACCTAGGCAAAGGTCAGTTACGAAATGTCCTGTCACATGTCTAACCGCAACAGGGTCAGGATGTTTGGCGTTGAGGATGCACTTTTCTGGTGCGCTGACTGTAAAAGCGGCTAGTGATGCATAGTTGCTAGGCATTTCAGGAGCTAGTGCTACAAGCATCGCATATGAATAATAAGCATGAGCGTAAACTAAAGGTACGTTAACTCCATGTTCACAGGTTGGTGAACTTCCTTCGAAGTCAGCATGTGCACCTTCTTCATTAACTGTGATCTTTACTTTTAAGGTCACAGTGTCGTTGTAGCCATCAACTTGCATCTCATTTTTGTATTGACCTGGTTCTAACTTTGAGAGACATTTCATTGTTGCGTCATGTGTTTTTTCGAAGATAAATTCAGCCAGATCTTCTAAGTTATTTAAATGAAACTCGTCGAGCATTCCATGAAGACGTTTAATGCCAGTCTCATTTGATGTTGAAAGAGAATGAAGATCGCCAATTACTTGTGAAGATTCACGGACATTGTGGCGAACTATGTTTATAAGATCTTCATTCAATTTACCGCGTTCCAGTAATTTCATAATTGGAACGAAAAGTCCCTCTTCGTAAACTTCAGTCGCGTCGGGTCCGAAACCTCTGCCGCCGACATCCACCACGTGAGCTGTGCAACCGAAATAACCGATTAGGTTTCCGTCTCTAAATACAGGAGTGACTACTGTGAAGTCATGTAAATGGCCTGTACCTTTCCACGGATCATTGGTTATATAAACGTCCCCTTCATAGATTCTGTGAGGTCCGATGTCTTCTATGAAGTTAACTACAGCTGCTGCCATGGTATTCACATGCCCCGGAGTTCCGGTTATCGCTTGTGCGATCATTCTTCCCTTAGTGTCGTAGACACCTGCTGAAAGATCACCTGCTTCTCTCACACTTGTACTAAAGGCTGTACGCACAAGGGCTAGAGCTTGTTCTTCGACTATTGATATAAGACGATTCCACATCACTTGATTTTTTAAGTGTTTCACCTAGTAGCCTCACTTCTTTTAGTTACTAGTAGACAATCATCTAGCTGGACAGATGACTGTTTTTCACTCGAAATCCATGTTGTTGTTTGATTTTCAACAATTATTGCTGGACCTATAACACAATCACCGGGGTTCAAATTTTCGCGGTGAAAGACAGAAGCATCGACTTCGGAACCCTGAATAGGATCATAGATAGAACGCTTGAGATTACTTGTGACTATATTTTCAGAATCGACAGTATGGGTTTTTTCGATTTCTGGTTTAGGGGAGGTTACTTTCACGGACCACCCGACCACTTCAATCTGAAGACCTTCTATAGCTCTACCGAAATGTTGCTCATAAGTTTTTTCGAATTCGTTATTAAGCAGTTCCATTCCAAGGTGGTCAAATACAGCATTTTCCAAGAGGACAGGGATTTCCCATCCTTGACCTGCATATCTCATGAAAGCGCAACGTTCCACAACGAGGCTCTTAACGGGCAGATTCTCATTTGATGCTTCCAGTACAAATTCTGTAGCTTCTGAAGTTAGATCGCTTAGAAGTTGGTTTACGCTTTCATGATCAAAATTTTCAATGGATACGTAGAAACTTTTCAAAGCTTCATAGGAAAATGGTGTTCGAAGAAAACCTATGGCTGAACCTACGCCTGCTCCGGGAGGTATGAGTAATCTCTCTATTTCCAGCTTGTCACACAATCGAGACGCGTGAAGAGGCGCTCCGCCACCGAATGCGATCATTGTGTATTTAGATACGTCTCTACCATTTTCCACTGCGTGGACTCGAGCGGCATTGGACATATTTTCATCAACGACCTCGATTATTCCGATTGCTGCATTTTCAGCATCAATTCCAAGTGGCTCTGCTACATCAGCTAGCAGTGCTTTTCTGGATTCCTCGGGAAGAAGGGTAATGTCATCTGCGCCGAAAGTCTCCGGTGAGATTCGACCAAGCAAAATGTTTGCATCCGTTACTGTAGCTAGAGAACCACCTAGGCCATATGCCGCAGGCCCTGGTTCAGAACCGGCACTCAGAGGACCAACTCTTATCTGTTTAAGGTCATCAACATTTGCAATTGACCCACCGCCAGCTCCTATTTCAATCATTTCTATCACTGGTATAGAAATAGGCATTCCACTTCCTTTAGTGAAACGGTGGGTTCTCGCTACTTCAAAAGTCTTTGCAGATCGTGGAGACTGTTCATCTATAAGACATATTTTTGCAGTTGTGCCTCCCATGTCATAAGAGAGAGCAGCGTCAATTCCATGACGAGCAGCAATTTCAGAAGCGAAAATAGCACCACCTGCAGGGCCAGATTCTATGAGTCTCACAGGAAATTTTATTGCACTTTCTATACTGATCAGTCCACCACCAGAATGGATTAGATGAATATCACATTTCGCTCCGGTATCAGCTAGTTTCGTTTTGAGCCTTTCGAGATAAGCGGCCATCATGGGTTGCACGTAGGCATTAGCGCATACTGTGTTAAATCTTTCGAACTCTCTCATCTGAGGCGACACTTCAGATGAAATTGACACCTTCATATGAGGAAGTTTGTCTAAAAGCATTTCCTTAAAGAGAGATTCATGGCTGCTGTTCATGTATGAATGAATGAAACCTACAGCGACTGCTTTATACCCATTTTCTTCAGAAGATAAGAGGTCGATTAGGTTTTTAGCTTCTTTTTCATCAAAAGGTAAAAGTACGGAACCATTCGCAGAGATACGTTCTGAAAGTACATATCTATCTTTTCTTTCAATAAGTGGTTTAGGTAATTCAAGATTGAGGTCATATTGTTCGAATCTGCTCTCAGTTCTCATTTCAATCGTGTCGCGAAAACCTTTTGTAGTTACAAAAGCTGTTCTTGCTCCAGTTCTTGAAATCAGAGCATTTGTGGCAAGAGTCGTTCCATGTATGAAAGAGTCAAGTTCGGAGATATCGCTGCCTGAATCGGCTATAACTGCATTGATACCTTGGAGTATTCCTATTTCGGGTGATTCGTAAGTAGTAAGAACTTTCGTTGAAAAGATTTTTTCTTTTGTTTCAAGCACTACGTCGGTAAATGTTCCTCCAACATCTGCTCCGATTCGTATTCCATTCTTTACCATTTAGGGCACTAGTCTCCTTCGAGAATGTCCTTCAAATCTGGGAATGTGGAAGGAGGGACTATGTCCACTGTTGCAGATCTCTGTTGAGAAAGCATTCCGCCATCCACCTTGATTACATCCCCAGTGATGTATTTGGCATCCTCAGAGGCAAGGAAAAGTGCTGGCCCTGCCATATCATCAGGATCACCTGGGCGGCCAAGGGGTATATTTTCACCTCGAAGATTCCTTGCTTCTTCGTTCATTCCTTCAGTATCGATTGAACCGGGCATGAGGGCACACACCCTTATGCCGTAAGGTCCTAGATCGAGAGCCATCGCTCTTGTGAGGGCCTCGATGCCTCCCTTCGAAGCGTCATAAGCTGTAAATGATCTATGAGCGCGAGTAGCACCACCAGAGGACATGTTGATAATCACACCGTGCTTTTTGGAAGCCATGATCCTTGCTGCTTGTTGCGAGCAAAGAAAATGACCAGTTAAATTCACGTCAATGATACGTCTCCACCAGGCTTCGTCTGCTTCGAAGAAGTGAAGCATTGGACTTACGATTCCTGCATTGTTTACAAGCACATCAACAGTCCCAAATGATTCTAGTGCTGAGTCAAAAATTCTTTTTACATGGCTGCTGTCAGCTACATCAGCGGCAACTCCAATAGAATCGCCTCCATCACTATTGATTTTTGTGACTACCTCGTTGACGCGTTCCTCATCAATGTCATTAACGACTACTTTGGCGCCTTCATTTGAAAAACGTTCGGCTATAGCACGGCCAATTCCTTTTCCAGCACCAGTTATTACGACTACTTGATCTTTGTGATTCTGACTCATTAGTATCCTCAAACAAATTTGTTCATCATATTAAGGCTATCGAGGATACAAAGATACTCAGCCTCGTGAATAGAAAGGTAAATGTGTGTGTCTTCGTACGTAGTTTCCGGTTGCGTAGGTGGAAGAACTTTCCTCTACATGAAAATCGGGAAAATTTCGCAAAATGGCCTCGAGTGCAATAGAAGATTGCAAGCGGGCGACAGATGCACCTAGGCAGAGATGTGCTCCTGAGCCGAAACCCAGTGTTCTTTTTACTTTTCGGCGGATATTAAGCTTTTCAGCGTCTTCGCCGAATTCTTTTTCATCTCTATTGCCGGATCCGTAACCAAGAAGAACACGAGATCCGGAAGGTATTTTTTGATTGTGCAACTCGAAGTCTTCCAAAAGAACTCGACTTAGACCTTGAACGGGGGAGGTCATTCTCAACAATTCCTCGATCGTTCCAGGCAAAAGTTGAAAATCTTCTAATAAAAGTTTTCGTTGATCTGGACTGTCAGTTAGTAAAACTGCTGAACCACCCAATAAGCCGGTTGTCGTGTCATTCCCACCGGTTATCATCGTGAAAGCTAATCCAAGAATCCACATGATGGAGACTTTTTCCTCACCCATTTCCAGAAGTTCGGAAATCAAGTCATCTCCAGGTGTCTTTTTTCTCCACTCAATTAATTCTGTGAAATAACTTGTAAGTTCGACAATGGCGGCGAGTCCTTCACTTTCTTCATTTTGGACCGCACTTGAAACGATTCTTTCGGTCCAAGTGTCAAAAATAACGCGATCCGATGAAGGCACTCCTAAGTATTTTGAGACCACGAAGCTAGGTAAAGGCTTGAATAGCTCAGAAATGATGTCGCAGTTGTCAAGTTCCTTTATCTTATTAATTGCTGTCTCAACAAAAGAATTAATATCGCCCCTCATGTCTTCAGCTTTCCTAGGGGTGAAACCCTTACTTATTAGCCGCCTGAATTGAGTGTGTTCAGGCGGATCCAGAAAAACTATAGGAGTTGCATCTCCCATTTCTAAATAGTTTGAGTTCTGATCAATTGTTAGACCATGTCGAGATGAAAATATATGCGGGCTCCTCGCAGCGTTAAATACATCTTCGAATCGAGATAAGAACCAGTAGGACCCCTCTTCGACAAAATGCACTGGAGAGTTGTCTCGTAGATCTGAATACATGGGATAAGGATCGCGCCAAGATTCGCCAGATCTAGGCACATAGGTACTTTTCCCCATATCTAAGGATACTTTTAGTAAAAAGTTTTCCTTGACACCACTAAGGACAAGTTTAAAGGCAGAATCAATTTGTATGAAAAATTTGACTAACACGGATCTTTCTAATGGATGATTATGACGTAGTTATCGTTGGCGGAGGTTCAGCTGGATGCGTGCTTGCAAATCGTTTAAGTGAAAATAGCGATGTAAAAGTTCTTTTACTGGAGGCCGGCAGGCGTGATCATCGATGGGATTTCATAATCCATATGCCGGCAGCACTTTCATATGGGATAGGTAACAAGTTCTACGACTGGAAGTATGAATCTGACCCCGAAGAAGGACTAGGGGGCAGAAGAGTGTCGCACGCAAGAGGAAAGGTTTTAGGAGGCTCCTCAAGTATTAATGGCATGATTTTTCAACGCGGCAACCCTGCTGACTATGAACGTTGGTCTGAAACACCAGGTTGCAAAGATTGGAGTTATTCTCACTGTTTGCCTTATTTTCAAAGAATGGAGACCTGTCTTCATGGGACTGATCGGTATAGAGGGGGTAGCGGCCCGTTAATGTTGGAAAGGGGACCTGCTTCGAATCCGTTGTTCGGGGCTTTCTTCGATGCAGTGCTCGAAGCCGGCTATGAACTAACTGAAGATGTGAATGGCTACCGCCAAGAAGGGTTTGCGTCTTTTGATCGAAATATTTACAAGGGTAGAAGAAACTCTGCGTCAGTTGCTTATTTGCACCCTGTTGCTTCAAGGTCAAATTTGGATGTTATAACAAGGGCTCATGTTACGAATATTATTTTCGAGGGCAATAAGGCGGTTGGGCTTCGGTTTAGGAAAGATAGACGAAATAAAACTGTTAAAGCGGGTGAAGTAATTTGTTGCGGAGGTGCTATAAACACTCCACAACTATTACAACTATCAGGAGTAGGTTCAGCTAGAACCCTTGAGGAAGCCGGTGTGAAAACATTGATTGATCTTCCTGGTGTGGGTGAAAATTTACAGGACCACTTAGAAGTTTATGTCCAGTACGCATGCAAAAAACCTGTTTCCATGTCTCCTTATTTGCAGACATGGCGAAAACCTTTGGTCTTTCTTCAATGGCTAATGAGAAAAGGTCCAGGTTCAACTAACCATTTCGAGGCAGGCGGGTTCGTGAGAGGAAACGAAAGAGTTGAATGGCCAAATTTGATGTTCCATTTCCTGCCTATTGCTATCCGGTATGACGGAAGTACCCCTGTTTCTGGTCACGGTTACCAGTTTCATGTAGGGCCTATGTTTTCTGACAGTCGTGGAAGTATCAAAATAAAAACCAGTGACCCTTTTGAGAAACCATCAATTAGATTCAATTATCTTTCCACTGAAGAAGATAAAAAAGAGTGGGTTGAGGCTATTCGTGTAGCTAGAAAAATAATGAGTCAGCCAGCTTTTGAAGAGTTCAACGGGGGAGAGATATCACCCGGACCGAATATTGAAAAAGATGACGAGATTTTGAATTGGATCAAAAAGGATTCTGAGACGGCTCTTCATCCCTCCTGTTCTGCTCGGATGGGAACAGATCACATGGCAGTCGTAGACCCTTTATCCATGAAGGTTCATGGAACTGACCGGTTAAGGGTGGTCGACGCTTCTGTTATGCCTAACATCACTAACGGAAATATTTATGCACCGGTTATGATGCTTGCCGAGAAGGCAGCAGATCTTATATTGGGTAATACTCCCTTAGCAGCAGACGACTCACCTGTATACAGGCATGAAGGAGATAAATGAAATGACCAGCGAAATTGCTATCGGTTCAAGAGTCAGAAAGTCACCTTTTTATGAAGCGACAATTTCACACGGGGTTAAACAATTCTCTATCTATAACCATATGTATATGCCGACTTCATATGGAAATCCCACCGCAGAATATGAAGCATTGACTGAAAAGGTTTCCATTTGGGATGTGGGTTGTGAACGTCAAGTGGAGATAGCGGGTCCCGATGCTATTGAATTAGTTGAGTATCTCTCAACCAGAGCAATGAGGTCCTGCAAGGAAGGTAGGTCTCGTTACACACCAATTTGTGATCATCAAGGGATTCTTATTAACGACCCGATTACCCTTTGTTTAGCGGAGGATCGTTACTGGGTTTCAATTGCGGATGGGGATCTACTTTTATGGGCTCAGGCTGTAAGTTCGGAAAGAAACTTCGACTGCAGTGTTTTTGAACCGGAAGTTTCACCTTTGGCAGTTCAAGGACCTAAAGCTGATCAAACAATGGTTGATTTACTTGGAGATTGGGTTATAGACATACCGTTCTTTGGCTTTGTAGATACACAACTGGATGATATTCCATTCATAATCTGCCGTTCGGGTTGGAGTGGGCAAGGCGGGTTTGAATTATTTTTAACTGATGATTCGAAAGGAATGGATCTCTGGGAGAGAGTTTGGGATTCTGGTTTAAAGTACGGTATTCATCCAGGTACTCCAAATGCCGTTGAAAGAATAGAAAGTGGGTTACTTTCATACCGAACTGACTGTGGTGCTTCAGCGACTCCTTTGGAGCTAGGTTTGGAACATTTCATGAATTTGGAAAGAGACGAGCAATTCATAGGAAAAGAAGCCTTAATCGCTGAAAAGAGTAGAGGTCCTGCAAGAAGGTTGGTGAAGATTTTATTGTCAGGCGAACGTTTACCTTCGCCAACTGAAGAGCCATGGACCGCATTTAGTGAATCAGGGAATGAAATCGGAGAAATACGTGTCGCTGCATGGTCACCCGCCATGGAAGGAAACTTAGGTCTGGCGTTAATTTCCAGTAAAGAAGCTGGTGGTGATTTCAATGCAGAGAGTAAAGATGGTCAAAGCTATAGAGCAACACACCTAAGTTATTTTGGGGAAAGATAAATTCACTCTTCATATTTAGCAAATTTCATAATCGAGTTTTCCCAACTGTAAAGTTGGCAATCTTATGGGGAAGAATGTTGGAATGGAAACTCAGAGTCCGTTCCTTGAACTGCCAGATGAAGACCCAGACACTATCTATGAACTATTTGAGAAACATGGTTGGGGTGATGGTCTGCCGCTAGTTGCACCAACTGATCAGCGTGTAACTGAAATGCTTAGTTCCATTGAATTTTCACCCGAAGAAGTTATAGCGGTGCTTCCTCCACGAGGAGGCTCTGCAACTTACAGATCTGTAGCAGTTAATGCTGTTATGGCGGGTTGTAAACCGGAATATTTTCCTGTTGTTGTTGCGGCTGTAAAAGCTTTAGGTAATCAAAAGATAAATTTACGTGGAGTTAATACGACTACCCACCCTGTTGCTCCCTTATTGATTGTCCATGGGGAAGCAGTAGAAAAGCTCGGTTTTAACTCCGGTTTAGGGGTATTTGGTCCCGGTAATAGGGCAAATGCAACAGTAGGAAGGGCGGTACGACTTGTGCTGTTACATGTTGCAGGAGCGGTGCCAGGTCCAGGTGATGCCTCAACGCAAGGGCAGCCTTCAAAATACACCTATTGCATAGCGGAGAATCAAAAGGAAAATCCTTGGGAGTCCTATCCAGTAACGCTTGGAGTCGATTCAGAAAGTTCACTTACTGTGCATTGTGGGGAAAATCCGCACAATTTCCATGATATGGAATCAGAGAATATCGAGAGAATACTTGATAAGGCGGCTTCAGCCATGACAACTTTCGGAGTCAACAATGCCTGCATATCAGGTGGTGAATGGTTTGTTATTCTTTGCCCCGAACATGCCGCTACTGCATTTAGTCAAGGTTGGGGTAGGGAAGATGTCTCTAGTTATTTATTTGAGAGAGCGAGAATGCCTGCTGGTCGTTTTAGGGAGCAGTTCAATCTATTGGCATGGGCGGATTGGATGAATTCACTTTCGGATGATGAGTTAGTCCCGATGACTCAACAGGTTGAAAATATTAAAGTTCTAGTAAGTGGAGGCGCTGGAAAGCATTCATGTGTAGTTCCTAGTTGGGGAATGACTCGCAGTGTGACAGTTCCAATATGAAAAGAGTGAGAGGGTCTAGTCTATGAATATGAAGATTTACAGCCCGGAGGGTGATTTGAAAGACGAGGTCGTCGAGTTGTGTTCAACTGCTCCTTTATTTTCTGGAGGGAAAATAGGAATTCTTGAGAATGGTAAACCGAATGCTGATTTGTTATTGACAAAGATTGCTGAAGGGCTTGCAGGGAGAATCGACGCAAACTTCTCGGTGACCACTGGAAAAGGTGAAAGAGCTAATGCTGCTACAGCATGCAATCCTCAAGTCGTTGGCATGCTTGCAGAAGAAGTTGAATTGGTTTTAACCGGCTCAGCTGATTGAGGATCTTGCACATCGTGGAGTGTCCATGATTTGATCGAAATAGAAAAAGCGGGAGTGCCGACTGTTGTTTTCACCACAGAAAAATTTAAAGATTTAACTCGTTCTGTGGCCAACAGTCTTGGGATGCCAAAGGCGAGAATTGTAGTAGTTCCACATCCTCTAGGTGGCACGGAAGAAGAGGTTGTTATTAGCTGGGTAGAGTCAGCCTTAGACGATTTACTGAAAGTATTGGAGAACTAACTTGCCTTTTGAAATCGACCATTCAGGAAAAAATGTTGTTGTAACTGGTGCTGGTGCTGGAATAGGACGATCAATAGCTTTCCTGTTCGCTCAAGCTGGGGCAAATATTGCTGTTTTGGATAAGAGAGATGACAAGGCAAAAGAAACTGTTGAGATGTTGACTGCTTTGAATCAGGGGTCATCTTTCTATGTCGTTGGTGATGCTCGCGAAGATAATCAGATTGAAAGAATGTTTGATGAATCCTCGGAGAAACTTGGAGGAATTGATATAGCGGTCAACAATATTGGAATGCTTGGACCGGAAGGAACCTCTTCATTGTTGGAAATGGATGAGAAAAAATGGAGAGATGTAATAGAACAAAATCTTCTAGTTACAGCCTTGTCAATGAAGGCAGAAGCAAAACATATGATTGAGTCAGAAAGTGGTGTGATTATAAATGTGAGTTCAGGTGAAACAACACGGCCTAGTCCATTCTTAGCTGGTTACGGTGCTGCTAAAGCAGGAATAAATCACCTGACACAGACAGCAGCAGTCGAATTCGGGCCTATGGGTATAAGGGTTCTAGCAGTTGCTCCTGGAACAACTTTGACTGAAACAGTTGCAGATTTTTTTGACGAGGATCGGATTTCTTCCATAGAACAATCAAATCCACTTAGAAGGATGAGTGATATCGAAGATTTAGGTCACCTGTCTGTCTTTTTAGCGTCTGATTTCGCTCGGAATATAACCGGTCAGTTCTTTTTAGCCGATGCAGGTGCTCATTTATCCCGCGAGAGGCCACCGAGTGTCTAAGGGCTTTCATTTGCAAATCGATACTCTCATTAAAAGATATGCATAGTTTCCCATCTTCTGAACCATTGAGGTCAATCACCCATGCAGAGACCTCTTCTTTTGTTTCAGACGGAGTCGTCCACTTGCCTGGAATAGTGAACAAAGATTGGGTTGACCTACTCGATTCTGCTTTGCGACTTATGCTTGATGAACCACAAATGTTTGCGGACCTTACAGCACTTGGGAGCGATTTAAACGAAACTCAGGATCTGACAGTTTTAACTGAAGAAGGTGTTAAAGGTGGAAGGTTTTTGTCTGGAGTGGATCACTGGAAAGACAATGAGATTTTTGCTGCCTTTGCAAAAATTTCGCCTCTTCCTTCGATTGTGGCAGAACTTATGAACTCCAAAAAGATTTATCTCTACGAAGACTCAGTTTTGATTAAAGAACCGGGTACTGCTGAGAGAACCGCCTTCCATCAGGATTTGGGCTATTTCCATATAGAAGGTGAAAATATTTGCACGGTTTGGGCTCCTCTGGATGGCGTCAATGCTGAAACCGGTGGGGTTGTTTATCTACGTTCTTCTCATAAGAGCAACAGAGTATTTAAACCCAATTGGTTTGTAGTAAATGAATCTTTACCAGGAACTGAAGGAAAAGATCTACCCGATATTGAAATGGGTGACGAAAAGCTAGATTTGATTTATTTTGATACAAGACCTGGAGATTTAGTTGTGCATCATGCATTAACTCTTCATGGTGCAGGTGCGAATCGCTCAACTTCTAGACAACGACGAGCTGTTTCAGTTCGTTACTGTGGGGACGGTTCGACCTACAAGATTCGCCCTGGATCTCCTAAGAAACCACACCATGAAAGTATACGAACGGGGGACCCTGTAATCGATCATCCAGATTGTCCATTAGTTTGGGATCAGGCTAAGGAATCCTAAGATCCAAGTCACTTATGTGCATGGGATAAGACAGCGCGTACGGCGTCATTTGCTGCTGTTCTGTTCAATACTTCCATAGCCTCGTCAATTTGATCAATTGTGAAGACCTCTCCAAGTAGTGGAGCGGTAGGGAATTCCTTAGTATTAAGAATTTCTACTGCTTCTTTTAATGATTTATTTGTACCCCCTGCTCCACCATGGATAGTAATGCCCCGCATGACAGCGTTGTCTGTTACAACTGGAACCGCTTCTCGGTCTTTGAGACCCGCCCAAATCACATCACCGCCGTATCTGACCAAGTCGAGACATAAACTTGGCACCAATGGCGCACTGCTTAGATCAACAACGAGATCTGCCATTATTCCACTAGTGATATCAGTGATTATTTCGACAGGATCTTCTTTGGTGACATCAATAACGAAATCAGCTCCAATGGTTTCTGCTATAGAAAGCCTGTGCGCATCTTCGCTGGTTCCGGTAACGATAACTTTGTCGGCTCCCATTTGTTTAGCCATAGCTGCGAAAGTTAAACCCATATGACCCGGTCCTTGTATCACCACTTTCATTTTTTGACTCCAGTGGATACGGCTAGTCCAGGCTATTACGTTGCTTAGAGGTTCAAAAATAGTTAACTCTTCAGCAGATATGTCATTAGTTAAGCGTTCAAGTTGGGTTTTCGGAAGAATGGACATGTATTCTCCGTAACCTCCCCATAGACCTTCAGCCTCATCGAGTCCAAAGCTGTAACCGTAACAACTAATGCCGAAAGGATTTGAGTCTGAAGGTTCTGTTGCTACAACGATATTCACCGCTACACGTTCTCCGATTTCAACTCCGAGCTCTGAATCTGGATCCAAATCATAGACCCTTCCGACTATTTCATGACCTGGGACAGTTGGTGAAACTTCCCCAGGGACGTGTTTCTGGCCATTTAATTGAGCGACATCACTATGACAAAGACCTACTGCTTCAACAGCAAGGACTGCTCCACCCTTTGGGGGTTTGGGTATATCGAAGTCATCCTTTCTCTTCCAGCTGCCATCCCCGTTAAAGATGACAGCGGAACAACTTTTCAGATTCGACACTTGATCAATCCAAAAATTATAAACGTTGCAGAAGGGTTCCGGTTCCTAACCCTCCGCCGCAACACATTGTTACCAAAGCGTGCTCTGTATTAGTTCGGTGGAGTTCATGTACTGCTTTTGTGGTTAGTATCGCACCTGTTCCTCCAAGAGGGTGACCTAACGCTATTGCTCCTCCATTTGGATTGACACGCTCCATGTCAGGGCTGAGTTCTTTTTCCCATGCTAGAACCACAGAGGCAAACGCTTCATTAATTTCAACAAGGTCTATATCGCTTATTTTCATTCCGTTATCATTTAGGATTTTTTGAGTTGCAAATATAGGCCCTGTGAGCATGAATTCAGGGTCTGAACCAACCAAGCAGCTATCAATAATTTTAGCTAAAGGTTTTAGTCCAAGGTCAGCTGCTTTTTTGGCTGTCATCATCAAAACAGCTCCAGCTCCGTCAGAGATTTGTGATGATGTTCCGGCTGTGTGGACACCGTTTTCACGTCCTGATGGTTTTAGATTTGCAAGTGACTCCATAGTGGTTTCTCGAAGTCCTTCGTCTTTGGTGATCGTGACATTTTCTCCTGAAGGGTTACCTTCGTCATCAGTTACTGGAACTTCGATTGGAGTTATCTGCGTAGCGAATCGATCTTCTGACCACGCTCTGGCAGCGCGATCTTGAGAAAGTTTTCCAAAGGTATCGCAATCATCACGAGTAATCTCCCAATGGTCGGCAATTCGTTCTGACCCTTCGAATTGGCTAGTCATCTCGAAATGATTGAAGTAATTGCGGTTTACTGGACTGCCTGCATTGGGTTCTTTAGGAATTGTGGCTCCGAAGCCGACTTGACTCATAAGCTCCACGCCACAACCAATAGCAGAATCTACAGTTCCTGAAGCTACAAGAGCATATGCAAGGTTTGTTGCCTGTTGAGATGAGCCACATTGAGCATCGACTGTCGTAGCTGCTACTTCAATAGGTAACCCAGCAGTTAGCCATGCTGTACGGGTTACATTCATGGTCTGCATTCCTACTTGACCGACGCATCCACCAACGACTTGTCCGACCTCTTTAGGGTCCATTCCTGTTCTGGCGAATAGAGCGGCTTGAACTGCTCCTAGCAAGTCTACGGAATGCGAGTTGGAAAGACCGCCACCTCTTTTACCTATTGGGCTTCTTACAGCATCTACTATCACAACTTCTTCCATTTTTTTCTCCTTGTTATTTAAATTTGTAGGTAATTAGTATTTTCAGATCGGCAGATTTCCAGTAGCTGAAGAAGTGGAACCATGGTCCTTAAAGGCAGCTATTGTTCTTTGCGCTATACGCATTTGATGGATTTCATCAGCACCATCAGCAAATCTAGACCATCTAGCATGCTGATACATATGAGCTAGGGGAGTGTCTGTTGAGTAGCCCAGAGCACCATGTACTTGTATGGCGCGGTCTATTATTCGGTTCAGGCTGTTAGCTACGAAGTGCTTCGCCATTGAAACTTCTGACTTGAAGTCATCCCCATTGTCAATTTTCGAAGCAGCATGCAGCACCATTAATTTGCATTGATAAAGCTCCATAGCAGAGTCAGCGATCATCCACTGTATTCCTTGTTTTTCAGCGAGGATTGAACCATGGCTATATCTTTCTAAAGACCTTTCAACGGTCATATCAAGAGCCATCTCTGCTTGAGCGATCCATCGCATGCAGTGTGCTAGTCGAGCTGGGCCTAAACGGTACTGACCAAGCAAATGTCCTTGACCTCTGCCACCTAACATTTGAGAGTCGTGCACCCTGAGGTCTTCAATAACTATTTCAGAGTGGCCTGTCGATCCGTGCATTGTTTCAATTTCTCGCGCTTCGGTCCAACCTTCAGAAGGAAGATCGATAATAAAAGCAGTGTTAGCTGCCTGTGGGAGTTCAGGGTCATCTTCTGTTCTGGCTATAAGGATCGCAAAATTCGCACGATGCGCATTCGAAATAAACCATTTATGACCGTTGATAACCCATTCTTCACCATCTTGATAGGCGTTTGTCTGAATAAGCGTTGGGTCTGAACCAGCCACTTCTGGTTCAGTCATAGCAAAACAAGAAGTAGCTGTTCCTTTACATAGGGGTTTAAGATATTTTTCTTTTTGCTCATCTGTGGCCCAATGCAACATAGTGTGCATGTTCCCTTCATCGGGTGCCTGACAATTGAGCACCCATGGTCCGTAATAGGACTTAGCTGCTTCTGCTTGGACCATAGCCATTGCTACGTGTCCTAATTCCATTCCTCCCCATTCTTTTGGCATATGAGGCAGCCAGAGTCCTTCTTCGAAAGCCTCTTTACGCATTTCAATTAGTTTGCCAATCCTGTCTTTAGGATTTAACGGTTCGGTTCCATTGGAGCCTTCTATTATTTCTTCTCCAGGTTTTACTACCCGTTCAATGAAGTCACGGACGTTATTCCGTACTTCTTCCAGCTCAGGCGAAAGTGTGAAATCAATTGCCATTAGATTTCTTTGCTGGGCCTTCCCGGTCCTTCCGTTGGCATTCCACTCATATCAGGGTTGAGTTGTGCATCTTTCATTAGCTCTTTGACAATTTCTGTGAGCCCTTCCGGATCATCTGTTTGTTTAGCAGATGGCCCTAGGTTCCATTGTTCTGCTATTCCAAGTCGTTCTCCCACGACATCGAACACTCGACCTGTTACGTTTTGAGCTGCTTCGCTGCATAACCAAGCAGTGATTACAGAAATCCATCTTGGGCTCATTGCTTCCTCAGCGCCTTCGTCAGTACCGACTATTCCCGGAAGGTCAGCAGTCATACGTGTGAAAGCTGCAGGCGCAAGACAGTTGACTGTTACGCCATATTTGACAAGTTCCATTGCTGTTATAACAGAAAATGCTGCTATACCAGCTTTAGCTGCGCCATAGTTTGCTTGACCAACATTTCCATAAATGCCGGAAGGTGAAGAAGTATTAATGATTCTTCCGAAAGCTTCGCCTCCAGCCTTTACTGTTTCCCGCCAGAATACTGATGCGTGATGAACAGTTGAGAATGTTCCTTTAAGGTGAACATTTATGACAGCATCGAAGTCGTCTTCAGACATTGAAAAAATCATTCGGTCACGCAAAATTCCAGCGTTGTTGATCAAAATGTCCAATCGTCCCCAAGTATCAATTGCTTGTTGAACCATCTCTCCAGCAGCAGCAAAGTCGGCTACGTTTGCGCCATTTACGATTGCTTCGCCGCCCATTTCAACTATTTCGTTGACCACTTCTTGTGCGGGGCTTAGGTCACTGCCGGATCCATCCATATCGCCACCCAGATCGTTTACGACCACTTTTGCGCCCTGACTTGCAAGCATGAGTGCATGTTCGCGTCCGATGCCTCTTCCCGCTCCAGTAACGATAGCTACACGACCTTCACAGAGGTTGCCCATTATTTCTCTCCTAAATTATTGTCCATAATGCAAATTCATTCATGATGAGTGATTTGCAACTATTAAAGCCTAGGGTCGTATTTGAAAAGTTAAAAGTAAAAAGGAGGAAAGATGCCAACATGTGCATTTATTGGTTTGGGTGTAATGGGATACCCAATGGCTGGTTATCTGCAGAATTCTGGCAATCACACCACGGTTTATAATCGCACCATTTCTAAAGCTGAAAAATGGGTGGAAACCTACGGAGGATCGCTAGCTGCTACACCTTGTGAGGCCGCTCAAGGTGCTGATGTGGTAATGCTCTGTGTCGGGAATGATGATGATGTTAGGTCAGTTGTTTATGGGGAGTTTGGTGTTTTAGAAGGAATGGAATCAGGATCTGTTTTGGTTGACCATACGACTGCGTCAGCATTTTTAGCTAAGGAGTTAGAAGAAGCTTGCGCTGAAAAGGGTGTAGGTTTTGTAGACGCACCCATCTCAGGAGGACAGGCGGGAGCTGAGTCAGGTCAGTTGAGTGTGATGTGCGGAGGATCTCAAGAGGCTTTTGCAAAGATTGAACCAGTTATAGATGTTTATTCAAAAATATCTATTCTTGTTGGTCCTTCAGGCCATGGGCAACTTACGAAGATGGTAAATCAGATTTGCATTGGAGGTTTGTTGCAAGGTTTGTCAGAAGCACTGGAATTTGCGAAACGCTCAAATTTGGATACTGAAAAAGTTCTTCAAGCAATCAGTCAAGGTGCGTCTGCATCTTGGTACTTAAGTAACCGTTCAGAAACGATGCTTGCAGGGGAATTTGACCATGGATTTGCAGTTGACTGGATGAGGAAGGACTTCGGCATAGTTTTTGAAGAGGCAGAAAGAATCGGTTTTAATCTACCTGTCACATCTTTAGTTGACGGTTTTTTTGCAGAGTTGCAAGAAAAAGGCCATAGCAGATCAGATGTTTCCTCTCTTATAGAATTGTTAACCGAAAAATAGGTGTCATTTATTCGGTTATGTTTTGGTATGGAGAGGGTGCAAGCGAATCGCTTGCCGTAGTCCTATTCAACTCTCTTCTTGCTCCCTTGTAGTCGTTTAAAGCAATATGTTGAGTTGATCTGTTATCCCAAATGACAAGGTCACCAGGAGACCACTTGTGTCGAAATGTGAACTGGACACCAGTGGTCCACTGATTCAGCCATTTCATCAAATTTTCTTTCTCTTCTTGAGTTTTTAGTTCAGGCCCTTTTAACCCTCTAACATAAGTTGGATTGAAAAAAAGTGAAGGTTTTCCTGTTTCGGGATGCTTACACACAAGCGGGTGTTCTTGTGTGGCTTCGGCCTCTTTAGATGTTTCGATTGTCATATTGGAAAGTTGAGAATGTAGGTCTTGTTGGTCAGGGGAGTAAGAGGCACTTGCTGAATGTATTCCAATCATTCCATTCAATAGAGTTTGTGTTTTAGCATCGAGTTGAGAATAAGCAGTAGTAGTGGAAGCCCAAACTGTGTCTCCACCGGCCGGCGGAACATCGATTGCATAAAGAATTGTAAATGCTGGTGGTATAGGAAGGAAGGAAAAATCACTGTGCCAGACACCTCCAAAGTTGAAAGCTTCTGGTTCGGTCTTTTCCTTAACCACTTTAATCACTTCGGCGTTTTCATCTATTGGTTTCACGAAGGGAACAGGGGAGTAAGGGCCAAGTAAGTGGCTGAATTCAACTTGTTCTTTAGGCGTAAGGTTTTGATTAGGTATTACGAGAACTTCAAATTCGCAAATATTTTCTCTGAGCAATACGAGGAGTTCTTTATCAAGATCAGATTTTAGATCGATTCCTGAAACCTGAGCTCCTAATACTCCTGTTAGTGGCTCAACTTTTAGTGAACTTTTCACGAGATGTTTAAAGTATTTGGGAAAGAAATAGTTTTGTTCGTTCTTCAGTCGGATTGGTGAAGAAGTGTTCATGTGTTCCAGTTTCTACTATTTGTCCACCTTCCATAAACATTATTTTGTCAGCAACTTCTTTTGCGAATCCCATTTCGTGGGTAACGACCATCATCGTCATGCCTGATAATGCAAGTTCTTTCATTACGTCGAGTACTTCTTTGATCATTTCCGGATCTAAAGCTGATGTGGGTTCGTCGAACAGCATTATTTTTGGTTCCATTGCTAATGCGCGTGCGATAGCGACTCTTTGCTGTTGTCCGCCGGAAAGTTGCCCAGGGAATTTGTCTGCTTGTTCCGGAATGCCAACTCGCTCAAGTAGTGATGATGCTTGTTCCTCAGCTTCAGCTCTTGGTTTCTTTCTCACCCAAATAGGGGCGAGGCTAATGTTGTCTCGGACTGTCAGATGTGGGAAAAGGTTGAACATTTGAAAAACCATTCCGACTTCTGATCTAACTTTTTCTATATTCCGGAGATCATTTGAAAGCTCAACGCCATCAACCATTATCCGGCCTTCTTGGTGTTGTTCTAGTCTGTTTATGCATCTAATCCATGTTGATTTTCCTGAACCTGAAGGGCCTAAAACAACTACAACTTCTTGCTCTTTGATGGTTGCAGTAACATTGTTTAAAGCTTGGAAATCGCCGAACCATTTTGACACTCCTTCACAAACGATAATGTCTTGTGCGTTTGCAAGATCGCGGTCTTCTCTAATGGAGGACTTGGTTTCGTTTTCACTCATTTTGTTACCTTACCTTTCGCCGAGTCCAACGCGTTTCTCAACTCGCTGACTAGCTTTTGACATGGAGAAACAGATCACTAGGTAGACCAGAGATACGAATAACAGATTCTCTCTGGTACTCCCCATGTACTGTGTCTGTCCGGGAATTACTGATCTAGCTATGTATAGGAAATCGAAGATTCCGATTATCGCTAATAGGCCTGTTTCTTTGAAAGTTGCGATAATTTGACCCACCATTGGTGGAATAGCCACTCGAAGAGCTTGTGGGAGAACTATAAAGAATGTTTTTTGAGAATTTGTCATTCCGACTGCTTCAGCTGCTTCATGTTGACCTCGTGTAACTGATTGCAGTCCACCTCTAACATTTTCGGCTAAATATGCGGCTTCGAAAATTATAAAAGCGATAGTTACTGCAGCTATTTCAGTTAGGTCCATGCCGTCAGGTAAAAAGAGGGGCACCATTACGCTGAAGAAGATGAGGATAGTTATTAGAGGAACCCCTCGAATGAATTCAATAAAAGTAGTTGAAATCATTCGGAAAATAGGGAACTTTGAGGTTCTAGCGAGTGCTAATAAAACTCCTAAAGGAAAAGCTAAAACCATCGTAAAGAAAAAGATCATTAATGTGATGGCGAAACCGCCGATGAAGAAATCGCCAGGGACTTTAGCCGTCGAAGGAGTGTTTATTGCGGTAATCAGCCAACAGAGAATCACCAGAGATGCAATCCAAACTTTGGTGTATCTGATGCGCGCCGGCTTCTGACCACTAAAGGTCGGTGCAGCTAGAGCGAAGAATGCTAATACCAGAGTGAGAATTCTTACGATCATGAGCATCTGGAATAAAAATGTTGCAAAACCTATAAAAAGAATCGCGGCCGAAATCACTCTCCCTTTTTCTCCAATATCTGGTTTTGTCAACCAAAGTAGGAGAACTGATCCGACAATTGAGAAAAATAGGAATATCGGTATATCTGTTGAGAAAAGATGGCCTGTGTCAAAGTCTGGATCTCTTAGAACTAGGAAAAGAAGGAAAAGCGGTGAAATCAGCCAAGATACCGAAAGGGCGGCTTTACTTCTTGTCTCATTAATTTTCTCTCTAATGAAAGTGCCAAGAAAGTATGAACTGACAGCAACCACAAACATTATTGTCCATGGCAGTTTAGTTGTCATTGCCACTGTCCCAGGTTCAGCGAGAATCTTAGGTGTTCGGGTTGATAAGTAACTGTGGTGACCATATGGAACAACCCAGAGAGAAAGAATCGCTAAAAGAAAAACTCCTGAAAGAAGCGTTAAGGAACTGATGGCCTTGTCTTCATGTAAGGGATTCAATAAGAGACCTATGCCGACAATAAAGGCTCCTACTATCAACCAGATTATTGTCGCTCTAATACTGAAAGGTGCTAAAAGAGTTGCTAAGAGTATGAAAGCCCCAATTGCTAATAACCGTTTTCCTACTTGAGAGAGTTGGACGCTTCTCCCTGCACGCCAGAAAGCTAGAGAAATTCCTGTAAGGAAAAGTAAAAATCCGAGGCTCACCCAAATCCTTGCATACTGATGTTCAGGGTAAGCCTGTGTCATCAGTAGGCGCATGTTTGTGGCGGTAGCGGACCATTGTCTTAGAGGATTGAAAATAAAGCTAAGTAATCCACGGATGATAAGGAGGATGGCTGCTGTCGAGACGACAGTAAGGACTGAATTAAAAGCATTAGAGAAGAGGTTGGCTTTGAGCCATTCAGTCGGAGAAAGAGCAGCTACTTTTGGAGGTAGTCCACTATTAGTCGAGATGTCAATCTCTTTCTCGTGTTGTGTTTGTGAAGTGGAGTTTTTAAAGTTCATCATCGCTCCACAATTTTCATTCGAACGTTGTAGTAGTTAACTATTACAGAAATTGTTAATGAGCAGGTGAGGTAGAAGAGCATCCAGATAGCCATTACGGGAAGTGATTTGCCTGTTTGGTTGTAAACCGTTTGGCCAACTTGAACAATGTCACTGTAACCGACTGCTATTGCAAGCGAAGTATTTTTTGTGAGGTTGAGATACTGGTTTCCCATGGGAGGCAGGATGATTCTTATCGCTTGAGGGAGAACAATATGACGAAGAGACTGGCTCCTGCTTAACCCAACAGCATTTCCTGCTTCGATTTGCCCTTTTGGAACAGCAAGAATTCCACCCCTTATTATCTCCGCGACAAAAGCAGAAGTGTAAAAAACTACTCCAAAGAAAACCGCTGCGAAACCAGGGCTCATGGTTAGGCCGTTTATGCCGTAGTTGGCAAATTTTCCTGGCTTGACTATGTCTGGCTTCATTGCATCGAATGGGCGGGCGGCGCCGTCTACTTCGAATTTAGCCTCAAGCATCTGAAA
Organism: Acidimicrobiales bacterium; assembly: GCA_030742755.1. GTDB lineage: Bacteria > Actinomycetota > Acidimicrobiia > Acidimicrobiales > MedAcidi-G1 > MedAcidi-G1. The sequence goes on along the minus strand of JASLTU010000010.1, from coordinate 1,292 downwards.
AAGGTCTCGGCCACTATTTAGAATCCAAGAAGATATTCCAGTCCAGCTGATTAGGACAATTATTGCTATTAGGGCGCCGGTCCCTACGAAAACCATTCTGAAAATATCGTCATCGATTAAAGAAAGATGTCCTGTGGCACTTCTACGGCTAGCGAAAAAGTTTCGAATCCAACGAGCTGCGAAAAAAACAAGAATTGCAGATAAAAGAATCTTTATAAGAGTTGTCGGTAGGTTCTCAAAAAGGGTGGCTAGGCCCGCGAATATTTCACCCACAAAACTGAATATCGGGTGAACAAAAATTCCAACGATAGCAAAGATGCAGATAGTTAGAAATGCCCAAGAAACAGCGTGCGTGTCTTCACCAGTCAAATCGTGTTTCTTTACCCTTTGTTTCCTAATGAAGTATGCGGCAATGCAACCAACAGCAACAACGGTGATCCATTGGTAGAAGCCATCCGATATAAAGACTCTGGGCATTGAAATGCCTTTATTAGATACATGAAACCATCCATGTATTGGTCCCGAATCTAGAGTCACACGGGGCAGGGCAGTTAAAACAGCAAAATAGAAGATCATTTGGACTAAAAGCGGCACATTTCTTAATGTTTCTATCCATAAGCCTGCGAGGCGTTTTATAAGCCAATTATTTGAGAGACGCGCTAATCCAACTATGACTCCAAGGAAAGTTGCAAAAATTATTCCTACAACTGCCATTCGTAGGGTATTGACCATGCCCACCCAAAGTGCTCTGCCGCCAGTTGCGGGTGAGGTGTCGATACCTTCGCTTAGTTGAATATCGGGAGGACGCTCAAGGAAATCAAAACCGGTATTAATGTTTCTGGCTCGAAGATTGTCACCGGCTTGCCCGGCTAAAAACCATAGGGAGGCTACAACTACAGCTAGTAGGCCTAATTGTGTAACCCATTTAATAACAACTACATCACGCCATAAAGGAACTCTTTGCGAGACTGCTTTTAGTGTGCTCGATTTTTCTTCTGCGGATGATTGCATAGGTTTTCTTTTCGCTTAAACCTGAGACTGGGTTATGGAAATCATAGCAAATACTTAGGTCCCTGTATAAGTAAAAAAGTCCTAGGCCCAAGGTGAAATTCACCTTGGGCCATTAGGACTTTTTAAAAGATAAGAGTTTTACTTATCGTGCTGGTGGAGCGTAAATTAATCCACCATCTTTCCAGCCAGCGTTAGCGGAACCTTCACGATAGAGACCTACTGGATTGAGGTTTCTATTGTAAATGTCGCTGTAGTTACCGACCTGTTTGATTACTTGATGG
>JASLTU010000109.1:0-1074 GCA_030742755.1 Acidimicrobiales bacterium | reverse complement strand
AATCAACATTTAGAATCTTGTTCATCCGGGTCGTAACAATCATTATTGGGTCATTACAAGGGACGGCTCCTCCTGCTAAACCGGTTCCCGCCCCGCGCGTTACAAACTCTCGGTCATATTCATTAGCTATCGAAACACATTTTGCGACTTCTGAAGTATCTTCTGGAAAACATATAATCCCAGCACGACCTCCCTGCATTACGGAACCATCTTTGCTATATATATGTCTTGCAGAAGCCCCATCTGTTACTCTGTCTTCACTCAAGGCTCTTATCAAAGAAATTAGAAGCGGATCTTTAACTTTTCGCTGCTTTTTTCTCATAATTAATTGTGCCTCTTATTTTTAAGAATTCAAGTCAATCTTCTCACACATGAGGATCATGCGCTGACTACCTGTATGAATGGTCTAATGGAGAAACTCAAAAAACTGCTACCAACAGGAAATAGTCCAGTTCTCCTTTTGTCAATTGCTACTGGTTTTATTGTCGCATTTCTGATAGCAGGGTTCGAAATCCTGACAGACGACATTCTTCTGGGAGAAATAACTAAGCGTCCCCTGTGGCAAATCGCTTTGGCACCTGGAATAGGCTTACTTTTAGCTGTCTCTATAATTCATTTTTTTGGAAAAAATTCAGGAGCCGGAACATCCGATGAATTTGTAAGAGCATTTCATGAAAGAAAACCCCGACTTCCTTTAAGGGATCTTCCAGTCAAACTTCTAGCTGGTGTAGCGACTATAGGAATGGGTGGTTCCCTTGGTTTGGAAGGACCATCAATTTATGCCGGTGCGACAACCGGTATTACCCTTTCAGAACGTTTCAAAAATTGGATTCGACGAGAAGACATCCAAGTTCTGCTCACTGCAGGTGCCGCAGCAGGAGTTGCAGCAGTCTTTAAGGCTCCAGCAACTGGAGTTCTTTTCGCTCTTGAAGCACCCTATAGAGACGATGTAAATAGACGCGCCTTACTTCCGTCTCTATTTGCTGCTGCGACGAGTTACGTTACTTACATTAACCTCGTAGGCACCAAGCCGGTAGTGCCCTTCTTGAACGACCCTGAATATCGAATAGGCAT
>JASLTU010000108.1:0-1107 GCA_030742755.1 Acidimicrobiales bacterium | reverse complement strand
CAGGTGGGAAGTCGAAGTCCATAGTCAGTTAATGAGCTTTTCAGGTATATCGACCACTCTGGCACGAAGCCATTCTCCAAAACTTTTAGCTTGGCTGTCTTGCCGTGTGGAAGAAGCAACTCCTTCTTCTAGGAGGCCATGTACTAAAAAGTTAAGTGAAAACAGCTTAGGTAATCGGTATCGGTCTACTTGCAATTCAGCTGTTTCAGGTAAAAGTTCTTGAAGTTTTTCTGTTGTCAAGAAATTGTCCAACCAAACCCAAGCCTCGTTACTTCTGGCGAAAACTCCGAGGTTAGCATTGCCTGTTTTATCGCCAGACCTTGCTCCCACTAATAGCCCAAGAGGGGCTTTTACGGTTTTCCCGAAATCATCTATAGAAGCAGCGTCATTAGGAAGATCTATGGTGACAGGATTGCCTGAGATATGCGATTCGACAATGGTTTGTTCGCCATCAAGGGTTATTACGTGTTGAGGAACTAAGTCACTTGGAATCAGAGCAGGCCAATGAATCCCAAATGGTTTAGCATTTCCACCGCCCCCTATGCCGAACATGCCGGGTATTGTCGCTAAACCAAGTTCGTTTACAGAATTGAATATAGCTCTGCCGACTTTTCTTTCATCTTGGTCTTTTACGGTTATTCTCCATAAGGCAACCGCCTCTTCGTTGGTGTCAGGGTCTTCTTTGTCGGTCCTGACAACTTTTGTTTTGACAGATTCAAAGTCTTCAGGTTCGTGTGGGCATGCTCTCCAGAATGCCTCTTCCACCAGTTCTGCCTTTTTCTCTATGTCTAAACCAGTTAAAGCAATTGACATATCGGTCCTGTAGCCACCGAGTTTATTCATTGATACTTTTAATGTCTCTGGTGGTGGTTCGCCTTTTACGTTTTCTATGAGAACTCGATCAGGTGACACTTGTTTTAATTCCAAAGTGTCGAATCTTGCAGTTACATCAGGACCGAGGTAAGAAGGTGATCCGATTTCGTAAAGAAGTTGTGAAGTAACAGTTCCAATAGAAACTTCGCCACCCGTGCTGTCATGTTTTCCAATTATTGAAGAGCCGTCATTAGCAATATCTGCCCAAGGAAAACCAGTGCGACTCATTCCATC
>JASLTU010000107.1:0-1123 GCA_030742755.1 Acidimicrobiales bacterium | reverse complement strand
ATAATCAGGTCCTGATCGCAAAGAGTGTCCTCCATCAATAGTGAATGTTTGACCAGTGATCCAGTTTGATTCCGAACCAATTAAAAACTTCACAAGCGAAGCAACGTCTTCTGGCTGACCGACTTCACCTAAAGGTATGTTCCTCACATAACTATCGAAAATCTCGCTATCACGTGGAATCACATCCATCATTTCGGTTGCGATAAAACCCGGTCTGACAGAATTAAATCTAATTTTTTGACTTCCGTATTCATCAGCTGCATTCTTCATCATTGCTTCTATACCTGCTTTTGAAACCGTGTACGCCCCAAAAAAACGGTGAGTCAAGGTAGAGGCTATTGAAGACATTCCGATGAAGGACCCCCCACCGTTGTTAGCAAGATATGGAATCGAATGTTTAACGCAGTGCATTGTTCCTAAAACATTAAGTTTCAAAGTGTCTAAATATTGCTCAGCGTTCAATTCTTGATATCTGCCAAGCCCAATTGCTCCACCAGCATTAGCGACTACTCCTGCTAGTTCTTCGGAAGCCCCAGCAGCTTTGGCGAAACACTCTTCAACGGCTTCTTCATGTGTTACATCACAAATTAGATGATCAATTTTGACACCATGCTTCGAATATATTTCTTCTTTTGTTTTTTCCAGTGTTTCCAAGGTTCTGCCACAAATTATGACTGTCGCACCTTGTGTTGCTAATGCCTCTGCACACGCTCGTCCAATCCCAGTCCCACCACCAGTAATTAAAACGCGCATCGAATCAAAATTCATTTTTCTCCTAGTTAGAACGATTTACACTAATACACCCATATGGGATATTATATGAACTGAAATACGGGGAGCTCGGACCGTCCGAGCTGAGAGGACTGAATCCGAATTCGGAGGGCAGTTGACCCGAGAACCTGATCTGGATAATGCCAGCGGAGGAATATGAAAAAGTATCTCAAGATTCCATCAGTAATAATAATTTTTGCTCTTTTTGCCTGCGGGAGTTCTGAATCACCTACTAAAGAAACCAACGAATCAACTGTCACCCTCATTACACATGATTCCTTTGCTGTCTCTGAGAACCTATTTGACAAATTTACTTCCGATACTGGCATCAGTGTTGAACAATTATCGTTAG
>JASLTU010000106.1:0-1127 GCA_030742755.1 Acidimicrobiales bacterium | reverse complement strand
GATTTCATCTTCTGGAACTGCAGAATTAATTAAACCCATTCGTGCAGCTTCTGAAGCTGAGAAACGGTTACCGCGAAGAAAAGCCTCGCTGGCTTCAGCAGGGCGCATTTTTGGAAGACACAGTACAGAAATCATCGCAGGCGCCACACCTATACGAACTTCAGTAAAGCCAAATTTTGCTTCCTCTATAGCGATTGAGATATCCATCGCTGCAGCGAGTCCCATTCCACCCGCCACGCAGTGTCCAGCGATTTTACCTATGTAAGGTTTAGACGATTTTCTGAACCGACTGAAAATTTCTAATGGATCGACTGGTTTAGTTGGAGATTCACTTTTCTTACTTGCTGATCTTTCCGACAGGTCTGCTCCTGCACAAAAAACTCGGCCGCTATTAGTCAAAACAATTACTCGTACTTCAGGGTTTTCTTCTGCTTCATCGAGAGTTTGTGCTAATTCTGAAGTTAGTCCTACGCTGAGAGCATTCCTGTTTTCCTCATCGCGGAGAGTTACGGTTAAAACTCCATCTTCGAACTCTGTTCCTACAAGGTTCATCAGTTACTCCTTTTCGTAGGCCCGTCTGTAGGGGGTCCAGCGAAAGCTTGTGCAAGTTCCATCCATTCTTTCGCGAGTTTTCCCTTCACTCTAAGCTCGGTATCGCCAAGGTGTCTACGTTGGGTGACCACAAGACAGAAATCCTTAGCGAGCCCTTCAATAGAATCCGGTGAGTCAGAAGGACCCCAACTCCAAATCTGTTTATCAGGTCCCGTTATTGAAAGATGAACTTCTCCTTCTGGAACCTCTAGCTGTCTGTTTATATAAGACCAATGGCGAGTTATTGCACCAAGATGAGCGATATGGCGAAGTCTCTCTGTGTCTGGACGGTCACCTCCCACTGCATCGATGATGTCTTGGCCATGAGCCCAAACTTCCATGAGTCTTGCAGTCAAGAATGAGTTGGAACCCATTGAAGGTCCATACCAAATAACTCGGCTTTCATTTTCAAGTGTTGAGGCTGCATTTTCTAAATTCTCACGACCTTCTCTCCATGTGGCCAATAGGGATTCTGGGGTTAATGAACGGTATTTTCCAAGCGTGAAATGGTCAGATGCTTCAGGTCCGTTAACAGC
>JASLTU010000105.1:0-1233 GCA_030742755.1 Acidimicrobiales bacterium | reverse complement strand
CAAGATCATCTATGGAAGATCTAAATTTATCAGGATCAGTAATAGCTAAAGAAGCTGCATTGTCAAAGTAGGCAAGGTGGCCGATTTGGTCAGCTACGTTCCACCTGTCACTTGAAGTAGGTGTTTTCCACATTTGGTTATCTAATGTTGCGACGACATCATCGAGTGCCTTTTGTTCTGCAACAAGATCTTTGATTGTTTGATTTATATCCATATGTGTCCTTGAAGTTAAATTGATTGTTTCCGGTTATTTTTCTGGGTAGCTAAACCTGCGAGTATGAGGTCGAGAGCTTCGTCTGCAGCTTCTTTTGGTGAAGATCTAAGAGAGCCAATAACTTCTGGTCTGGAAAAGTCTCTTCCGATTCCAGCCATTAGTCGTGCAATTGCTGCCGTATCAACCTCTCCAATCTCACCTTTTTCTACAGCGATGTCTAATAAGCGGTGAGTAATAGCGATCAGGTAAGAGTTGTGATCTTCTATCAACTTTTGAGCTGCAGGCATTTTTTGAAGATCCTGAGCGAAAGCTTCCGTTGTTTTTGCAGCGGCCATATTAGCGGCTTGAAGGTAGGTACGAATAGCTTTTAATGGCTGCATATTAGGTGATATGGCGGCCATTGCTGTTCTGCCTTTAGACCATAGATTTCTTTCGATGACTATGAGAACTAGTTGTTCTTTGCTGGGGGCCAGGCTGTAAAGAGTTCTTAGAGAACAGTTAAGACTTTTTGCAATTTCTGCCATCGTCAGGTGAGCGAATCCTTCATTAAAAAGTTTTCCTAAACCTGAAAGAAGGTTTTGTTGTCGTTCGGAGAGTTCAGTTTCTTTTTGTTTTGAAAGGACTAGTTTTGGCGGTCGAATATCTTTTAAGTAGAAGTCGATGCTTGTTGCACGTGTTTCAAGTACCGTGTTTTTCATTGTTTTCTTGCTTCCGACCAAGTTTTTCCCTCTTCAACGTCTATATCTCGCGGGAGACCTAACACTCTTTCGGCTACGATATTTCGCTGAACGGCGAATGTCCCTCCTCCGAGAGTGAGGGCAGGGGAAAAAAGAAATCCAAAATGCCATATTGGATCGCTGGTGGGGAAGTTTCTTTTATCGACGTTTATTTGTGTAGGGCCTGAGCTTAATAATGGATCGATTTTTCCAGTAGGACCAGATCCTTTAATCATTCCTGAAGTGCCGCAAAGGTTTTTAGCTGTTTCCATAACATTTTGCCCATGGTGGTCAGCCATTAAT
>JASLTU010000104.1:0-1320 GCA_030742755.1 Acidimicrobiales bacterium | reverse complement strand
GGCAGGCTTCACATACTCGAAGTTCAAAGACTGATCCGATTTATGCCCAAGGTGGTCATTGCAGTAGTCCCAGGCTGGGCCGCTGGAGGAGGTCATAGTCTGCACGTAGTTTCAGACTTGACGATCGCTAGTCGAGAGCACGCAAAATTTAAGCAAACTGATGCAGATGTAGCAAGCTTCGACGGTGGATACGGATCTGCTTACTTAGCTAGACAAGTCGGTCAAAAATTCGCTAGGGAAGTTTTCTTTTTAGGTCGAACTTACGATGCTGAAGAGGCATTCCAGATGGGAATGGTAAATAAAGTAGTTCCTCACAATGATCTTGAATCCGAAGCATTGGAGTGGGCCAAAGAGATCAATTCTAAAAGCCCGACCGCAATTCGAATGCTCAAATTTGCTTTCAATTTGATCGACGATGGACTGGTCGGACAACAACTTTTTGCAGGCGAAGCAACAAGACTTGCTTACTCAACTGATGAAGCTACTGAAGGCAGGGAGGCTTTTCTAGAGAAACGCGAGCGAGATTTCTCATCCTTTCCTTACCACTTTTAAAAATTACCTTGTGAACCCTGTTTCTTGCTCCGCCCTCTCCACACAGCTTTTAACTCCGTTCATTATTTGATCTGTTGCCTCACGAGGGGTCGCCTGATCAATGACTCCTAAATACTCGCAACGTAAAACAACCTTCTGTCTATTCCACGGTTTCATATAGGGAAGATATTTACCTCTGGGCCAAAGAAGTTCACTACCACTAGCCCCTGAAGCAACAACAGGAAGCCCTGTCTCTAAAGCGAGTTTTCCCACACCAACGTGACCTTTAGCCACACCTTGTTCAATCCATTCGGATTTAGGAACAACCCTTCCCTCTGGCATTATCGCCGCTGACCAACCCTTGCTTAGCGAATCCGCAGCTTGTTCAATAGCTTCCGTTCCCTGCACGGGAATGCATTTCAAATAACGTAAAAGCGGCCCAATAAGTGGGTGTTCAAAATATGAGGCCGCAACCAAAGCTCTTATAGGTTGAGCCCAGTGTAAAAATGTGGGACCCGCTATTAATAAGTCAGAAAGGCTTCTGTGGTTACATGCGTATATAGCTGGTCCGGAAACTTCAGTCGGTAGGTCTTCTATTTCCACGTTTGCTAATTTCGATGTGAAGACGGTTAGATTACGAAACGATTTTTGTAAACCCTCTCGCTCATTATCAGTTATATGCATTATGGCACCCTATAAAACTGTTATACCGCAAAGAACCTTCATTCTTTAACCATAAACATACTGGCCTATCTATTTCAAAATTAGGTATTTCAAACTCAAAGTCAT
>JASLTU010000103.1:0-1347 GCA_030742755.1 Acidimicrobiales bacterium | reverse complement strand
CCCTGGTTTGCTTCACTTGGAGCAAATGCTTACTGGGGTATTGGACAATTTGCCACAAAAAGACCGCGTTACCGGTCGCCGCGAACCATTAAAAGGCTTGAGCCTTCAATTAACGCTGAGACTTTGATAGGAGGGATTGAATATTCCGACCACTTAATTGTTGACAATGACTCAAGATTTGTTATTCAAATGATCGTAGATGCAAAAAATAGAGGGGCGTCAGTTGGCAACTATATGACTGTCCTGGAGGCTGACTACTCCAAGAAAATGTGGAATTTAAAAGTAAGAGACGAAATATTAGATCAAGAGTTCGAAACGACTTCTGACATTCTTATAAACACTTCAGGACCCGAGGTGAAAGAAATTTGCAATATGACGAAGACAGAAACAGAGAGTCAACTCGTTTTTTCAAAAGGTGTCCATTTGGTCGTACCTAGAGTGACTGATTCCGGAAGAATATTGGCTTTTTTCGATGAGACACAACGCCTTTTTTATGTAATACCAATGGGAGATTGCTCTGTTATAGGTACAACTGATGAACGTGTTAAAGAGCACGAAGTGAAAGTTAACAGTAACGACATCGATTTTTTACTTAAAGAAGCAAATACGAAACTTTCCCTTTCGAAACCACTTGTTGCAGGGGATGTGATTGCTGAAAGAGTTGGAGTTAGACCGCTTGTGATTCCAAAAGGAGGCGTTGATCAAGATAAGGATTGGACCGAGTTGTCGCGACGACACGAAGTTGAAACGAATAGGCGGTATCGAATGATTTCTGTATTGGGAGGGAAACTGTCGGACTGTTTAAACGTTGGCGAGGAGGTGGTCAGCTCGTTAGAGAGTCTTGGCTACAAGACTTCGAAACCAACAAGACGTTGGTACGGAGAACCATCTGATGCAGAAAGGTCAATTTTTCTTCATGCTGCAAATAATAACGGTATAGATCATGATGAAGCCAATGAACTTTGGAGACGTCATGGCTCACGCTCTTTTGAGATTCTGGAAATAATGTCTAAGGAGCCTGCGTCGGGTGAAAGATTAAGTGAGAAAATTAACTACGCCCCAGCTGAAATATCAGTCATGAAAAGATATGAGTCCATATGTGATTCAGATGATCTACTTAGGAGAAGAACTCTAATAGGGCAAACTGTTTCGCAATCCGATCTTGAAAGTGACGTCGGTTTTACAGCATTAATCGAGCAATTGAACCATTAGTTCCACTTACGAGTCTGATTTTCCTCTTGGCCATATAGCGAGAGGGTTTCTTATCCAACGACCTAAAGAGTGAGCGATTTGCCCAGAGCGTGCGGTTAAAGGAATGAAAGGGGACTGTTCCTCTACAGGTACTGC
>JASLTU010000102.1:0-1348 GCA_030742755.1 Acidimicrobiales bacterium | reverse complement strand
GGGTATAGATCATTTGGCTCCTCAATTAAAACTTGGAGGCCACCATTTGGTAGATCTGGATCGTAAGCCCAACCGCTAAAGAAATAACCCTCTCCCACTTTTTTTACTTGTTCAACTTTTCCGATTGGGACGTCTCCTTTACTTCGGATAACGGAGCGTGAATTTTTTTCATTGTCATTTCGACAATCCGGGAGTGTCTCATAACTCCATTCCTCAGTAGGGAAAGTTTTGAAAATTTCTCTCACTATTGGAAGTGCTAAAAATCTGCGATCGTGTAGTAAAACAATTGCTTTATCTTCGACACGCTTAACAATATGATTCATGGAATTTTCTACCGAAGTATCACTCCACTCCTGTGGGTCTACCGTCCAGCCGACATGTTTCATGCCTAATGAATCGGCACTATCTAAAACACTTTGATTCAAAGCTCCAAACGGTGCTCTAAAGCAACTGGGCTGAAAACCTGCCAGTTTTTCAGTAATAAGTGAACTTTGAGTAAGTTGAAAGATTGTTCCGTTGTTATTTTCTTTACTTAGATCTCGATGGCTCCATGAGTGATTTCCGATTGCATGGCCACGATTTAAAAGGTCTTGCAGATCATCTTCTTCCCAACGTTCTTCAAGACGATTTCCTATCGGAAAAAAAGTTGCCTTAGCACCATTTTCATCAAGGAGAGACAATATAAAAGGAGTAAAAATTGGATGTGGACCATCATCAAATGTTAAATAAATAGTTTTTTTATCTTCTAAACCAGAAGCAGTATCTCCAAAGGAGGAATAGAAAACTGAAAGCGAAAGGATGAGCAACACAAAAAGCCCAATTGCTCCTTTATTTCGCTTATGTAGTCCCATAGATCCGGTCGCCAGCGTCACCCAATCCAGGCATTATGTAACCCTTCTCGTTCAATCTTTCATCTAGTGAAGCTGTCCAAATCTCAACATCTGGATGCGCCTCCTGTAATGCTTCAACGCCCTCCGGGGCGGCTAAAAGGCATAGGAATCTAATTGACGCTGGCTCTTCTTCTTTCACTCTTGACAAGGCCGCACTAGCAGAGTTACCTGTCGCTAACATTGGGTCGACAACTATAGTCATTCCTCCTTGGAGAGGTGGAAACTTACAGTAGTACTCAACTGCTTCTAATGTGTCATGGTCTCGGTACAAACCGACGTGTCCAACTCTTGCGTCTGGTATCACCTGGAGCACCCCTTCGAGAAGTCCATTTCCGGCTCTTAGAATTGATACAACAGATGGAACTTCATTCAGTTGGGGCATCTTTGTTTTCATTAGCGGGGTTTCAATTTCAACTTCTTGAATTGGAAGTTCTCGAGTGACTTCATAAGCAAGCAAC
>JASLTU010000101.1:0-1410 GCA_030742755.1 Acidimicrobiales bacterium | reverse complement strand
CAATGATGGAGTCCGCTTATTCGCGTCCAAAGATTCAGTAAAATCAGAAAACCCATTGAGCACTTGATCAGGAGTTTGTTCTGTTCCTTTGCGTGCTTTTCCGCCAAGTAAGCAATCATTCCGAATATCATTATCGCATAGACGATATGACCGCTTGGATAGCCACCTTCTCCATAAATGAAGCTTGAATTGTAGAAAATAAAATTTTCATTAGGTCCAGATCTTTCTACAATGTCGGAAATTCTGGTCAAGCCCGTCATCGATCCCGCCATAACTATCCCGATTGTCGCGTAACGACCCCAACTTAAATAGACCAAAATTGAGATTACGATGAAAAGCAAAGGAGCTCCGATATCGGTAATAGGAGCGTCAATAATATCTCCAAGAACGTCTAGGAAGTTTGGCGTATTTTCATACATCCAACGACTTAGGCCTATTTCGCCCCAAAGTATGCCTTTCTGAGAAACCAATATGGAAAATACGATTGCACTAATAGCTGAAAAAGCAGTTACCAAATATCCGATGCGCTCTTTCAAGTTTCTGTTAGCCCTTATCAATTTTTATGACGCTTCTGATCCCTGTTGAATTTCTCAAATCAGCTATTCCTGTGTTTATCTCATCCAATGGATAAGTCTGGGTAATCATGCTTTCCAAGTCAAGTAAACCTTTTTGCCAGTAGTCGATTAGAAGTGGGATGTCTTTTTGAGCATTACATGAACCAAGAAGAGATCCCAGTAAACGCTTTTCTGTCATCATTAAATGCAACGCAGATGAGAATTTTAGTTCCTCATCGGCTGCTGGAGCACCCACTATTACAGTGCTTCCACCCTGCTTGCTCAGAGTTAGGCCAAGCGCAATTAGTTCTGAACTTCCCACAGCGTCAAAAGCATAATCAACTCCTTTTCCAAACGTTAACTCCATTACGGCATTAAGCAGATCATCATTATTAGGATCGATAACACTAGTTGCCCCTAATTTAAGAGCCTTTTCTCTTCTTTCTCCAACAGGATCTGAAGCAATTATTTTCTCTGCCTTGGCTATACAAGCCCCCTGAACGACAGAGAGACCTACTCCACCAAGGCCCATAACAAGAACAGTTGAACCGGGAGTGACTTTCGCAGTGTTTAGAACAGAGCCGACACCTGTCTGGACCCCACACCCTATTAAGCAAACCGTTTCCAGAGGAATACCTTTTTCAACTCTGACAACGTTCCTCTCTTCTAAAACTGTGTATTCTGCGAAACCACCGACTCCAAGTCCCTGATAAATAGGAGTGTCACCTCTACTGAAAGGCGTACTTCCATCTGGGAATGTTCCAAAAACGAATGTTTGCCCCCTTTCACAAAGAGTGTGTCTGTTGAGACCACACATCTCACAGGTGCCGCATGGTCCTATGGGTGTCATTAACAC
>JASLTU010000100.1:0-1417 GCA_030742755.1 Acidimicrobiales bacterium | reverse complement strand
ATTCAGTTATCTTTTCACCCAACCAGTCGATCATTTGAATTTTGACTTTTGGTGGACATGGTGCTGCACCATGTAGAACCGTTTTAAGAGAATCACCTTTAAAACTTTTCTTTTCCTCATCTGATAGATCTAATAATCTCTTAAATTGAGTGGGTACCAGATGCACATTTGTTGCTTTGTGTTCGTCCATCAGTGACAATAATCCTGAAGGGTCAAATTTGTGCTGCATGACAACTGAGGAGCCAGCAATCATTGGCAACCAGGAAAATGCCCATTGAGCAGAATGGTAGACCGGTCCACAAAGAGCTGTTACGCCCGGCACTGGCAACATGGCTGCAAAGCCTGCGGCCACCAGTTGCATGACATCAGGCGTCACACCAGGTCCGGATTCTGTTAGGCCACTTCGGACCCCTTTTGGTCTCCCAGTTGTTCCGGAGGTGTAGAACATTGGACCTCCGAGTAGTTGATTATCTGGCTCTGCCTCTGACTGGGCTGTTAAAAACTCCTCATAATTGACAAAATTTGAATCAGGATTACCGCCTGTCTGCAAAACTAAGGAAACATTTTTAGAACGTGAATCATTTAGACTTTTTTTCACTTCATCTTGAAATCTTTCATCAACCATTACTGCTTTACAGGCAGAATCTTCAAAAACGTAAGCAAGTTCATCAGCAACCCAGTGCCAATTAACCGGTACGTATATAAGGCCGGCATGAGCGCAAGCAAAAGATGTTTCAAACCATTCCATTCTGTTTCCTGCGATGATTGCCACGGAATCACCTTGCTTCAAACCCGACTCTCGAAATCCATTGACTAAAGAGTTCACTCGCCTATCAAAATCTTTCCAAGTTATCGAACCGTTATCATCAACTAAAGCCACTTCTTGGCCTTTAGTTTCTGCAAAGTCCTTCATTAAGATTGACATATAATTACCTTCCGTCTCTAAATGAAACTATCCTCATTTGATCGACTTAATATGTATCGGAGTTTTAACCATAAATGTTTTTTTCGTGGCAGGCTTAGGGTATGAGTCTCGATATTACTAAAGATACTGAGTTGGAATCAGCCAGTAAGACCTTTTCCACTTCTATGGTCATCTCCGGTATTAGGTGCACACTAACCTACGTCGTATTTCCCTGGCTTTTACCGCTACTAGGTGTTGCTGGAGGAATTACCGCGGGTTTAGGCCTACCTATTGGACTCGTTGCAATATTCTTTAACGTTTTGAGTATTCGTAGATTCTGGAAAAGTGACCACAACTTGAAGTGGGTGGTAGCAGCCGTGAATATAGGTGTGATTATTCTCTTGTCTATTCTCGTTGTAATTGATATTTCTGAACTGTTGTCTTAAGCACGGAAATAAAGTTCACATGAAAAAAAATCTCTTAACTCAAGCAAAAAAAGCCACTTTAACGCTT